>DYJR01000012.1 GCA_020723015.1 Arcobacter nitrofigilis
ATTATCTATTGATAAGTTAAAGGATATTGAGTATGATTATTTGGTAATAACGCCACAACTAAGAGAATACTCAATAATAAAAGAGCTAAGACAAAATTATAAAATACCTAAAAGTAAATTTCTTTTGGGTACAAAATATTAACAAGGCGAAGGAAGAATATGAGAGTTTTATTGATATGTTATGATAATGAGTCCTTTATACAATGGTTCCCGCAAGGTATAGCTTATATTGCGGCAATATTGCTTAAATATGGGCATGAAGTGGAAATATATGCCCAAGATATTCATCACTATCCTGAATCACACTTAACGGAAAAATTAAATAATGAGAAATACGATGTTGTTGGATTAAGTTTTATCGGTGGATATTATGAATATCGTAAAGCGAAAAAAATATCAGAAGCCGTTAATGCATCAAAACAAAGACCTTTTTATATTATAGGTGGATTTGGGCCGAGTCCCGCACCGCATTATTTTCTTAAGAAAATGAATGCTGATGTTGTCGTAAGAGGAGAGGGAGAAAATACAATCATAGACCTTTTAGAACATTTAGAACATAAAAAAGATTTAAAAAATGTTTTAGGGATAGCTTATAAAATAGGTGAAGAAACCTTTGTAAACCCATCAAGACCTTTAATAGAGAATATTGATGATATCCCTATGCCGGCATATCACTTATTTGATATTAACCATTATAGAAAACTAAGAATGCCGGGTTGTACAAAGACAGATTTCATAATGCCTGTTTTGAGCGGAAGAGGTTGTACTTTTACGTGTAATTTTTGTTACCGTATGGACAAGGGATTTAGAGCTAGGAGTAACGAATCAATTATAGAAGAAATTAAATATCTTCAAAAAAACTATAGAATCACTTATATATCTTTTTCAGATGAGTTGTTAATGTCATCAATAGGAAGAACGATAAGTCTTTGTGAAGACTTTATAAAGGCAGGATTGAAGTTTAAGTGGGAGTGTAACGGTAGATTAAATTATGCAAAGCCGAAAGTTCTTAAGCTGATGAAAGAAGCCGGTTGTGTTTATATAAATTATGGCATTGAGGCTTTTGATGATGTCATTTTAAAGAATATGAATAAAGTTTTAACAACAAAACAAATTGAAGAAGGTATTAAGGCTACAAAAGCCGAAGGTATTATGCCTGGATATAATATTATATTCGGCAATATCGGAGAGAATAAAGAGACTTTAATGAAAGGTGTAAATTTCTTACTTAAATACGATACGGAAGAAGAACTGAGAACCATAAGACCTGTCACTCCATATCCAGGCTCACCGCTGTATGATTACGCAATTCAAAAGGGGATGTTAAAAGATGTGGAGGATTTTTATGAAAATAAGCATACAAATTCAGATTTATTAACATGCAATTTTACAGACATGAGTGATGAAGAATTTTATTTGGCGTTAATGGAAGCAAATGCAATTTTAATAGAAAACTATCAAGAAAGACAACGAAAAGACGTTAAAAAACAACTAGAAAAACTTTATTTGGGTAAAGATGCTTCTTTTAGAGGGTTTAGGCAGTTATAATATTACCAGATACTTCTTCCCCCATCCATATTTAACGTAGCACCGTTCATATAGCTACTTGCATCACTACATAAAAATAGAATGGTTGCTTCATACTCATCTATGTTTGCCATTCTCCCAAGTGGAATTAAGTTAGAAATGCGTCTTGTAAAATCTTCTGAATGATTATTATAGACCCCACCAGGAGCAAAGGCATTACATCTTATCCCTTTATCTGCCCAATATGTAGCAGTATATTTTGTTAGTCCTATTAAAGCGTGTTTAATTACAGAATACGTTACCGGTTTTACATTTTGTTCTTCTTCACTTAATCCTTCTTGTCTATAAAGTCTTTGATCAGGTGCGATAACACCTAAGTCTGAAGCAACATTTATGATGACTCCTTTATAGTTTTTTGCCATTTGCGTACCGAATATTTTAGTACAAATCATAGCTCCGCTTAAACCAACTGATA
This sequence comes from Arcobacter nitrofigilis, assembly GCA_020723015.1. GTDB lineage: Bacteria > Campylobacterota > Campylobacteria > Campylobacterales > Arcobacteraceae > UBA6211. The sequence continues at coordinate 2,003 of DYJR01000012.1, forward strand.
ATTCTAAATTCCATTGGGATAATTCAAAATTCTCAAGACGAGATTTATTGATTTTACTATTTTTCTCAAACTTAGGGTCTATTGCTGCATTGTTGATTAATATTGTAGGATCTTTTGATAATGTATCACGAATAGATAGCATAGCATTTTGCACTGATTCTTCTCTTGTTATATCCACGACAAAGGTCAATAACTTATCTTCATAGTCACGGTATAGTTTTTTAACATCTTCCAGTGCATCTTTATTTATATCAAAAAGAATTACAACTGCTCCTGCTTCAAGCAAAGCTTTAGCATACCTTCTCCCTAATAAACCTGCCCCACCGGTTATAACTACTATGTCATTATCTAATTTAAATTTATCTAGTATCATATGCTTTCTCTTTATATAATTTTCCGTATCTGTCCACCGTCAACAACGATATTAGTACCTGTTATGAAATCACTTTGTTCTAAAAATAAAACTGCTTTTGCAATATCTTCAGGAATCGCAAAACTGTTTAGCGGTACGTTGTTTTTAATATAATCTTCCACTTTTTTATCGTCTTCTTTCTTTTTATTATCCCAAGTGCTACCATCAAACATAACATTGCCAGGCGATATACAATTTACTCTGACTTTATATTTTGCTACTTCATAAGATAAATTCTTTGAATAGCTTATCAAAGCAGTTTTGGCGCTGCTATACGTTAAAGGGGCTCCTATATGTTCACAGCCGGCAATAGAGCCTATAAAAACTATATGTCCACCATATTGTTTCATATATTCTATAGAATGTAAAGAAGCCATAACGCCACTAAAAAAGTTGATATCAAACATTCTTTTATATTCCTGTAAATCTGCATCTAAACCCAATTTACTTTTACCGCTTCCTATATTGCATACTACAAGATCAATCCTTGATTCGGTAAGAAAGATATCACTCAGACTATTTTTTAAATTATCTTCTAAAGACAAATCAATAATTAAAGGTTTCGCATTTTGATTATTGAACTCTAATATAGTGTTGTTAACTTGTTTTTCATTTCTACCGCTAATATACACTATATATCCGTTATCAAGAAGTATTTTAGCGATAGCTTTACCTATACCTCTACTTGAACCCGTAACTAAAGCAACTTTGTTCATATGTTAACCTAAATATTGGTATATATATTTTTCAATAAAATCTTTTTGTTTTTTTACAAGTACTAAATCATCAATATATTCTTTAGCCTTTGCAGACTGCATGATAATGTTACCGTTAAAATGATATTTTCTTAAATTATTAAAAACTTTATGAAAATCGGCATTGCCTGTCCCTAGCTCTACGGAGCCTCCTCCTAGTACGCGATCTTTGATATGTAAATCAGATATATACTCTCCGTAAGCTTCAAATTCTTCGTCTGGATTATAACCTAAAGATGCGGAATTACCTATATCATAATTGACTTTTATATTCTTTGAGTCAAAGCTTAAAAGAAGTTTTTTAAACATTTGCGGAGATAAATCTGTTTCAAAATTGATATAAACACCTTTTTCTTCAGCCAAAGGCAATATCTTTTGTATTGAATCGACAACTAACTCCATATCATTGTCATTTTTAATAGATGAGTGATCTACACATGGTATAACTATATCAATCACTCCTAGTTTAGAGGCATTATTTATCAATGTTTTTAAAACAACTTCACTATTTTCTTTATGATTTGAATGAAAAGGGGCTTCCATGAAATAATCGGCACAAATCGATTTTACTTGAATACCGGTTGCATCAATAATTGATTGTATATCTTCTATCCCTTTTGTTTCCGTTAAAGGATTTTTTTCAACTTCATTATAATCTAATATAAACTCTATTTGATTAAATCCTAGTTCTTTAGCGATATAAAATTCAGCTTGCCAATAATTCACAGGATGAGCCTGATAACGATTTTGATACCTAGGGAGAAGTCTTCCTTGCATTATACCTATGTGTTTCATCTTATTATTTCCTTGCTATACTTACAAGCATTAATTCTCTTGACCATCTAAAAAACTTGACCTTTGTTCTTATCGGAATAAACGGTGCTATTATAGCACTTATGTAATTTAAAAATGGATATTTCCAAACACATGGTAATTGTCTAAATTTGTAAACGTAAACATCTTTAAAATTATGGATTTTCAAAATATCTTCTAAGCTGACTTTTGTAAATGGAGTACGATGGGTATAATCATCAAAATATGTTTTATAGTTTACTTCCCAATCAGGAACTAATGTTAAAATTTTACCGTTAGGTTTTAGTACCCTATATACTTCTTTCATATATCGTTCAGGATAATAAAAATGTTCTAATACCGACTTAGAATAAACAATATCAAAAGTATTATCTTCATAAGGTAAAGACTGATTTTCTACATCACATACCCTTATTTCTATATCATCATGAAACTTAGGGGCTTCAGGTGAGATGTCGATACCTTTAACATTTAAACCTAGGTTTTTAAAGTTACGAAGCATTTCACCTCTACCGCAACCTATTTCTAGCATATTTTCATTTTGATTCATATTGAAAGAATCAAATAAATATTTAGCCAATTTTTGAGGATATGTAGTATAAGGTATATTCTCTTCGCTGTACACGACTTTTAAATAGTCACTCATTATACCAATTCCTCTACTATTTCTAAAATTGTACCGTCAATATCATGACAATACATTACCCTTACTTTACCGTCTGGAGAATAAAGGGGGTTGCTATTACACGTACATCCATAATTTTGTAATTTGTTATAGATAGACTCTATATCTTGAACGCTTATTGCAATATGGGAACATCCTATCCTATTTGCAGGATAATCGTCTTTTATTGTATAAGGACTGTTTTTATATTCTAAAAGCTCAAGGACCGTACCGTCTTTTGCCTTTAATTTTACCCAGTGAATGCTTGCATCTTTTATACCGACAAGTTTTTCTACGTATTCACCCTCTTCTATAACTTGATTCACCACCTCTAAATCAAAAAGATTTTGATAAAATTCTTTTGATTTTTCAAGATTCCTGACTACGATGCCAATATGTCTAAGCTTAAGCATGGGTTTCTTCCAACAACTCATTTAGGCATTGTTTATATACATTTATAGCTTCAACCAATGCATCTTCAGGTATAGTAAGCGGAGGTCCTATCTTGATAGTACCGCTAAGTGTTCTTACGGAATTAACTCCTTTTAGCATGGCTTTATAAATAAGATTATCCACAAGCTCTATGTCAAGTTCAGTACTATTTATTTTTTTAAAGAATACTGCTGCGACAAGTCCTTTGCAACTAATATATGAAATAAGATTTGGGAATTCCTCTTGCCATTTTTTTAGTTCATGTTCTAAAATTAGACCTTTTTTTGCCGAAGCTTCAATAAGATTTTCATCTATCAAAGCATTAAGGGAGGCAAGTGACGCAGCACAAGCCATCGGATTTCCTCCATGCGTGCTGTTCATTGAAGCATCCAAATTAATCAATTCTTCTCTACCTATTATTGCAGAAAGCGGTAAGCTTGATGATATAGCTTTACCCATACATACCAAATCAGGTTCAAGATTATAGTGCTCAAATCCAAAAAGCTTTCCTGTTCGCCCAAAACCTGATTGCACTTCATCTACGGTTATAAGACTATTGTTTTCTTTTGCCCACTTAACCATAGTATCTATATAATCTTGAGGATAAAATAACGCTCCCCAACCTTGATAAGGTTCTATAATAATACCTGCGATAAGAGATAAATCAATACCTTGTTTTTCCAATAGTTTTATATCCCTCAAAAATAATTCAGAGCCACTCAATCCGCTTTGTTCCATATACCATTGTGTAGGGAAAGGAATATGAACAATATTTTTATCCAAATTTTTTATCCATTGTTTCCCAGCTGTTTTTCCGCCAAGTTGCTGGGCACCTGTCGTTTTGCCGTGAAAACTTCCTTCAAACGATAATATAGTAATTTTTTCTCGATTAATTTTGTGTCCATATTGTCGCATAATTTTAAATGATGCTTCTGTAGTTTCAGCTCCGGTGGAATACAAAATAGCTTTGTTGAGGTGTTTAGGAGTAACCTCTATTAGTCTTTTTACAAATTCTTTTCTCTCAAAAGATGGGTAATAATAGTTGTTTATCAGAGGTTTTTGGCAACATTTTTGAATTGCTTCTAATACTTTTGGGTGAGAATGCCCTACATTAGCTACGAAGATTGTAGAGGTAAGGTCTATAAAGCAATTACCGTGACCGTCAAATATCTGGTAATCTTTGGCACTATCCCAAACCAAAGGTAGCTGATCATGCATAGAATCACTTTCTACCTCTCGGAGTTCATTAATCAGTTTTATGGAGTCAGGGTGCGGAATAGGAGTACAAATTTTTCTATGCTTTGTACACACCGCATCAACATTTTGACTTTTTAAATCATATTTAATTTTCATAGGCTACCTTTGTGCTAGAATTATATATTCATACTTATCACAGTCATTTTCTTGTGACCAGAAATCAAATATTTTCACTTTTTGAAATCCTGCTTTATTTAATAGAAAAGTTATTTCCTCTTTTGTATATGGTCGTAAAATGTTGATATTCGTGTGTTCCGTAAAATCATCTCTTTTAATAAATTTCTTAGACCAATAAATATCTCTATTTTGGTCTCGATATATTTTAGATAATAGATATTTAAAAGGGTCTTCTATTGGGAACTCAACCCAATTTGTAACAATAGGAGTCAAGTTCACTTGTTCTAAGATGTCATCAAAACTTGACAGTTCTAAAATAAGAAATCCATTTTCTTTTAGGTTATCAAATATAAGTTTTAAGAAATCAATATCTGCATTTTTTGTAATTGGGGCTATCAATTGTAGTACAATATCTACGCCTATGAATAAATCATATTTTTTGTCAAATTTAACATCAAAAACATTTTGATTTAGATTTTGTACTTTTGTGCTTTTTATATATTTTTTAAATTGTTCAGCGAATTTATGCCTAGATTCACTAATCTCTATACCTATCCCAGTATTAATCAGCATATTCTTTTCAAGAGCATATAGCAATTTTGAGTTACCTGAGCCTATTTCACATACATCCATTTCTTTATCTGAGAATATATGTTTTTTTATAAAATCAATATGTTTATTACAGGTTTCTAGTTTATGTTCACAATAACTATAGAAGTTCTCGTTAGAAAAATTATCAATGGATTCGAAATTGCTGTAAGCCGATAAATTTACATGTTCCATTATACTTTTCCTTTAGCCAATAGGTATTCTATATATTCAAAATCTTCATTAGTATCTATTTCATATGTATATTGTGTTTCAAAACAAAGAATTCTATCTCCATAGATATGACCAAGTTTAATTTGAGATGGTTTAATAATATCAACATAACCGTTTGGAATAAATACTTTTTCAAAAGATTGTCTAGGTTTATCTGCATCGCTTAGAACTTGATTATCACATACGGGAATGTAATAGTCGCCTTTTGTACGAAACCACTTATAAGGTGTCTCTGAAGGCTGGTGTGACGATCTTAATGATGTTGCGTCACCATTATTTATCATCAAATTAATGGCATTGTTAATGACTGATACATCTCTTATAGGCGTTGTAGGTCTCAGAAGTACAATAAAATCAGGAGTATAGTTTTGATTACTTTGTAACCACTCTAAAGCATGCGAGATATATTCAATGTCCAATGATTTGTCCATTGCAAACTCCGTAGGTCTTAGAAAAGGAACTTCTGCTCCAAATTCTTTTGCAATTTGTGCAATTTCATCACAATCCGTAGAAACAATAGTTCTAGTAATATGTTCAGACTTTAATGAAGTATTAATTGAATATGCAATTAAAGGTTTGTCGTATAATCTTTTGATATTCTTTTTTGGTACACCTTTACTCCCGCAACGTGCAGGTATGATAGTTAATATATTCATTATATCTTATTCTCCATTTTTTCCAAACTTGTCCAAAAACCTTCGCCGTTATTCTTATGCCCTTGCCAAACTTCAGGGATAAAGGATGCCTCGGGTGATATGTCGTTCAGTATTGGATAAATGTTGTCAAAATCTACATTCCCCTCACCTATTTGAAGCCCTTCTCCATCAACTCCTGTACCGTCAGAGATATGGTAATGTGCCGTAAAAGGTGCTAATTTATTAGTGTATTCTATATGATTCCATCCAAATTTATTACAAGCTAAATGAGAATGTGAGATATCTTGACAAATTCTTAGTTTTGTTTTTACGCAAAAATCTATTATTTCATCAGCATCTATAAAAATATTTTGGTATCTTTGCCCACCAAACAACCATGGGAAAGGTGCCATATTTTCAGGTAATAACTCAATACCGTTCAAATTTAATCTATCTATAGAATCAATAAGATTTTTATAGTACGCTTCTCTTTCTTCTAACGGTAAAGTGTTGTCTTTTGTAAACCCTCCGCAATGAACTATAACTTGGGGTCGTTTTGTTTTCGGGAAATATTTATTCATGCTCAAAGTTTTGTCAATAACTCTTTGCAAATTAGCTATAGATTTAGTTCTATATGCACTATCAGGTGTACATAAATCCAATAAATGGTCATCTTCAAAAAGTTCAGGTGCATGAACTATATATTCACACTCATACTCCCGTGTCAAAAATTTTGACAAGTCTTCATTAATATCGTTAAAACTCATATGAAACTCTACTGTTTTCGGCAAAGTGTTCTCTAATAATGAATTTATATCGTGAAATCTTATGGGAAGACCCCATTTTAGTTTGAAGTTATATTCTTTCTTTGCCTTTATAAGTCCACCCAAATCTGATTTAAAAAGCGGTTTCCCCTTTTGAATATTTCTAACGGCTTTATACCCCACTATTTTATTTAAGTATTGAGGATTTAGCCCTTGACCTGGGCTTTTTATCTCAAACATATCTACCCTAAACGTATCTCCTTGTGATATATCTACTTTAGCATATATACTTTTTCCTAAATTTTCTCTATTAATCAATTCACCTTGAGTTATTACTCTATTTTGACTAGTTCCCAAAGATACTTCTACTTCTCTAATTCCATCTACAAGTCGTTTAAAATCATCAAATTCCAAACTCGCCGTATGGTCAGGTCCTTCCATATTTCTATCAAGTGTTAAATGTCTTTCTATTATTCTAGCACCCATAGCAACGGCAGCTATAGAGACGGCTATCCCTCTTTCATGACCTGAATAGCCTATAGGAACATTATATTGAGCTAATTTATCTAAATATCTTAGATTAATATCTTTAAACGGTGCAGGATACGTGGAGTTACAATGCAATAAAGCAAAATCAGCTTTATTTTTTGTTAAAAACTCAACGGTTAAGTCGATTTCTTCTTTTGTACTCATACCGGTAGAAAGTATAATAGGTAGTTTTTTGGCTATAAGATAAGATAATAAATCAAAATTAGTTAAGTCTGCTGAAGCTGTTTTATACGCAGTTACTCCTATTTTTTCTATGGCATCTACACTTGCTTTATCCCATGGTGTACACATAAATACTAGACCTTTGCCTTTTGCATACTGAGCCAAAGATTTATATTCTTCAAATGACAACTCAAATTTTCTTAAAAGCCCCATTGTGTATTGGGTCGATAAATCACTACTAGTAATATTCAAAGCATCTTCCGTATAAAGCTCTTTTAAATTTCTCATTTGAAATTTCACACAATCGGCACCGCATTCTTTAGCAATATCTATTAGCTTTATCGCATTCTCATATACACCGTTATGGTTCATTCCTATTTCGGCAATTACAAAAACTTTATCATGTTCTCCGATTTTAATATTATCAATAACCACTGTTTTTTTCCTTTGTAATCCAACTTCTAAGTCCTTTATTGTCAAACGTAAACGTATCCACAATCAAACCTTTCTTTTTTAAAGCTTTTATAAATTTTATTTTCTGAAAAGTAGGAACATAAAATAGGAAATATCCACCTCCTCCTGCTCCCAATAATTTACCGCCAATAGCGCCGTTTTCTATAGCATAATCATACAACTCATCTAAATAAGGTGTGGTAATCTTTGAAGAAAAGTTTTTCTTTGTAAGCCATGCTTTATGTAATAGTTCACCGAAGTTATCAAGTTGCCCTTTTAATAACTTTGATTTCATTTCGTAAGCTATATCTTTGGCAATTTCTGCAAATTCTTTTTTATCAACCATATTTTCTTTTTGGGTATTATGAATATCTCCTGAGTTATGGCTAATGCCTGAATAACACAACACCAAAGAATCTTCAAGTTCATTTAATATATCTTCCGAAATTCTTAAAGGGTTTATGGTATTTTCATTACCGCTAAACTCCATAAAATTAAATCCTCCAAAAACCGTAGCATACTGATCTTGCCAACCACCGCTTAGGTTGAGCTCTATCCGTTCCGATTGAAATGCAAGCTCTGCAATATCATGTGGGGTTAGTTTATTTATTCTAAAATTGTTAAATGCCCCTATGATAGCAGATAAAACAACTGCAGACCCACCAAGACCTGAACCGACAGGTACATCACTATATGTAGTCAATTCAAAACCGAATTCAGGGTTTAACAGTTTAATTACAGATTTTATTAAATCAAGTTGCCCGTCATATGCTATTTCACCTATATTCGCATACTCTAAACAAATATCAAAATCATAAGAATAAATTTTGATTTTTTTATCATCTCGTTTTTGTAAAATAGCATGGGAGAACTTATTGATTGTAGTATTTAAAACTACCCCGTCTTCAAACTGAAAGTAATTTGTTAAGTCTGTACCTCCACCTGCAAAACTAATTCTAACAGGAGATTTTGCCTTTGATATTATTTTATATTTTTTATTCCAGTCTATATTTTTGTGGGAGGCAATAGATATTAATTCATCTTCTTGAGATAAAATAGGAATAACGCTAATTTTAGAATCTAAAAGTTTAAGTATATTTTCTCTAGAAGCATTTTGTTCATATAAATATGTAAAATTCTTGTTTACAGAGTTTCTGATAGGTATATTTATGGAGTTGTTTGATAAAAGTGCTCCTCGAATATCACCGTCCGTTGCACATCCTATTACTTTATTATCATCCGTAACAAAAATAATACCATGGGCATTAATTTTTATTTTTTGTAGTGCATTTTGTATTGAATCATCAATATTTATTAAAAAATTTTCTATATTCAAACTAACCGCCTATATGTTTTATCATTTTATAGTAATCTTCAGGAATCCCGATATCTATAAAAATATCATTATATAAGTATGCATAAATATTAAAATCTTTCAACTTATCATCAATCAATTTCTCTATAGCGAAGTTTACGTTATCACTTAAGCTATCTTGAAATATACTCAAGTTATTAAAAAAATAACAGCCTGCATTTATATATGATTTTTTACAATTCTTATCTTTTTCTTTAAACTCTATTATTCTACCATTTTTTATATTTAAACTACCAAATCTTTCGCAATTTTCTTGAAATGATGCAACAATGGCAATATCATAGGTGATATTGTTATTATGTACTAAATCGTATAAATTGGGTTTTATATATGTGTCACCGTTCAACACCAATAACTTTGTTTCTATCGGAAGGTTCAAGTGTTTGATAGCATTGACAATACTACCTCCTGTTCCTAGGGGTATTTTTTCTTTGATAATATGTATTTTGGAATCATTTTTATAATGTTTTTCTATAACTTCAGATAAATAATAAGTCAATAAATATATTTCTGCTTGTGGGAAATAGTCTCTTATGAATTCTATTTGGAAATCTAGAAACGCTTTGTCCTTTGTTATAGGAGCCATAGGTTTAGGTAGTTCTTTTACAACACTTTTCAGTCTAGTCCCAAAACCACCGGCTAGTATAAATATTTTCATCATTGATTATACTTAATAATTTTATTAAGGCAATCTATGTACATTTGTTCTATATGGTCATGAAAAATCTCATTTTTAGAGAGTAATTTCAAGTCATTGCTAAAGTCTAAATTTAGATTTAATAGGTTTGACAATTCATCTTTAAGTCGATTTTTGTCTTGGACAACTTTTACTGATGAAAGATAATCAAACAAATGAAAATTCTTAAATACTGCTATTACTAAAGTCTTTATTTCAAGTAGTACAGACCAAATTACAGTTGAGCTTTGGTCTGCTAAATAAAAGTCTACACAAGGAAGAATATTAAATAATCTTTCGTCTAATATCTTTACATTATATTTTTCTTCGATGTATAAATAATTTTCCTTCTCCATTGAAGGATGAAGAGTTACAAGTACTGAATACTCTTGGTGAAATTGAAATGTTGCACTAAGTGTATAATCAATTATTTCTCTGTGTGTTTGAATATCTGCCAACCCATGTTCATACCAATTTGCAAGACCAACTAATATAATCTTTTTACTTTCTAAATTGTATTTATTAACAATATAAGATTTAATACTTGCTTTAGTGATGTATGATTTAAATAACTCTTGCATGGATAAATCAGGGAGAATAATTAATTTATTATCTGAAATGTTAAAATCTCTGTATAGATTATAGGTATGCTTATTAGGCACAGATACAATATCTGAAAATCCACCACCCTGCATCCATGCCACTTGGGGAATCATATTATATTTTGCCAAAATCTTATATAAATATGCTTGATAAAAATGTACATTCTTGTAAGTAAGGTGTTCATATTGATTAAATATATTTCTTTCATATTCACAAGAAAGTCTATTGTTTAAATAGTTTTGATTATTTTGAATTATAGCATAATTATTTTCTGGATGATAATTAATAATATAAGCCAGGAAAATAGGCGTATTACATTGTTTTGCCCCAAAGATAAAACCAAGTTCTTGAATTGAGTAAGTTGTATCAAATGCAGTGACATAAATTGAAATAGTATGTTCTGAAATAATTGATGAAATTAATTTAGAATAATACAAATAAAGCCTTTCTTCCGATACTTCAAATAGCTTTTGTCCCAAGTTCGTTCTTTTGAATTTTGCAAGAAAATTAAAATACTTGTGAACAATTCTAGAAATGAGAGGCTTATCGTGTTTTTTATGAATTTCAATTAAATTAATAAATTGTATGCCTAGTGAAGTTAACTCATCTAAAAACAGCTGTGAAATACTAAAATTTGATAAAATAATAATATTAAATTCTTTGTTTAGTATTTTAGAAAAAGATATATATTCAAATAACCTTTTTTCAGAATATATATAAATAAGTACATTGTATTTTTTCATTGTTATTATTCTTAGTTCAATTTTTGTTTGTTTTATAATCTATTTCTTAGCCACAAATATAATATAATGCCCGGTTTCAATCTCCTCTATCTCCGATGGTTCTTCCCTTTTTTGTTGAAAAAATTCAATATCATAAAAACCGTTAGCATTTAATAAACATTTCAATTCATCAATACTAAAATGTTTCGTATGATAAGGGAATTTTTCTTTTGAATAAGGCATTATAGTTTCATTTGGGGTCGAACCTATAAAAACACCATTAGGTATTAATGATTTTGATATTTTGTTGATTAGTTTATTGGCATCATTTAAATGCTCAATAGTCTCAAACGAGATAAAATAATCGCATAATTCCGTATTTATTTCACCGTTTTCAAGATCACAAATTTTGTGAACTATTTTATCGTTATTAAAATATTGTTTTGCATGAGATAAAGCTTCTTGGGATATATCCAAACTATTTACTTTTAAAACTTTACTATTTTGAGCCAATATATATGAGCCATATCCTACTCCACAAGCACCGTCATTGACGATAGCATTTGTTTTTGTTATAAATTGAGAAGCAAATATATATCTATTCAAATGATCTTTTCTTATCTCATCTAAGTTTGTACCGACTTGTCTTTCTCCGCTATAATTTGGTTTGGTAGCTTCGGCTACTAGATGCCAATTATTTTTAATCTCTGTTTTTATATTTACAAATCCTATTCTTTTTAAGAGTAATTTGATACGTTTTTCGTTATATCCAGATTTATGAACATCCCAGTATGTTGTATTATAGTCATCTGACCAAGGGTCACACTCAGCTTGCCAACCCCAAAACCCAGCAAAACTATGTTGAGCATCTGACCATTTATTTTTTAAAGTTTCTTCGTTCCACTCCGCCTCTAGCCATTGTTTACAGTGAAAATCCATATTTGGGACTATTATCCGTATTGTGCCACCTACCTCTAATGCTTTAAACCAATCTCTTAGTGCTCTATCTGCTTCAAAGTTTGTAAGGTGTTCAAGCATATGCCTAGAATAAATATGATTTACATTTTTCAAATGTTTAGAGACAGACCAAGCATCACACACGATATTTACATGGTCAAGTTTTCTAATATCTACATGAATAAATCCTTCTCTAATATCATTACCACATCCTATATAGACATTTTGTTCTTTTTGCATTAACTTTCCTTTTAAAACTTATAATAAAATATAACTCTATTTTTTTGAAAAAATCACATATTCAATGACTAAAATTGTAGCATTGTTTTTCTATATTTTTACTTCCTATGTTTGATTTAATTCGGACAATTGTCACAAACGATATTCTTTGAACCTGATAGATTTGCTTCTCTAAAAGAAATATATTTATCACCATTCCATATATCGGTAAATTTTTCTTCGTAAATATTACCGAAATTAAATACATTTGGATCCATCCTTATACAACAAGGTGTTATAAATCCATCAACTGTTATAAAAACATTATTAAAAGGCCAAGTACAAGTACTTTTTCTTGGAGTGCTTTTTATATGTCCAACCCTTATTGGCATGGTGGCTGTTTGTAAATCATCAATCTTAGATTTTATGTTTTGAGATATTTTTCTTGATTCGTTAATAAAATCCAATGATGGCAAATATTCACTTTGACTTTCGATGTACCAATTCTCAACCTCTACGAATTCTAGTTTATATACCTCTAGTTCACATGCTAATTTATATATATCTTCTATCTCTTGATAATTTAGGTGTGTAAGTACGCTATTTATTCTAATAGTAGTACTATTAAGCAATCCATCTTTTTTATGTTGAATTATTTGTTTTATATTTGCTATTATTTTATTAAAATTACCACCGCTTCGGTATGTTTCAAAGGTATTTTTGTTTGCGGAATCAATAGATATTATAACATTGGAAAATTTACTTAGAGTTTCAATATTGGGGATAATACTACCATTACAAATAGTTGTACACTCTATCCCCATACTTTTGCAATAATCAAGAATGTCATCTAAATATTTATTTAAAAAAGGCTCACCTAAGCCTTGTAATTTGACTGTTTTTAAAGTATTGATTTGGCTATGAATATATTTAAATTCATCTAGCGTCATATCTCGATTGAGTCTATTTTTGGGTAGGCTTTCTCTCGAACATGTGCCACATTTGAAATTGCATCTTGTGGTTACCTCAATTTGAGCATAATTGGGTAACGGCATAATCTTTTCTAATGTATTGCTTATTATTTGGGACATACGGTATCAATCCTTTTTAGTGCTTCTTGTAGGGCATTAATTTCATTTTGAAGTTTATTGCCACCAGACAGCCAAAAAGCTTCTTTATCTATGTATTTGAAATCACTTACAAATCTAGCATATCCCCACCATGCATTGTGTAATGTTCGTAACATATTAGGTTGTAAATCAGGTAATTTTTTTAGTTTTGGTTTATCTTTTTTAGGTTTTAATATTTTGTACCAAAAGATAGGTTCTATGATGTTTTTAAAGTGAATTTGTATGTACCCGTTATTATCATCTATAGGACAAATAGGTTTATGCAAGAATCGACATTGTTTGTCAAAATAAGGTGCTTCTTGAATAACACCTGATGAAATCGAAACAAACTCCAATTCACTATGTGACGACATCAAATTGTAAATATTTGCATCATCTAAAATTTCTATTTTACTGCAATATTTTTTTAAGTTTTTGAATTCTAGTTTGGAGTGTTCTTTTGCATAAGGGTGACCTATGTAATATACATTTTTATCTCTAAAAATCTCATCGGTATTTAAGTCTTCAATAGTTATAAAATCCCCTTGTTCATTGACTAGCGAAGCATCATCTGAAGTTTGACCAACAAAAATAATACTATTGCTTGCAATCGGTGTTTGCGATTTATATCTGCCGAAAGCCTTTAATAAAGATGCTTCAAGTTTTATCTCTTCATCCAATACTTTGTATTTGAGAAATCGATGCGTTAATTTTTTATTATTGGTTTTTATACAAATATACAAATCTCTAGCAAATTTGATAGGACTTATTCTAATATCAATAAAGTCTATTTTATTTTTTTCACAAAATTTTTCAAGCCATATCGGCATCTCATAAGAGATAATCAATGTGTTACTAGGAATATTATCAGCTAGATACTCTTCAGCTTCTATTGGAATTTTATGGTAATAATAGTTCCATTTTTTATCAAAAAATGCCAAAAACTTATCTATTAAGAAAGTATCTTTCATATTGTTCTGATAATTATCAAATCTAGGGGAAGAGTGAATATCTATATCCGTAGCTTGTTTTATAGGCTCTCTTAATATGTTATAAAAAAACTCTTTTGCCTTAGAATATTCTTGTCTTATTAAATCATCAAGACAAACGATATTTGTATATTTCATAGCTCCACCTCTTTAGCAATATCCAAAACCCTCTCCACCACATCATCCATATCATAATACTTATATTCTGCAAGTCTTCCTATCAACACAAGGTCGTCAAATTTTCTTGAATATTCCACATATTGGTTGTATCGCTTTTGGTTATCATCAGTAAAAATAGGATAGTATGCGGTATTTTCACCTTTTACATAGTTTTGCGGGTACTCTTTTAGTATGGTTGTTTTATCCGATTTTATAGGATGGATATGTTTAAATTCAGTTATTCTCGTAAAGTTATGTTCATTTGGGTAGTTGATGGTTGCTCCTGCTTGAAAGAACTCTTTATCAATACTCTCAAATCTCATATCAACGCTTCTATATGGCAACTCCCCAAACTTATAATCAAAAAGTTCATCTATCATCCCCGTATAGATAACTTTTCCTTTAAACTTTTTACCGTTTAGATAAAACTTATTATCCCTAATGGTTACCATATCTTTGAAATCCGTATTTAAGACCACCTTGATATTTGGATGATTTAAAAGATTTTCAAAAAGCTTTGTATATCCATCCTTTGGAACGGCTTGATATTCATCATTGAAATACCTATTATCCCGTCCTACAAACACAGGCACTCTTGCGGTTACCGCACTATCAAGTTCGCTAGGTTTCATACCCCATTGTTTTGCGGTATAGTTTACAAATACTTTTTCGTATATAAAATCAGCCAAAAATTGCAAATCTACATCGTCACTTTTTTTCAGTTCTAATATAGGTACTTTAGAGTTTAGTTCATAGCTTTCTAAAAGTTTTTCTTGAAGTTTTTTAGCTTTTTGAGGCTCGAAGATTTGCTCTATTGTGTTCAAGTTAAAGGGAATCGGCACGTTTTGTCCATCTATTGAGCATAAAACTTTATGTTCATATTTATCCCATTGAGTGAATCGTGACAAATACTCCCACACTTTTTTATTTGATGTATGAAAAAGGTGCGGACCGTATTTATGTATCAAAATACCGTTTTCATCGATACAATCAAAACAGTTGCCGCCTATATGACCTCTTTTTTCTATAATCAAAACTTTTTTATCGTATTTTGAAGCCAATATATTAGCACTCACGCTTCCTGCAAATCCGCTACCGCATACTATACAATCATACATGGTTACTTACCTAAGATTTTTTTGGCTTTTGTGTTGTCAAAATGACCACGCAACCCGTCAAATATTGAATTGGTAGCAAACAAAATACGTTTGATTTTATTATCGTCATAGATTAAGATATCTTTTACCAAAACTAAATAACTCCATAAAACTTTCGGTATTATGAGTTTATCTTGACCGTATTGCAAAGCCAAATATATACTATTTCGCATCCCGAAATATTTAAGCCACAATACCTCAAACTTAATTCTATTTTTCTCAAAAATCCAAAATCGTTTTAAATATTTTTCCTCTTGTCTTTTTTCTTTGTGGTAAATTTTGCTTTTGGTAACCATCAAAATCTTACCTATTTGTGACAGTCTCAAGCTATATTCCACATCGTCATGGTGAATAAAAAAATCATCTCTAGGTAATCCTATTTTTTTAATGGAAGAAATAGGTATCAAAATACCCACAAAAGATGCCATATCTATTTTGCAAAGTTCTTTTTCATATTCAGTTTTATCGATAGGTTTTTGAAAGCTAGGCAAAGGTTTAGTATAATCAAATACACCTCTATGTCCACCGGTTATATTCAAAACGCTATTAGTTTTATCTCCCACGTAAAGTGACGGTGCAAAAGCCGAGTACTCAGCCTTGTCCGTATAAGTCATCAAAAGTTCCAAACAATCAAGTTCAGGTTCTGCATCATCGTCCATAAGCCATACAAAGTCATAATTGTTTTCCAAGGCATATTTCACCCCGAAATGAAATCCGCCTGCACCGCCTAAGTTTGATTCCAATCTACTGTATATAAGGTTACTATGCTTTAGGTAACCGTCTTCTTTGATTTTATTATCCGTTCCATCTATAGAGGCATTGTCCACTAGCAAGATATCTGTTTTATATGTTTGATTTAACAACGCATCCAAGCACTCTTTGAGAAGGTTGTATCTATTATAGGTTACAACCACCGTGCATATTTTCATCAGCTATTATCCTTCTCTCTAAGTAGCCTTTGAATATTTTCAATATTTTTCTTAGCTGCACTTTCTCTCTCTTCTCTTATTTCGCGTAGAGTTTTAAGTGTTTCTTGTTTTTCATGGTCTAAGTTAGATTGTATTTGTACCGCTTTTCTATTGTTTGAAACACCGCACACACCGAAAAATTTCTCTTTATTATTGACGTATATTTTTACCGATGCACTCGAAGCATTTTTGTTAAATGTGATAATATCCCCTTCGCTTAAGCTAAGTATATCGGCAACGCTAAGTTTTGTTTCCGCCATTATGGCTTCTACTCTCATCTCTGCACCGGAAATCAACGTAGTGATATCTTTTTTTCTACTTGATTTTCTATTTCTACTTTCGGTGAACATTTTATCCACAAGTTTACCTAGAACCGGTTCGATGTAGTTTATCGGATAACAAATAGATAAAAACCCGCTCTCTTCATCTATGGTAAGCTCCAAAACCACAAGTAAAACTATCTCGTGGTCACTGATGATTTGTATGGCATTTGCATTGGTATCACGTGATTCTACTTTGAAATTCAGTGTGGTTATATCGTTCCAAGCCTTATGTAGGTGTTTGATAAGTAGTTTATAAAAATGGTCAAAAACCTCTATTTCTATCTCAGTTAGCTCCCTATCGAGATTATCACTAGTAGCTACCGCACCGCTTCCTAGAAGTTCTGCGATAATTCTATGTGAAATACCCGGGTTACACTCTATAACCATTCTACCTTCAAGAGGTTTCATAGAAAGAGTATTAAGTGATGTTAGCTGAGGGATAGAAAGTATAAACTCCCCGTAAGTCATTTGCTCGATACTATATAGCTTTATATCGACTATTTTTCTAAGCATTGCCGATACGTCGGTTATCAAGTCTCTTAGCATCTTATCGTGTAGGTTGTTAAATGCTTTAAATTGGTCATTTGAGATACGGTTTGGTTTTTTGAAGTCATATATAGAATAATTCTTCTCTTTAGGTACGACTACCTTTTCGGCTTCCGGTAACTCTTCCCCTTGCTCGGCTATATCTAAGAGTGCATCTATTTCATCTTGACTTAAAAACTCAGCCATCTTATCCCCTTATTTCCAATTCGCCGTTTAAGGCACCCATATCGTTTATAAGTTCTACCGTATCGATTATGTCCTTGATAGGCAATTTCATTATCTTCATAGCCCTCATTACATCGGATATCGTAGGGAGACCTTTTGTATTTACAAGCGCATTATTAAGATTTACTTCCACAGGTTTATTTCCTATTTTTACACCGTCACCTATATCAACACCTTGGTTTAGTGCTACATCTTCCCATTGGTTAGCCGTCAAACTAGTTTGTTTTATTCTAAGAGTAAACCCATCTTTTGTTATGGTTACCGGATTTACGACTATGTCGTTGCCGGCTATTATGACACCTTGGTGTTTATCTACAATGACTTTTTTCTTCATTTCGGATTTTATAGGTAAATTCTCTATTTCAGCTATAAATCTCACCATTGACATATCTTGCGGTCTTTTCACTTCTACCGTTCTGGTATCTACAGCCATTGCTAGATTTTTACCGAAATGTTTGTTAATCACACGTTGTACCAAATCGGCATGTTTTGCAGAGTTTTTTATAAGACTTAAAGTCAAACTTTGTTCATTGTTAAGCGAGAAGTTAAGTTCATTTTCTATGATAGCACCGTCATAAATAAAGCCTGTAGTAAGGTTATTGGTATTTGCGATTATATTGCCTTGAGCCAAAGCGTAAACTTCACCGTCTACGCCTTTTAACTGTGTAAGAAGTAACATCCCTTTATCTATCGACTTTGCATCACCTATTGCTGATATACTCACTCTTATCTTATCTCCTTGCCTTGCAAAAGGTGGAAGTTCGGCAGTAACCATAACAGCCGCTATATTTTTTGATTTTATTGATGAGGTAGGTATTTTTATATATGAATTTCTAAGTAAGTTTTGTAATGATTGCATAGTAAATTGACTTTTATCACCGGTACCTGCAAGTCCTACCACAAGACCGTATCCTATAAGTTGGTTTTCTCTAATCCCTACTACGTTTGCTATATCTTTGATAGTTTGAGCATAAATAGATACAGATAGTAATGTGATTAATAGAAGCTTTTTCAAGTTTTTCACCCAATTTTATAAAATTTCAGTACATTTTACTATATTTTAACAAAATTTAATATAAAATAAGGACAAGTTTTTAAAAAGGTTTTTTTTGAACATATATATTTACGGTAACAGTTCATTTAAACAAGAAATACACAAAATTCTTGACCATGCTAATATTAAATTCAAATTGGGAAGCGGCTATATTGAGTATGTAGATTCTCTTGAACTTTTAAAAGAGGCAATTAAGAATAATCCCGAAGATATTTATCTTATAGATAATTCAAAAATCATAGACAAAGATTCATTTAATGCAAAAATAAAGTTTTTGAAACCGAAAGACGGCATTGAAAAAGAGTTTTTGCAAGAACACGGTATAGGTGATTTGAGTGTTGATTCTTTGGATTCTTTGGTAAAACATATCAACAAAAAAATCGAAGAGTCCGTTGCGGAAGAGGACGATGAAACATTTAGCGACCAAGAAACTCAAAAAGAAAAAAATGTTGAGGTAGATTCTTATCCATCAAACGATTCTTCTTATAAAAAAGAGGATGATGATGAGGGTCTTATCGATGCAGAACTAAGTGATTTACTCGAATATGACAAGTGGGAAGAGGATGACAATGACGATGAAGTCAAGCAAAAAAAAGATTTCTTGGATGATGATTTATTAAATTTCAACGAGAAAGATTTACCTATAGATTTACTAAGTTTTGATGAAATTGAAGATAGTCCAAGCAAAAACAATACTGCGGAACTTGATAATATTGATGAAGAATTGGCTACAATTATGAATTTTAACGAAGTAGAACAAAAATCTGATAAAAATATAGATTCTGATTTAGATAATTTTGAAGATTTGATGAATTTTGATACTACCGTCGACTTAAATGAAACACGATCGGAACCGATACAAGAAGAAAAAACTATTAATACAATATCAGTAAACCAAGGAGCAACTATGTCAAATGAACTTGATGAATTAAGCGGACTAAATGAAAAAGATATATTAGCAGCGATAGAGGGTATAGATTTCGCTACGCCTCCAGTTATCAAAGCTGCAGAGAAACCTGTAGTAAATTCGACGCCGAGCGTATCGTCAACCGTGCAAAATCAAAATATCTCTTTACAAGGGTTTGATTTAAATCAGATTTCACAGTTAATCTCTCAGCTATTACAAAATAAAACTTTAGATATTTCTATCAAAATAAGAGACTAAAATGGATTTATTATCTATTGCCGAAAGTACCGTAAAAATAGTTTTAATATTAGGGTTACCTTCACTTTTGGTTAGTATGATAATAGGTCTTGTTATATCAATTTTTCAAGCCGTCACTCAAGTAAGTGATGCTTCATTAACTTTTGTTCCCAAACTTATTCTGGTCTCTTTTTTTATTTTGATTTCTCTTCCTTGGATGGGGGAACATGTCCAAACATATACAAAAGACCTTTGGGATTTGATGTTGATATTCGGTGAAAAATGATAAAAAAACTTTATAACCTAAAAAAACTCCAAACAGACCAAAAAGTATCACAAAAGCTTCAAGTGCTAAATAATGTAAAATCTATTGACGAAGAGATAGATTCACTTAAAGATTCTCTGCTTCATACTTCAGTCAACAGATATGGACCGGTTAGTGATTTTGCCGTATTGGAAATTCATAAAGCTACTATGAAAGAAAAAATCTATAAGCTAGAAATTGAAAAGTCAAAACTTCTAAAAATTGTCGCGATGTTAGATAAGGAAATAGTCGAATTACAAAAAGAGAGTGAACAATTTAAATATATTCTAAATGAAGAAAAGAAAGCAAAAGTCAAAAAAATCTTAAAAGAAGAAGACAATAAAGCCGATGAATATGTACAAAGCAAAATGATAATGTTAACAAAGGAATAGAATGTTCAAAAAAAGTATTTATATAGCACTTTTTATATGCTCGGTATCCCATGCTATTATAGTACAAGATAGCGGTGAAGATAGACAAAAGCAGGAGATATTAAGACTAAAGCAAGAGCTAAATGACTTTTATAACCAAAAAGAGGTGGAATATCAACAAAGAAAAAAAGAGTTGGAAGAATTACTTTCTAAAGTAGAAAAGACTAAACAAGAGATAGAAGCTACAAAAAATGCAAATCAAAAGATTTTAGATGATATAAAAGCTGAGGTAACAAGTAAAACATCTTCCATTTATAACACTATGAAACCAAAGAATTCTGCCGAAATTTTTGATAAAATGATAGCAGAAGGTAAAATTCAAGATGTTTTTGATATAATAGTTACACTTAAAACAAAAAATGCAACTGATATACTCAAATTTTTGAGTGTTGAAAATGCTGCAATGATTACGAAAATGATGAAAGATTCTAACAAACCTAATAGTCAGTAAAGGAGATTTGATGGCTGAAGAAGTCGCACAGACAGAAACACCGAAAAGCGGCGGCGGTAAAGGCTTAATGATAGCGTTAATAGCTTTGGTTGTTATATTACTTATTGCGGTTGGCGTCGGTGGATACTTTTTGTATTCTTCGATGAATAAACCTGCAGACGGTGAGCAACCTAAAGAACAAGTCGAGAAAAAAGAACAACCTACCGGGCAAGAGTTTAAGGCAAGCATAAATGAGCTTGTTTTAAATATAACAAATTCAAAAGGTAGATTACAGTTGATGAAGTTGTCTATAAGTATGACAAGTTCAAATGAGAACATTCAGGCGGTTGTTGAAAGCTATAGGGACGAAATAGTAGATGTGATAATATCTCAAGTGAGTGCAAGAAATTCGGAAGAGCTTTTAACCGTAGGCGGTAAAGAGTTACTAAGAGAAGAGTTGTTGGCTGAAATTAATAGAACTATTACAAGTGCTAGTACAAGAACAGGAACTACCGTCGAGAATCCGATAAATAAAATTTTGTTTACCGAATTTGTATTTAAATAATAAGTACACTCCTATATTGAAGGAATATATATGATAGTAGTAGTAAAACGTACCGACTATAAGAAACTTATAATAAAAGCAATAAGCTTAGCAGGTTTGTTGGCTCTTTTTGCTATTTACTACTTTTATATGGGTGATTTTTATAAAGACTTCGGTAGTCCTCCAAAAGAAGAAGTTCAAAATCAAAATCAAGAGTTACTAAATAAACAAGAACAAAAAGCAAGAGCCATAGAAACCATAATTTACGACGAGGCGGTTGTTGCTACTTCTTTGTTGGGTGAACAAAATATCAAAGACATCAAGATACATAATGATAGACTTTTAATTATAGCAAATCCAAAAATAGATTTAGAACCTATTATGATAAGGTACGGTGTTTTGGCATTAGTTCAAAATACCAAAAATGATGTTAAAATAGCGGTTGATTTAGCTAGTATAGTCCAAAGTAGGTACATAGAAGATGAAAAATAAAATTTTACTTTCCGTAACTTTAATAGTTTTGTTTTTCGCAGGATGCTCAAATTCTCAAAGACAAATTGACTATGATACGAAAAATCTACAAGTCCCTAGGATAGAAACACCGAAAACGGAAAAAAAAGGTTCACTTTACTCAGTTCGTGGAGGTTCACTTTTTTCAGATAAAAAAGATTTACAAATAGGTGATATTATTCAGGTAAATATCGTAGAAAAGCTTAAATCAGATTCCAAAAATACTAGAAATACGAAAAAATCAAATAGTACGAATCTAGGTGCAGGTGTATTTGCCGGAGTAGGTACCGATCAAGGTGCGGTAGTAAAAGCGGCAACGGGACTTAATAAAAACATAGGTCTTGGATTTGAGAGTAAAACTAACAACACTTTTAGTGGTTCAGCTACGTCAAAATTTGATGAAAGTTTGGAAACTACAATTTCTGCAGTTATAGAAGAGGTTTACCAAAACGGAAATTACCTTATAAAAGGTTCACGAGAAATAGTTATAGACGGACAAACTCAAATGTTATTTTTAAGCGGTATTATCCGTCCTTATGATATTACTCCCGACAACACGATAGCTTCAGGACAGGTTGCTAATTTAAAAATTTATTATGATAAAATAGGCGATGAAAGAGACTCTATCAATAAAGGGTGGGGTACTAAGATTATAGAAGGTATATGGCCTTTTTAAGCTAATATTAAGAAATGTAATGTCATAATTGCATTACATAATTCAAAGGAGAAGGCAATGTTAAATGCACTACATGTAGGTCAAAGTGGGCTAGTTGCGTCGCGAACTGTTGTTGAAAATACCATGAACAACATTGCCAATGAAAATACTCCTGGGTATAAAAAAAGAGTTGTAGCAATGAGCGAACTTGCTCACGTTGATTCTAGGATATACGGGCGTGGAGTTAGTGTCGATGAAAGTTATAGAATAACGGATCAGTATGTTTTCAATAATCTACTAAAAGAACAAGGTAAAGAGGCAAATTTAAAAGAACTTTCGTCAATGTTAGCGGATGTTGAATCAGTATTTTTTGAAGGTGACGAGAGTGGCTTGTCAAGTAATTTGGATAGATTATTTCAGGCTATTGAAGATTTAAGAGCAAATCCAAACAATGAAATTGCAAGAAATCATCTTTTAAACACGTCGGCAGTTTTGGTGGACGATATAAAAAATGTTTATAACGGAATAGAAGATAAAGCACTAGCAACCAAAAATGAAATATACAAAAACGTAGATAGAATAAATCAGATTTTACAAGATATAGGCTCACTAAATGAACAGATAAATAAACGTATGGTGGAGCCTAATGATTTACTTGACAAAAGGGATCAGCTTGAATCTGAACTTGCTCAGTATATAGATATAGAAGTAGATAGAAGAAACGACTATGAACTAAAAATAGGTGGTATGGTTGCCGTAAGATATAGTACGAATATTCATAGTTTGTCCGTCGTTGAAAAGTATATTCCTCAGCAGGATTTTTATACCGATGCAAATAAAAATAACAATATAGGTGCTGCAGTCGGTGATACCGTGACGTATAAGTTTGATACTTTAGGGATAGAAGTATCCGTAAATTTAGACGGTAGTGAATCAATAGACTTTGGAACTGGACCTGTAACTATTGATGATACTAATTATATAAGGGCGTTAGCATATAAAATAAACTCTGTTGAAGAGTTACAAGGTAATATTAGGGCTTATAACGGTATAGATATCGAGTATACGGATGTAAATACTCTTTTAAACGACACTTCGACCGATAATTTTTTGATGATTAAAGCAGTAGTAGACGGCGAAGAGGGTAAGTTTGACGGAAGGGTAATTGTTACTGATTCATCCGGTAATCCTACCGAAGTAGCTATCAATGAAACAAGGAGTATCAACGCTTCTAATGACGTACATCTTGAGATATTTGATAAAGAATTAACAATATCGAGCGGTAGTTTAAAATCAATGACCGAGAATTTGACTACAAATTCAAGCAATAATAAATTTGCCGTATACAAAGAAACTTTGGACAATTTTGCAGCTACATTGGTAGACATAACAACAAGTTTTTTAAGAGATGCAAGCGGGAGTTATACATTCGGTCAAAAAGCAGTTGATTTGACGAATACTACTTCACTTACAATAAAAGATGTTGGATTATTTACCGGTTCAAACGTGAGGAGCCTTACCTTCAATGAAGATGCCATAGTAGGTCTTACACAGGAGAAACTTGATTATTTAGCACAAATTCAATGGAAAACGGATATAAGATTTGACGGTCAAGCACAAGACGGGGATACGAGTGTCGGTACATCGTTTTCTAAGTTTTATCAGACGCTTTTAGTTAAAGTTTCAGGTGATAAAGAGGGTGTAGATTTTATGTATAAAACACAACAAGCGGTTAGCGAGTCTCTACAAAGTAGCTATGACCAATTAACAAAAGTTGATAAGGATGAAGAGATGATAAATCTAATCAAATTTCAAGCAGCTTACGAGGCAAATGCAAAAATAATAACTACCGTTGATGAGATAATACAAACTATTCTTGGATTAAAAAGATAATAAAGGAGGTGTGACATGGCTACGGGTATATTAGGATTAGGCACTAGCGGTTCGGCTGGACTAAGTCAAGAATTCATCGATAAGCTAAAAGAGGCAGAAAAAAAAGCCAAAGTTGAACCTATTGAAACCAAGTTAGAAACTTGGGATAAAGAACTTGAAAAATTTGGAGAGATAGAGGCAAAGATTAATGAGCTTTTTGCTTCGGTTAAAACTCTTGATTTATTTAACAGTACGGGAACCAATGCTTTTGAACAAATAGTTGCAAACACAAGCGGTACAAGCGCTATTTTTGAAGCAGTTGATACGTCGTTGCTTAATGAAGGGATGACTACTATAAACGTAACGCAACTAGCAAAAAGAGATGTATATCAAACAGAGATTTTTACTAGTGCATCTGATACTATTTCGTCTGATACGAATGATAAAATATCTATCTCGGTGGGCGGTGCAACGGCTGTCGAATTTTCTTTAAATCAAAGCTATACAGATTTGGCAAAAGCAATAAATGATACTACCGGATTAAGTGCAAATATAGAAAAAGTAGGGGATAGTGACTATAGAATAATTATAAAAAGTACGGAGTCAGGAACTGCCAACGCATTTACTATTACCCCAAGCGGTACAGACGTACTGGGGCTATCAACTCAGGCAAATCATGTACAAAGTGCACAAAATATGCAAGCTGAGGTGGACGGTATTGATTATGATGTTTCTTCCAACACGATAACTATACAAGGTGGGCTTAATGTAACGGCAGTCGCACTAGGAACATCAACCATAAATATAGAAAAAGATAATACCGCCATAGCTCCGGCATTGCAAGAATTCGTAACAAAATACAATGAACTTGTAGATCTTGTTGATGCAGAATTATTTAATGCCGAAACACCGCTTGAAGATTTGTCAAGCATAAGGATGATTTTAAGTACTATCAAAGATACATTCTTTGGTGGATACGGTGAAGACGGGGATTTAAGAGTGTTCAATTACGGTTTTGAGCTAGATAAAACCGGTAAAATGTCTATAAATAGTACAACACTAGGTGATGCTGTACTTAACAACTTGGATGAACTAAAAGCGCTTTTTGTAGGAACCGTTGAAAATAAAGGTCTCGGTACGTTATTGAAAGAAAAAATCGACGAAATGAAGTTTAGTGACGGGCTTTTAAGTCTTTACGGTGACGGTATGACAAAAAGAAAAGAGACGCTAGAATCCGATAAAACAAAAGCAACCGAGCAAATAGATGCTAGATATTTGCAACTTGCACAACAATTTGCCACATATACGGCTATTATTTCACAAATGGAAAATTCATTTAGCGGATTAAAAATGATGATTCAGCAGTCAACATCAAGTAACTGATAAACTTTGAATTTGTTATTTAGATTTTTTATGGTAAAATAAACTTCAATGAAAACTATAGGGATAAAAAATGGGAATAGATGCTTATAATCAACAAAATGCTATGACTGATGATCCGTATATGTTGATTTTGAAGTTGTATGAAGGATTGTTAAAATATCTCTCTTTTGCTAAAAGTGCTATAGAAGAGGGTGATATAGAAAAAAAATTCAAATACATCAATAAATCAATAGCAATATTTGATGAGCTTAGAAATGTTCTTGATTATGACGGTGGAGATGTAGCTTATTACTTAGATGGATTATATTTATATCAAATTGAAACTTTGTTTGGTGCAGGGATTAATAACAACTTAACTGCAATAGATCAGGTTATGAAAGTTGTAAAAGGTCTTATTGAAGCATGGAAAGAAGAAACAGGTCTATAAAAGCTCTAAACGAGCTTATTTATATCGACTCGCTAGACGATGAAGAAAGAGCAATAGGTCTTTCTTCATGGACTAAGGAATATTTGATAGATAAAGATATATCTGACTTTGACCTTGAGAAAGGTGATTTGATAAGACTCTCTGAGTTGGTGTACAAAAATCTTCAGTTTTTAAAAAAACATAAATTTGACATTGCGGATGCGATGAATGATACTCAAAAAATCAAGCAATTTATTAAATTAAAACATTAAATATCATTAAATTCAACTAAATGCTTTCTATACCAAAGGGGTATAAAACTTTTTTGCAATTTATCGTTTAATCTCTCTTTGATGGCTACACTTTCAAAAAAACTTTTCCATAGCTTTTGATATTCTAGTTCACTATCGCTATATGTCAAATCATCTATACCAGCTACATTTTCTATTTTAACTATTTGATTTACATATAC
>DYJR01000090.1 GCA_020723015.1 Arcobacter nitrofigilis
GATTGGATTGAGGAGCAGATTAAAGAGATAAGTTTATTATTTTAAATGGTATTATAAACATACCTAGCTTTATTGCAGGTGCTCCAGTAGCATCAAGTGCAGCAATAGAAGCGTAGCTGTTGCCGTCAAGTGCTATAAAAAGATTTGAAAAATCTACTTTGCCAAGAAGCATACCGATAGGTGACATAATAACGTTTTTGACTAGTGATTGTACAAGCGTGGCAAATGCAGCACCGAATATAAAACCAACTGCCATATCAACCATATTACCTTTGATAAGAAATTTTTTGAATTCTTCTAACATATTTTTACTCCTTTTTATTGGTTCCTGAGTCAAGCTCAGAATGACAGTCAAGTTCAGGATGACAGTCACGCTCAGGATGACGATGAATTAGATCCTGAATCAAGTTCAGGATGACGACCGTAGTTTAATTGTATCCAATAAGATTATTAATAGTCAATTTATTTACTAATAATTGTTTTTTGGATAGAATAAGCATTATTTCATAACTAGGAGAATCATATGACTGCTCAGGATAAAGAGTTGGCTCAGTTGCAAGAGGGAATAGTTGGTGATATGAGAAATTTAGTTGATAAGTATATGAGTATAGTCGGTTGGGACGTACCTGAAAATGACGAACCTTTGGCGAAGAAGAAAATAATCAATATGCTAAAAGACGCATTAGAAGATATAGAAAGAGAAGATGGATAAAATGACAAACAATAATCAGATATTAAAAAACACAAACGCAAAATTACTAGACGAGTTCAATGCTTCAATAACTTTTGATAAAGAGTTGTATGCCCAAGATATAAAGGGTTCTATTGCCCATAGTAAGATGTTGGCTTTGCAAGGTATTATAAGTATTGATGAACAAAAGCAGATTGAAGAGGGGCTGACGCAAATCAAAGGTATGATAGATGCGGGTAACTTCGTATTTGATATATCGCAAGAAGATATACATATGGCGGTAGAATCTAAGCTTATAGAACTTATCGGTGATGTAGGTAAAAAGGTACATACCGCAAGAAGTAGAAATGACCAAGTAGCAACAGATTTTAGGCTGTACGTTCAGGAACATACACTGCTACTAAGAGACAAGTTTAAGGCTTTGGTAGAGGTTCTTGTGGAGATAGCTTCAAAACATAGCGAGACGTTGATGCCTGGGATGACACATCTTCAACACGCTCAACCTACAAACTTCGGGTATCATATGCTTTCGTATTGTGCGATGTTTAAAAGGGATTTTGAAAGATTTGAAGATGCCTTTAAAAGAAACAACTATTGTCCGCTAGGAAGTGCCGCACTTGCTGGAACTCCCCATAATATAGATAGATTTACTACAAGTGATTTGTTAGGTTTTTATGCTCCTACGCTTAATGCTCAAGATAGCGTAAGTGATAGGGATTTTGCACTTGATTTGCTATATAATATAAGTGTTGCAATGATGCATATTAGTAGGCTGTCTGAAGAGCTTATTTTGTGGTCTAGCTATGAGTTTAAGTTTGTAACTATGAGTGATGAGTATGCTACTACAAGCTCAATAATGCCACAAAAGAAAAACCCTGACGTACCTGAGCTACTTAGAGGTAAAACAGGTAGAGTTTACGGTAACTTGATAGGGCTTTTGACTGTTATGAAAGGGCTTCCTTTGGCTTATAACAAAGATACTCAAGAGGATAAAGAGGGCGTTTTTGATAGCGTAAAAACTATGCATATATCTCTGGATATTTTGACGGATGTGATGAGAACGTTGAAAATTCACCCTGAAAATATGCTAAAAGCTTCTAAAGTAGGGCATTTGACCGCTACTGATTTGGCTGATTATATGGTGGCAAAACTAGGTCTTCCTTTCCGTGAGGCTTATTATATAACAAAACAAGCTGTTGCAAAAGCAAACGAACTAAGTAAAGACGTGAGCGAACTAAGTATCGATGAGCTTAGAAGTAGTTGTGATGAGCTTAAAAACATAGATGAAGAGGTATTGGTATATCTTGATTTGAGAAACTCTATGAATTCAAGAAAATCTTACGGTGGAACTTCTACACAAGCTACCGAGGAGATTATCAAAGTATTTAAAGGTTGGGCTTGTAGTTTTTAGAAAGACTTGACAAATATACACTCAACTTGATATAATGTCATTAGCAGTTAAATATAAGGAGTGCTAAATGAATAAAATATTTGAGAAACTAACAAACCAAATGGCTGAGACGATAGATTCTGCTATTGCCTTGGCTCTTCATAATAAAAATCAAGAAGTTGACATTATACATTTGATCTGGGCTATGCTTACAAACACAAGCTCGGTACTAAATCAATCTTTGAACAAAATGAACGTGGATAAAACGGCTATAGAACTTGAAGCAAAAAGTATAGCTAGTAAACTCCCGTCTGTTTCAAGCGTAACCAAAGAAAACATCAAACTATCAAGAAATTTCGGTAGTTCACTAGAAAATGCACAAGGGCTTATGGCAAGTAGCGGAGATAAATTTATAGCCGTAGATACTTGGATACTAGCAAATATTAAATCAGATGTGTTTAAAAACGTGTTTTCAAAATACCTAGATATGAGTGAACTTGCTAAAACTTTGGAGAGTATAAGAGGCGGAGCAAAAATAGAATCACAAAGTGCCGATGAAAATCTAGAAGCTCTGGGTAAATACGGGATTGATTTGAACCAAAAGGCATTAAACGGTGAGCTTGACCCTGTAATAGGTAGGGATGAACAAATACAAAGAATGATGCAAATACTTATCAGAAAAACCAAAAATAATCCTATTTTATTGGGTGAGCCAGGAACCGGGAAGACTGCTATAGTCGAAGGTTTGGCTCAAAGAATAGTAAAAAAAGAGGTACCTTTGAGTTTACAAAACAAAAGGGTAGTTAGCCTTGATATGAGTGCTATGATAGCAGGAGCTAAATATAGAGGGGAGTTTGAAGATAGGCTAAAATCGGTAATTGATGAGGTAAAAAAAGCAGGAAACGTAATACTTTTTATCGATGAGATTCATACTATTATAGGTGCAGGTGCTAGTGAGGGGTCAATGGATGCGGCAAATATCCTAAAACCAAGCCTCGCTCGTGGTGAGCTTCATACAATAGGGGCAACTACGCTAAAAGAGTATAGAAAGTATTTTGAAAAAGATGCTGCTATGCAAAGAAGGTTTCAACCGATAAACGTGGATGAGCCAAACGTAAATGAGGCATTGCAAATACTAAGAGGTATCAAAGAAAGGCTAGAAACTCATCATAACGTAACTATAAATGATTCTGCTTTGGTAGCTGCGGCAAAGCTTAGCGATAGGTATATTACAAATAGATTTTTGCCTGATAAAGCGATAGATTTGATAGATGAAGCAGCAGCTGAACTTAAAATGCAAATAGAATCTGAGCCTTTGGCTCTTAGTAAAGTAAAAAGAGAGATAGAGGCTTTAAGTGTCGAAAAATCAGCATTGGCTATGGAAAAATCATCTAAAAACGATACAAGAATCAACGAAATAGAAAAAGAACTTGCAAACAAAAAAGAGGAACAGAGAGGGCTAGAACAAAGGTTTGATAATGAGAAAAAAACATTTGAAGCAACTTCAAGTTTGAAAGCAAAAATAGAAGACCTAAAGGTAAAGGCTGAACGTGCAAAAAGGGAGTCCAAATATGAAGAGGCTGCGAAGATAGAGTACGGTGAAATACCTGCAATTTTCAAAGAGATTGAGCAAGTAGAAGCTAGATGGGCTAAGATGCAAGAAGAGGGGACGCTTCTGCGAAACTCTGTAGATGAGGAAGCTATTGCGTCGATAGTAAGTAGATGGACGGGGATACCTGTAAATAAAATGCTAACTAGCGAAAAAGAGAGAATTTTGAAGGTTGAAGAGGTCTTAAAAAAAGACGTAGTAGGGCAAGATGAGGCTATAAGAGCCATTGCAAGAGCTATTAAAAGAAATAAAGCAGGACTTAGTGAAGCAAACCGTCCAATAGGAAGTTTCCTTTTCCTTGGACCTACGGGGGTAGGGAAAACCGAAAGTGCGAAGACTTTGGCTAAGTTTTTGTTTGATGATGCTCGAAGTTTGATAAGATTTGATATGAGTGAGTATATGGAAAAACATTCCGTTAGTAGGCTTATCGGTTCTGCTCCGGGGTATGTGGGGTACGAAGAGGGCGGTCAGCTCACTGAAGCCGTACGAAGAAAACCGTATAGCGTCATACTTTTTGATGAGATAGAAAAAGCTCACACGGATGTGTTTAATATCCTTTTACAAGTTCTTGATGATGGAAGACTAACCGATAACAAAGGTGTGACGGTGGATTTTAAAAATACTATTATCATACTTACATCAAATATAGGTAGTAGTAAAATCATAGAGATAAGCGATAAAGAAGCTAGACGAGAGGCTGTTATGAAAGATTTGAAAGGGTATTTTAGACCTGAGTTTCTAAACAGACTCGATGATATAGTGATATTTGAACAATTAGGACTCCAAGCTATAGAAAATATAGTAACTTTGATGTTTAATAATATCAAGAAAAAAGTGAGTGAGAGAGAAATAGAAATAAGTTTGAGTCAAAATGCTATCAAATATATAGCTGAAGCCGGATTTGACCCTGTGTATGGGGCTAGACCGCTAAAAAGGGCGTTGTATGATATAGTTGAGGATAAACTAGCAGAGCTTATTTTGGAAGATAAGGTAAAATCAGGAAACAAAGTCGCTTTTGACGTGAAAGATGCGGAGATAGAAGTTAGCGTTTCGTAAATTGATTTTTCGAGAAACACCGGCGTGTTAGTGAGGTGTTTCTTGGTAAATACTAACTGACCTTACGATAATCAAAAAAACACAAATATCTTAAATTGTTTCAAATTT
>DYJR01000091.1 GCA_020723015.1 Arcobacter nitrofigilis
GGTATAATTTTTTAGGTCAAAAAATTGCACTTCAGATTTAAATTTTGGCTTTAATTCAAAATTCAAAATTAATAATTCAAAATTAAGAAAACCTATTTCCCCAAACAAAAGGAGCTAAACATCTTATCAAGCATTTCATCGTTATCATAAGGTCTTGATATGCTTGAAATTTCTCTTATGGCTTCTGTTACATGATGGCTAAAAAACTCCAACATTCCGTTGTGTAGAGGTGTATAAGCCATATTGATGTGTTCTAATGTTTTTGTTACCGCCAAAACTTGTCTTTTTGAGATTAACATCACTTCATTTTCAAAGTTTTTGTTATTTAGCAAATCTTCAAGGGCATTGATCAAAGGATTTATATCTATTTTCGTACTCAAAGATATATGAGCATCAATTTTAGTCGCGTCAAATTTACTTTCCAAATCGCATTTATTCAAAACTATGATTTTATCTTTATCGGTACTATTTATTATTTCAAGTATTTTTTCATCTTCGTTATCCAAAGTTTTACTATTGTCAAAAAGTGCCACTATTATATCAGCCTCATTTATAGCATCTTTTGACCTTTGAATACCTATTTGTTCTATCTCATCATTTGCTTCTCTAATCCCTGCCGTATCAACTATTTTGATGATATGAGTACCTATTTTTATAGACTCTTCTATGGTATCTCTTGTTGTTCCTGCTATATCGCTTACTATTGCCCTGTCGTAGTTTAGCAGTTTATTAAGTAGTGAGCTTTTACCTACGTTTGGTTTACCTACTATAGCAACTTTGAAGCCACCTAGAAGCCCCTCTCTTCGTTTGCTACTCTCTACCGTATGGATAAGCTGTGCTTTGATGTCATCAAGTTTGGATAATATTTGCTCCAGAATATCACTCGGCAAATCCTCATCGGCATAGTCTATGGTCACCTCACTATAGGCTAGTGCATAAAGCAATGACTCTCTAATATTTTCTACAAACTCTTTTAGTTCACCTTTGAGTTGACGTGCTAGAAGTTTGACTTCACAAGCACTTTTTGACTCAATAAGCTTTGATATTACTTCAGCCTGTGATAGGTCTATTTTTCCGTTTAAAAATGCTCTTTTACTGTATTCACCACCGGTTGCAAGACGAACGACACCGCTTTTTAGAAGTTCATCAAGGACAAGTGAACTCACCCCTATACCGCCGTGGCATTGGATTTCCACTATATCTTCACCTGTAAAAGAGTAGGGTGCTTTGAAATATATCACTATAGCATTATCTATTAGTGAGCCGTCAAGTGAATGTATATTTTTAAGATGTGCCGTTCTTGGAGTTATATTTGAAGTGTCGGTAACGGTTGACAAAGCCTTGATAGCTTCGTCACCGCTTATTCTGATGATACTTATAGAGCCTATGCCGTTAGCTGTGGCAATAGCTACTATAGTATCATTATTTAGTGTTTCTACGCTCATTTACTATTATGTATTTATCACCTTTTGGTGATGTTTTTACCGCTACGTATTTGTCAGGAAATTGTTCTCTTAGTCTTTTTAGTGCAATATGCACCAAAATACCGTCTAAATATTTAGTTTTACCGTAACCCATATCGTGTATATTGTCAATCAACGGTTCAAGATAGTTATGTATAGATGCCCCTTGATTTTTAAGAAATTCTGCAACCTCAAGTCTAAGCATTAGACCGTATTTCTCTTGTATCCAGTTGAAAAGTATATATGAAAGAGCTTTATATCTATACCCTTCTTTGCCTATAAGTAGTGCAGAATCTTCACCGTTAAACTCTATATAAACGGTTTCATCGTCATATTTTGATACTACTATGCTATCTATTTTAAAGCAAGTTTGTTCAAAAAGTTTCGTAACCTTCTCTTGAATCTCTTTTATTACGTCGTTAATGTCATATTTGATTTTTATTTTATCTATCGGTGTATAGTCGTCTTGTTTAGAATAAAATTTACCGAATATCTCTTCGGTCGGTGCAATTTGAGGGTCATTTTTGAAATCATTTACAGATACGGTTTCAGTTTTTTGATTAGGTGGAGTTTGTGTTACGGCTGTTTGAGATATTTTTGTCGTAACATCTTCGATTTTGAATTCTTTTTTCTTGATTCTAGGTTCTTTTCTTTGAGAAGAAAAAGAGTTGTTTTCCTTGACTCTCGCCACTATTATAGCATTTTTATTCCCAAAACCCAAGAAGCCTTTGCTCGGGTGTTGGATAATCTCTATTTCGATATTTGTAATAGAGGTTTCAAGACCGGCAGATGCCAGTTCATAAGCTTCTTCTAAAGTTTTTGCTTCAAACTTTTTCATGAGCCGCCTTTCTTAGCTCTTTTGCTTTTTCATAAGTTCTATTTAAATAGTACTGGTGAACTACGGTAAACACGTTATTTATAAACCAATAAAGAGTAAGACCTGCAGGGAACCACAAGAAGAAGAATGTAAACATTACAGGTAAATACTGGAATATTTTTCTTTGCATTTCATCTTGTATTGCATTAGGGGTGATTTTTTGTTGTAAAAACATCGTTGCACCCATCAAAATAGGTAATATAAAATAAGGGTCCATTTCAGCTAGGTCGGTTACCCATAGGAAATCTGCACCTTTAAGTTCTATCGCATTTGATAAAACCCTATAAATAGCAAAAAAGATAGGAATTTGTAATATTATCGGCAAACATCCACCCATAGGATTTGCACCGTGTTTTTTATAAAGCTCCATCATATGCATAGAAGCTTTTTGATTGTCACCTTTATATTTCTCTTGAATCTCTTTGATTTTTGGCGCTAGGTCTTTTAGTTTCATCATAGAAACCATACCTTTGTGTGCCAAAGGATATAAAACAAGTTTGATTAATATCGTAGCAAGTACGATAGTCCATCCCCAGTGACCCACAAGAGAGTATATGTAATTTAACATAGTAAACATAGGTTTAGCTATAAAAGTAAACCATCCGTATTCTATAACGTCCGTAAGTTCAGGATGAAGAGCTTTTAGAGTTTCGTACTCTTTTGGTCCCATATAACCGTTAAGTGTTATATTATCACCTGCATTTATGAAAATTTGTGGATTTCCTGCATTGTCAGGCATAAGTGATAGTGCCATACTTCTTTCAAAGTTATATAAAACGGTAGCATAATATCTATCAAAAGCAGAAGCTATTTTGATACCTACGAAGTTATTCGCACTTGACAAATCACCGTCTTCTATTATTGTAAGAGTATTGTCGTTGTTTTTCAGTAATACACCGTGGTCTGCATATACGTCTGCAAGTATATCAGGTCTAAAACCCGGAGTTATAAAAAACTCTTTGCCGTTTGTAGCACTTGCTTTGATAGAGTAAGAACCGTCAGGACTAAAAGTAATCTCTTTTGTCAAAGTAGTTTCGTTTAACTCTTGCGTAAGCACTATTGTTTGTTTCTCTTTTGTAGCATCAAGTTCACTTACGTTTGCAACAACTTTTGTATTAAACGCCTCATTATTTACATCTCTATCACTAAATCTAACCTCAAGAGGTTTAAGATTGTTTTGATTGAAAAGTTGTAAATGTTTACCTGATTGGTTTATATATTGCCCTTGAGACAACGTAACTTGACCTATTCTACCTAGAGAATCTATCTCAATAACATTATTGTTAGTTTTGATTGTTGCTATTATCTCACCTGTCGTAACCAGTGCATTGTTGTTTAAAGTTACGCTTTTTTGCTCACTTGTAGGAGCCTCATTTTGTTGTGTATTTGTTTGTGTTTGAGTGTTAGTCGTTGTTTGTTGATTAGCTTGTTCCGCTTTAGCTAATTCTGCTTTTTCTTTTTGCATAGGTTGAATGTACAAAAAGTCGTAAGCTATAAAAAATCCAAATGCTAACAATGTAGCAAAAAGAATTCTTTTTTGTGTAGAAGGAGTATTGTTCGTGTTATTCATCTATTTCTTTCCCAGTTCTTGACTACAAAAAACCAACCATCTTTATAAGGTACATACCAATACTGTACGGATAATTTTTTGTGTAAAATTTTTTTGTTTTCTAAGTTTAATTTCACCTTAGGATAGTCAAAGCCTCCAACAAAAAGTTGGTTGCAACGCAAAATCCTTGTAATTGTATGATAAATTGCCTTAAAAAAAGAATTGTTTTCAAAGTGAATTTTAGAGTATTCGGAGCATGTAGGATAATACCTACAGCTACCGTGTGAAAATATCGATAGATATTTTTGATAAAACCTTATAAGGTAACCAAAAAATTTATTCATTTATTAGATTCATTCTTCGCACTGCAAAGAGAAAATCTTTTTTCAAATCTTCATAAACTCTTTGCTCTATTGCGTCTTTGGCAACTAGTATATATTTGCCTGTTTTGATATTTGTGCAGTATTGTTGAAATACGGCTTTCAGCCTTCTTCTAGCACTGTTGCGTTTTACGGCATTGCCTACCTTCTTTGAGGCAACAAAACCATTTTTTAAAGAATCACCGTCATGATAAAATAGTATAAAAGACGGAGTATGCCACTTTTTAGAGGCTTTATAGATATGGTCAAACTCTTTTGTAGTTTTTATTCTACAGTTAGAACTTAAACAGTTAATTTTTTTCTACCTTTAGCTCTTCTTCTAGCAAGTACCGCTCTACCGTTTTTTGTAGCCATTCTAGCTCTAAAACCATGTGTTCTCTTTTTAGGAGTATTGTGTGGTTGGTATGTTCTTTTCATAAAAGTCCCTTTTTGACATAAAATTAGTGTGGGATTATATTTAAAATAAGCTTAATATCAAATTAAGTGAAATGAGTTAATGAGTACTGACCAAAATTTAAATCTGAAGTGCAATTTTTTAAGTTGTCTTTGAAATAAGAAAAA
>DYJR01000013.1 GCA_020723015.1 Arcobacter nitrofigilis
ACTTTGTCAAGGGCTTACAGCTTAAATCTAACTGAAATTTGCAAAAATTTTAAAGATTTTTGGAAAAATAGGTGAAAATAATCAAAAATTGAGATTTAATAACGAAAAAAGGGTGTGACTCCAAGCCACACCCTTCAAAAATATAATATATATAGTAAAGATAAAAACTATTTTACTCTTTTTACTACTTCCATAATAAATTCAGCCGATCTAAGTGCAGAACTCTTTAAAAATTCATCAAAACTAAAACCTGCATCCATATCTGCACTATCACTTATAGATCTAAGAATCAAAAAAGGTACATCTAAAGCATTACATACAACTGCAACACTAGCACCTTCCATCTCTAATGCATCGGCTTTAAAAGTATTGCCTATCCAGTTTTTTCTCTCTTCGTTTGCAACAAATTGATCACCGGTAGCAATAATTCCTTCCGTTAACTTAATATTTAAGTCATTTGATACTTCATTTGCAAGCTCTATTAGTTCTTTATCAGATTCTATATATACAGCACCGCCCGGAACATAACCGTAAGGATGTCCAAAAGCCGTAATATCTAAATCATGTTGGCAAAGTTTTGTAGCAACTATCAAATCACCTATTTTAAGGCTTGGATTAATTGCCCCTGCAACTCCACTAAACAAAAGTTTGTTACATCCAAACTTTTCAATCATAGTAGTTGCCGTCAAAGATGCAAATACTTTACCTATTTTACTATATGCAATTACTATATCTATCCCATTAAAGTTCACTTCATAATACTTATTGTTTGCAAATTCAGTTACTTTAACATCACTAAAATTTGCTATTAGTGGTTCTATTTCTTCTTGCATAGCTCCCATAATAGCTAATTTAAGCATTTAGTGCCTCCAAAACTGCATTTAAAGACTCTATACTATTTATATTGTATGTAGGAGTAGTTAATTTTTTATTCAAACCTTTTAAAACAGCCCCGTTACCGAATTCGATAAAGCAATCTACGGCTCCGTCATATTTTGTAATTGATTGTTTGTATAAAACAGGTTTTGTTAACTGTTCTGCTAAAAGTTTTATTGCTTCGTCTTTCGTATCATACTCATTTGTAGTTACGTTTGATACGACAGGTGCTATAAAACTATCTTTTAAGAATTTATGGAGTTCACTTTCCAAAGGAGCAACTGCACTTTGTAATAAAGGACAGTGACTTGCAACAGACATATTAAGTACAATTGCTCTTTTTGCACCGGCACTTTTAAATACATCCACCAAGTTTTCTAAATCAGATTTTAAGCCGGCAAGAACAAGCTGACCGTCTATATTATAGTTTGCTGCCCATACCTTTTTGCCTTCTAATCTTTGTGCTTCACAGATTTCCTCTACTACACCGTCTTCAAGTCCTAGAAGTGCCATCATTCCGGCACCTGCTCCAGCACAAGCTTCATTCATAAATAAACCTCTTTTATTTACAAGTTCCACTGCATCTAAATAATCAAGTGCTCCGACACTTACTAATGCACTAAACTCACCCAAAGAGTGACCCAAAGCAAAAGTAGGAACAATGTTACATTTTGATTTAAAGATAGCGTTAGCAATAGAACTAACTAATAATATAGCAGGTTGA
Organism: Arcobacter nitrofigilis; assembly: GCA_020723015.1. Lineage (GTDB taxonomy): Bacteria > Campylobacterota > Campylobacteria > Campylobacterales > Arcobacteraceae > UBA6211. Next base: position 1,601 of record DYJR01000013.1, read on the forward strand.
GTAAACTCTGTTTTTTCTAAGTTTGAATTTTCAGTAAATAAAAGTTCTTCGAAGTTAATACCTAATCTTTTTGAAGCATTTGATACCATTTCCCTAGCAAAGTCAGAGTTTTCAAAAAACTCTTTCCCCATACCTATACTTTGACTTCCTTGTCCAGGAAAAATAAAAGCTATTTTTTTCATTACGGACACCTAATTAATGGCAACCGCATCCACCGTGACTGTGTCCGCCACCGTGTTTGTAATTTTCTCCACCACAACACTCACCTTCACCGTGTCCATGACCGTGATCATGTCCACCGTGACTTCCACAGCTTCCGCCACCGCAACATCCACCGCTAGCAACTCCACCTACAACACCTGTAGCCATTTCTTGATCTGTTGCTTCTCTTGCATCTAATATAGTAACCGTAAACATTAATGTTTTTCCAGCCATTGGATGGTTATAATCTATAGTAACTTCATTATCATTAAATCCAGTAACTATAACTTGAACGGTATCACCCTCTTCGCTTGTACCATAAAGAGTCATACCCTCAACCAAGTCTATACCTGCAAATTGTTCTTTAGGTAATACTTGTTTTGCTTCTTCATTATATTCACCGTATGCATCTGCAGGTTGTACCATAACATCAGCTTTATCACCTACAGTCATTTTCATAATCTCTGCTTCTAACCCTTTGATTATTTGTCCCATACCAGTTATAAATTCTAAAGGTCTTCCACCAACGTTTGAATCTAATTGCTCATTAGTATTTGCATCTTTTAGACTATACTCTATAGCTACCACATTATATTGTTCTATTTTCATATTATTTCCTTTATTTTAAATTACAAATCATTTATTTCGAAATGATTTTTTTAGCTTCGGCAGCTTCTTTAGTATCAGGATACGCCTGTATTAAAGTATTAAAAAATTTAGATGCATTATCTAAATCCTTAAGATTTTTGAATGAAATTGCACTATTTAAAAGAAGTTGAGGCATCCAATAACCTTTGTCATGCAATAAAGCCGATGTTTTGAAGTAACTTATAGCTTTTTCATACTCTTTTCTAACAAACCACATTTGCCCTAAAATATAATTAGACTCGGCAGGTTTGTAATTGGCACTTACTAAGTATTCAAAAACAGGAATTGCTTGATTAAAGTTTTTCTTCTCAAAAAATGCTTTACCTTCATCGAATAATTCATTTTTAGGTTTTTTATCAAATTCGGCATTATCAGTTGTATTCTTTGATTGTGTTTGAGTAGATGTACTTTTGATACTTTGGCTAGCACCAAATTGTTGCATATTTTTTTCAAATTCATTTCTAGATAAATAGTTTTTATTGATTGTATCTGTTTGTTTTGCAATTTCAGTCATTACTTTTTTAAGTTCGGCAATATTCTTTAGATTTTCTTCTTGCATAGCTAATAATTGATTAACTACGGTTTTTAAAGATTCTACGTCTTGTTGATTTTTAGATGATTGAGCCTCAAGATTGTTGAGAGAAAGAGAGATATTATTAATCTTATTCCCTTCTCCTTCAAAAATCGACTCTAAACCTTGAAGTCTTTCATTAATAATCTGCAGGTCATTTTTAACGACTCTTACACTCGTATCAACCGTTTCGACTTTTTGTTTGGTTTCTAATATTTTTTTTTCTGATTGGGATAAACCGTAAGGATTTGGAGAATTTAAGTCTCCGGCACCAAAAACAGAAACTTCAGCACCAAAAAGTACTGAAGTTCCTAAAGTAAAATAAGTTATTGTATTTTTAACAAACATAGCTTTGATTATGGCATTACCTTATAATCAACTCTTCTGTTCATTTGCCAACATTTTTGTGATTTCTCAGTACAAACCGGGTTACCTTCACCAAGACTTACCATAGCTATTGTAGCAGCATTTACACCGTCGTTAACAAGTGCTTGTTTTGCTGTATTTGCTCTTTTTAAACCTAAAGCGTAGTTGTACTCGTCAGTACCCCACTCGTCTGTGTTACCTTCTAAAGTAATTTTAACGTCTCTACCTACAGCTAAGATTGATTGAGAGTTTGTTTTTGCTCTCGTAACCATATCTTCAGTTAAGTGGAATTTGTCAAACGGGAAATATAAAGAAGTAACTTGTACAAGTTTACCATCTATCATTGTAGAGAACACTCTATCATTTCTCCAGTCACCACCATCACTTAATCCCTCTACGAAATCAAGTTTTACGTTATCCATAGCATTTAATTTGCTATCAAACCCATTTGAATGAGCTCCTGTTGATACTGTTGATACTGAATCAGAATCAACTTGAACACTTTTTTGTGTACAACCACCAACCAACAGCGCAACTAAAACAACTGAGTATAAACCAATTTTTTTCATCTTTTTATCCCTTTGAAATAATTTCCGAAATAATACAAAATCAAACCTTAATTTTCACTTAGACAAAGTATTACCAATCAATAGATTGAATACTACCTTTGCTTAAAGGAAACAAAAATGATTTATCGTGATTTAATCTAATTATTCCCACGTAACTTCTTTCATTTTCAGTTTTAATAAAAACTATCGATTCACCGTCTTTAGAAAATTTTGGAAACTGATTCATACCGCTTGTTGTTAGTTTTTTTATAAAACTACTTTGCGTTGATACCAAGTATAGATTAAAGTTGTTTTTACCGAATGCATTATCACCCTCTCTACTTGTGTAAACTACAAAGTTACCAAAAGTATTTGCAGAGTTGTTGTTTTTGCCGTGATATACCAATCTACTAGCTCCACGATCACCTATTTTTTGTGTAAATATATTTGGATTTCCTAATCTATCGGAAACAAATACTATACTTCTCTCATCTTCTAAATAGTGTCCGTTTACATCTATACCGCTATAATCAGTAATTTTCGTAAAGTTTTTTGATATTGTATTATACTCGTAAATATCAGGTTGAGAATTAGGAGCCATAGTAACAAGAAGCTTTTTACCGTCATTACTTACATCCGAACAAACTAACATACCGTCACTTTGTGCAATCTTTTGAGATTGTGCCGTGAAAATATTTACTTTCATCAATGTAGGTACCCCGAAATTATATGTCGTATAGTAAAAATTCTCTTGAACGTTATCAGCCCATTTAGGGAATATATTTAATCCTCTTTGAACTACTACTTTTTGAAACGTCAAAGTATAATCTGCAATTACGATTTGAGACTCTTTTGGTGTTGTATATCTCGCAAATATTACAAACCTTTCCATCCAATCAATAGATGGAGCTTTGACGTAATTATTAATCTCTATTGCAACACGGTGTGCTAAGAAAGGGTATCTATCGTCTTTTGCACTATTAAACGATTTTTCTAATACCAACTGATTTAAATTCGTATCATATAACTTTAATTTTAGAATAAAACCTTCAAACACACTTTGTTCCGTAGTTATATTTGCAACTAAATCTATATTTAGTTTTTTAAATTCATAATAATTGATATTTGAATTGAAATTATGTTGAGCACTAACACTTTTTACATTGAAATGTCCACTAACTTCTAAATCTTTTTCCAATAATTTATGAACTTCTCCTGCAAACTTACTTTGCATATTAGCCGCATCGGTTGATAAAACAACTGCAACGGAAGGTTTATAACCGGCATTTTTTACTATTTCCATACTGACATCTGCAGCACTAATCGCGAATTGATATAAAAATATCAATAAACCTAAAACTCTTAACATTAATCTCCTTTTGTTTTAAACGTAACTTTTAAAGTAGTTTTCTCACCTTTTTGATGTGCAGGAAACTTTTCATTCATCTGTGAATTCAAAAAACTCTCCAAAGCGCTATCAAATGTTTTATCACCTGATTTTGAAACGATATTATAATTAAACTTCCCGTTTTTGTAAATAGTTATAAGTACATCGGCACCCAGTCCTGAACCTGTATTTGACGGATTCCATTTAGATGCTAATATTTCATAAACTAAAGAATAGTATTCATCTACATTGGCATCACTCGGAGGAGCCATAGATGCCGTTGGATTAAGATTGACGTTTTCAAGTCTTTTTGTAACATTTTTAGAAATTTCTTTTCTCTCTTCTTTTTCAAAAGTTGATTTAAAGACACTAGCAACTTTCGCACTTTGATTTGTAGTGACTTCTTTTTTTTCAACTGTTTTGGCTTCTGTAGTAACATTAGCAAAAAGTGATTTCATATCTGTTTTTGTAACAGTTGCTTTTGAAGCTGATTTTTCCTCTTTTTGTACTTCCTCATTCACTTTTGGTTTTTCATAAGTGCTTTTAGGAGTTTCTGCTTTATCCATAATAGTCAAGTCGAGTTCAATAGTCGTACTTTTATTGAAAGAGGTTATTTTAGTAATTGTGGGTCCTATAATATAATACAATATAAAACCGACAAATAATATATAAGTCGTAACGGCAATTATACCGGAAGTTAAAAAATGATTGTTAGATGTAGGCATTCTATCAATCATCCGTGATTAATGAAACTTTTAAAAATCCTGCACTTTTAACGGTTCTCAATACGTAAATAATGTCTTCGTATTGTAACGTTTTATCTGCTTTTATATATATAGTAATATCTTTATCTCTATCTTGCATAGATAATACGAATGAATCTGCGAACTCTTTTATTTTATAGCTCTCTTTTTCAACTTTTACAATTCTATTTTTATCAATAAAAATATCTAACTTTTTTGTTTGGGTAGCAGTTTGTGTTTTGCTACCGCTTGGAAGATTTATGTTTTCTTCATATTCTAAAACAGGCGCAGTAACCATTAATATTGCAAGTAATACCAACATAACGTCCACAAGCGGAGTTATATTCAACTCAGGTTTTTCGTTGAAATCAAACACGTTTAACCCTTATGATCTTGAAATAAGAATTTCTGACTGTGCCTTCAAATATGTATGAAGTTCATAAACTTTTCTTGATAATATCTGATGAAAAGTATAGGCAAAGATTGCTACGAATATACCGTTTGCAGTAACTATTAGAGCTTCAGATATTGCAGGGGCAATAGTACCGAAACCAACTTTATCTAAACCGGCAAACATTGCAAAAGCTTCTAATATACCGACTACCGTCCCGAATAAACCTATAAAAGGAGCTGTAGAGGCTACTATAGAAAGCCAAGAAATACCGACGCTTGCTTCACGGATTATAGAAATCTCACAAGCATTCAAAAACTCTTTTGAAGCTACGTTGTTTCTTGTACATCTGCTTAACTTTGAAAGTGGATTGATAGATATATGCGTATTCATAACGAGTGATTCTAAAGAACGTTGTTCATTTTGCACTAAATCTTTAAGATTCATATAACGATATAAAAACACCCAGATTATTGAAATAAAATAAATAGAAAGCACCACCAATATAATTATTGTAATGGCGCTACTATTTGATAGATAGTTTAAAAAAAGATCAATCATATTTTTTATGCAAAAGAGTTTATTTTTGCCTCAACAGCTGCAAGTGATACGTTAGCATCTTTTACAGAGTTAACAAGTTCTTTTGCCGCTTCAATATTTGCGGCAATTTCACTACCTTCACCTGATGTTAAAGCAATAGCACCATCAACAAGTACGTCAACTGAACTTTCGTTAACTTTTACATGTCCCCAATTTATTGCTATAGCATCAGTGTTTTTTTCACCCTCTATAACGATTACACCAACCGTTAAAGTCGATACTAAAGAAGCATGACCCGGTAAAACACCGAACTCTCCCTCTTTTCCGGGAAGAGTTACGGATTTTACGTCACCTTCAAATATCATACCATTTGGTGTAACAATAGATAATTTTACAGTACTCATAAACTATCCTTATTTAGATTTTAGACTTTCTGCCTTCGCGATAGCTTCATCCATACCGCCAACCATATAAAATGCCATTTCAGGTAGGTCATCATATTTACCTTCTAAGATACCTTTGAAACCTGCAATTGTATCTTCAAGTGATACGTATTTACCAGGGCTTCCCGTAAATACTTCAGCAACGAAGAACGGTTGAGATAAAAATCTTTCGATTTTTCTTGCTCTATCAACCGTCAATTTATCATTTTCACTTAACTCATCCATACCAAGGATTGCGATGATATCTTGTAAATCTTTATATTTTTGTAATACAGATTGAACACCTCTAGCTACACTATAGTGTTCAGTTCCAAGTACGTCTGCACTTAAAATTCTTGAAGTTGAATCTAGTGGGTCAACCGCAGGGTAAATACCTTTTTCAGCAATTTTTCTGTTAAGAACCGTTGTTGCATCTAAGTGAGCAAAAACAGAAGCCGGAGCAGGGTCAGTTAAGTCATCCGCAGGAACGTAAACAGCTTGAACTGAAGTAATTGAACCTTTTGCAGTTGATGTAATTCTCTCTTGTAAAGCACCCATCTCTCTTGCAAGTGTAGGTTGATAACCAACAGCTGAAGGGATTCTTCCTAAAAGTGCAGACATCTCTGAACCTGCTTGTGCAAATCTGAAGATGTTATCGATAAACATCAATACGTCAAGACCTTTTTCATCTCTAAAGTATTCAGCCATTGTAAGACCTGTTAAAGCAATTCTATTTCTTGCTCCCGGTGGCTCACTCATTTGTCCGTAGCATAATGCAACTTTATCTAAAACGTTAGAATCTTTCATCTCGTGATAAAGGTCATTACCCTCTCTTGTTCTTTCACCAACACCTGCAAATACAGAGTATCCAGAGTGTTTGAATGCAACGTTGTGGATAAGCTCCATGATAATAACCGTTTTACCAACACCGGCACCACCGAATAGTCCAACTTTACCACCTTTTGCATACGGTGCTAAAAGGTCGATAACTTTGATACCTGTTTCAAACATTTCAGTTTTTGTTGATTGCTCTTCAAAACTTGGAGCAGATCTGTGGATTGACCAATACTCTTTAGCTTCAACAGGAGCGCCGTCATCAACAGGCTCACCGATTACGTTGAAAATTCTACCAAGAACTTCTTTACCAACCGGAACTTTAATCGGTCCACCTGTACTTACTACTTTTTGTCCTCTTTTTAAACCTTCAGTCATATCCATAGCAATAGTTCTAACTCTGCTATCACCGATATGTGCCGCAACTTCTAATACTAATCTTGATCTATTTGCACCATCTTCAAAAACAACATCTATTGCTTCGTTGATTTCTGGTAAATAACCATCAAATTGTACATCTACAACCGGTCCCATTACCTGAATAATTTTACCTTCCATTCAATTGCTCCTTATAATTTTTCTTATTTTTATTTTAAAGCTTCCATACCGCTTATAATCTCTATAAGCTCAGTAGTAATAGCTGCTTGTCTTGCTTTATTAAACTCTACCGTCAAAGACTTAACTCTACTTGATGCATTTGATGTAGCTGCTTCCATAGCCTGCATTCTAGCACTATGCTCTGCTGCTAAAGAATCTATCAACGCATAATACATATTGAAGTTCAAATACTTTTCAGTTAATTCATTTAAAACTTCAGTATCATCATCCGGCTCAATATCTAACATAGATTCACTATCAACTGCCGGAGCCGAATCCAAACCTATAGGTAAAAGCTCAACAACTTTTCTCTCTTGAGTAAGCATATTAACAAACCCGTTGTAAACTAACACTACTTTATCCGTAACAAGATTGTTAAAATCTTTTATAGCTTCACCGATAAAATCACTAGCTCTATCATAATCAGGTGCCGAACTTAAACCAATCTCTTTTTGAGTAAGTTCAAACCCTTGAAATGAATAAAAATCTATAGCTTTTCTACCTGCAATTCTTAATCTAACATTTGTCCCTTTAGATTTGTATTCAGCTATCATTTTATTAACTAATTTGATAGTTGACATATTAAAACCGCCGCACAGACCTTTATCTGCACTAACTACTACTATATCTACCGTTTTTGGATTTTCATTAGCCATAAACACTCTTGATATATTTTCGTTACCTTGAGTTTTAGCAACTCTTAGTGCAATTTCTCCAAGAACTTCATTTATTTTAAGAGCATAATTTTTTGCTCTTTTTGATAATTGTTCAGTTCTTCTAAGTTTTGCAGAAGACACCAGCTTCATAGCTTTAGTAGTCTTTTGCGTGTTTTTAACACTTTTTATTTTTCTTGAAATCTCTTTTAAGTTAGCCATGAGCTAGTCCTTATTTTGCACAAAAAATCGTCTTAAACTCTTCTAATGCAGTTTTTAATGTGTTCTCTAAATCACCGTCTATCGCTTTTTTAGCTTTTAAGTCAGCAAATATATTTGGATATTTTTGCTCTAAGAACGGATACAATTCAGCCTCGAACTTAGTTACGTCACCAGCCGGTAATGAATCTAAGTAACCCTTTGCACCTGCAAAAATCATAACAACTTGTTTTTGGATTGTTAACGGTTTGTTAGCACCTTGTTTTAGTACTTCAACCATTCTTTGTCCTCTTTCTAATTGTCTTCTTGTCGCTTCATCAAGATCAGATGCAAATTGACTAAACGCTTCAAGCTCTCTATATTGAGCAAGGTCAAGTCTTAGTGTTCCTGAAACTTGTTTTGTAGCTTTGATTTGAGCAGCTCCACCAACTCTCGATACTGATAAACCGACGTTAATAGCAGGTCTAATACCTGAGTTAAATAGGTCAGTTTCTAGGAATATTTGTCCATCCGTAATTGAAATTACGTTTGTAGGAATATACGCAGCAACGTCACCGGCTTGAGTTTCAATAATCGGTAACGCAGTAAGTGAACCTGCACCTAACTCATCGTTTAATTTTGCAGCTCTTTCTAGTAATCTTGAGTGTAGATAGAATACATCCCCTGGAAACGCTTCTCTTCCCGGAGGTCTTCTTAATAGTAACGACATCTCTCTATATGCAACTGCATGTTTACTCAAATCATCATAAATGATAAGTGCATGCTTACCGTTATCTCTGAAATATTCACCTATAGTAACACCTGTATAAGGAGCAAGGAATTGTAAAGCTGAAGACTCGCTAGCACCTGCATTAACTATAATAGTATAATCCATTGCACCGTGTTCTTCTAGAACTCTTAATACGTTTGCAACTGAAGATGCTTTTTGTCCTATTGCAACATAAATACAAATTACGTCTTCACCTTTTTGGTTAAGAATAGCATCGATAGCAACAGTTGTTTTACCTGTTTGTCTGTCACCGATGATAAGCTCTCTTTGACCTCTTCCGATCGGAACAAGTGCATCAATAGCTTTGATACCTGTTTGTAAAGGCTCATGAACAGATTTTCTTGCCATAATACCAGGAGCTTTTTCTTCAACAAATCTTTGCTCGGTAGCAATAATAGAACCTTTACCGTCTATAGGCTCACCTAAAGCATTTACAACTCTACCTATTACTGCATCACCAACCGGTACTTCAAGTAATTTACCAAGTCTTTTACAACTTGTACCTTCTCTAAGCCCTGCACTATTACCAAGTACAACAACACCTACGGTAGATTCTTCTAAGTTTGCAGCAAGCCCTTTTTCACCATTTTCAAACTCTACAAGTTCACCGGCCATAACATTTTTTAGACCATAAACTTTAGCAATACCATCTGCTAATGATATAATTTTACCTGTTTCGTTAACATCTACATTTAGCTCAAAGTTCTCAATTCTTTCTTTGATTATTGAACTGATTTCATCAGCTTGAATCTTTACACTCATACATTTACTCCTTTATAAATTCTAAATAGCTTTTAAAATATGATTCATCATTTGAGATTTCAATCTCTCTTTTGAAAAACCTATTTCAACACCTAAACCATCAATATCAACTTTGATACCGTCATAGTCACATACTTTTTGATTTAATTTAATCGTAACGTTAAATTTCTTACCGAATTCTTGTTCTAAACTAGCAATATAAGAAGCGTTTAATGCCTCTTTTGCATAAACGGTACCCTCGTAACTATTTTTCATTACGAAAAGTTCACGTTTTAATTCTTCAACAAGAGCAGGTATAATATCTAATCTTCTATTTTCACCCAAAAGTTTTATTAAATTTGTAGTCTCTTTATTAGCATCAGATAAGAAAGAAAGAATTAACTCAACTTTTTTGTGACTAGATACCTCGACAGAATTTACTATTGATACAAACTTATCATCAGCAAATGCCGCATTAATTTGATTTAGTTCATTTATTTTTGCTTCTAAATCACCTATATTTTTACCGTCAACTAATGCTTTTGCATATCTTTTAACAACTAAATCAACCATTATGCTACCTTTTTAAGAACTACACGTGCAAGTTCTTCATTTGACACATCAATGTTTTCACTAGAAAGTAGTTCTTCTAAAACTTCAGACACCACTTCTCTTTTTGCTTTTTTAAGTTCAAGGTCAAGTTTTTCATTGAATGTTTTTTGCATTTGATTTATTTCACTTGTTACGTTTCTTGAAACAGAATCTTTTATTTTATCAATATCAAGATTTGCACCTGCAATTATTTCAGCCGCAAGTTTCTTAGCATTTTCAAGTTGTAACTTAGCATCTTCAACTTTTGCTTGAGACTCTTTTAAAGTATCTTGTACTTTATCAAGTTCAGCTTGTATTCCTGCAGTTCTTCCGGCAAAATATGCTTTCAGTTTATCTGCTAATAGATAATATATTATTGCTGCAAAGATTATAAAGTTTACAATCCTTTGTACAATATCAGTTTCCGTACCGCTACCTTCAGATGCAAAAACAACCACAGGTAACAATGTAACTATTAGAGCGAAAAAGTATTTTAACACTTACGCCTCCTTATAAAGAGCTAACTTTAGCTTTAACAGCATCTTTATATAAAGGTACTTGAGCTAAAAGTGTAGTTTTTAGGTTTGCTTTTTCAGTTTCTAGTGCAGTAGTGAAATTTGTATAACTCTCTTCAAGTTGTGATTTCGCAGTTGCCAGTTTTGAATTAGCTATTTCATTTGCTTCATTGTAAGCTTTTTCTCTTATTGCAGAAGCTTCATGTTTTGCTTTAGCAAGTATTGAGTTTGCTTCAGCAATCATGCCATCGACATTAGCACCGTTAGATTTAGCATTAGCCAAATCTTGCTTGATAGATTCAGCTCTATCGTCCATGTGCTTAAGTAATGGCTTAAATAAACAACTATTAAGTCTTACCATGGTGAGCAAGAATACAATAGCCGATAAAATAAGCAATAAAGGGCTTATATCTAGCATTTATTCCTCCGTTTTTGTAGGGCTTAGTTTGTAAAACTGCAATATTTTACCAAAAATTACTATAAGATTTAATTAAACGGTTTAAGATTTTTGAAAATATTTCAAAATTTGTTCTATTTGTTCCTGATTTGCAAATTCTATTTTAATAAAATTTTTATCTAGTTTGACTTTAAGTTTATCTTTTTTAAGTAGTTGTGCAATATTTTCTAAAGGTTTTAAATCAACTTTATACTCTTTTTTTGAAGGTTCTTTTTCTTTTGGAGGATTTTTAAGTTCATTTACAAGTTTTTCCGTTTCTCTAACGGAAAGTTTTTGTCCTATAATAGAATCGGCAACAATATTTTGAGTCTCTTTTTCTAATCCTATTAAAACTTTTGCATGACCTGCGGTTATTTTGTCGCTACCTAATAACTGTTGAACGTGAACGCTTAAAGTTAAAAGCCTTATTGTGTTTGTTATAGAACTTCTACTTTTTGATACTTTTATTGCAAGTTCATCGTGGGTAAGTTTGTGTTCATTTAATAATTGAGCATAAGCATACGCAAGTTCTATAACATTTAAATTATCTCTTTGAATATTTTCAATTAATGCTAATTCTCTAAGTTTATTCTCATCCACATTTATAATTACGGCTTTTATTTTGTCAAAACCCGCTAATTTTGTAGCTCTTAATCTTCTTTCACCTGCTATTAACGTATAAGTGTCGTCGTCATTTAACATAACTGCTACCGGTTGTAACAGTCCATGATTTTTTATTGATTCACTAAGTTCGGATAGTTTTTCTTCGTCAAAGATTTTACGAGGTTGATTTGGGTTCGGTACTATTTTGTCAACATCTATCTCAAGTACATTGTCTTTTCTCTTTGTAGAATTTTTTTCATAAGCAACTTCTACTTCTCCGAGTAACTCACTTAGTCCTCTTCCAAGAGCCATATAATTCCCCTTCTATCTTAACCGGCAATTGCCGTTGCAAGATTTGTATAAGCTTTAGTTCCGCTTGCAGCTGCATCATAAAGCATTATGGGCTTACCGAAACTAGGGCTTTCAGCTAACTTTACATTTCTAGGAATTACTACATAAGCTTCATCATTGATTTTGAATAACTTATTTTCAAAATGTTGTGCAAGGTCTGCAAAAACTTGTTTTGAAAGATTATTTTGATCACTATACATAGTAGGTAAGAAACCTTTAATCTGTAATCCCCTATTAATAGTTTGTTTTACGAGTTTGATAGTATTTAATAACTGTGCCAAACCTTCCAATGCAAAAAATTCGCATTGAATCGGTATCAAAACAGAAGATGCGGCACTTAAAGTATTTATTGTTATAGGTCCAAGAGCAGGAGGCGAATCTATAATGACATAATCAAATTCTGCTTTTATAGAATCTATCTTTCTTTTTAAAATAAGTTCTCTATCTTTTAGTTCTTTATAAAATTCTTTTTCTATACCTACAAGACCGATATTTGAAGGTGCTACTTTAAGATTTTCTATTTCAGTGTCAAGCAATATTTCCGATAATTCTTTTGTTCCAAGCATAACGTGGTAAATATTATATTCATAGGTATCCCTATGAAATCCTAAACTAGTAGTTGCATTTGCTTGAGGGTCTGCATCTATAAGAAGTACTTTTTTACCTTTTAATGCCAACGCCGCACTTAAATTTACCGCAGTAGTAGTTTTTCCTACACCGCCTTTTTGATTTGCTATTGCTATTATCTCTGTCATCTTAAACTATACACCTTTTGATTTTCTATTAAAATAGACCCGTCTTCACAAAGTTCTGAATCTAAAAGACTAATTTTTTGATTTTTTAAAGTTGCTTGAAATTTTTTACTCAATTCGTATTCTATCTTATATAGACTGAAAATCTCCTTCCATGAAATAGATTTTGACAAAATCGTAAAATACTCTTTTAATATTTCATTTATATTTATCTCAATATCTAAGTAGCCGTAATCATCGTGAATATGGGACAAATTAAGCCCTATACCGCAATATAAAATACCGTTTACTAAGTGTGTAATAGTACCGCCTATTTTTTTTTCAGCAATATAAAAATCATTTGGCCACTTAAGCCAAATTTCAGATTTGTGCTCTTTTAATAAATTTTTTAATAAAAAACTATAATAAATAGATGCACTTTGAAGATTTAAATCCTTTGGTAAATTTGACGTATGTTGAATAAAAGAGAAGCATAAATTTCCATTTTTGCTATTCCAGATATTATCTCTACTACCTATACCGTTTGTTTGATTTGTAGTAACCACTGCTATATCATGAGTATAACCATTTGTATTAATATGATTTTTTAGGAATTTTTGGGTAGAGTCAACCTCTTCAAGATATATAATCTCCAATATTCAACCTTTTACCTTTAATATATTCAAGTGCTTTGACTTCATTTTTTGAAGGTGCTTGTAGAACACTTATAAATACAGAACCTACTTTGCACCCTATTTCTATCGCATTATCAGATATATTTAATATTTTACCGCTATCATAAAAATTTCTAGCATTAGCTAATTTCACCTCTTTTAACTTCAAACCGTTTTGAAGTGCAATTCCCGGCCAGAATTTATAAGCTTTATATTTTGCAACTAGTTCTATTGCATTATCAAATTCGATTTCACCGTCAGTTTTTTTGATTTTTTTGCAATAACTTACATTATGAAGTTTTTGTTTAAGAGGATTAATTCTATAGAAATTGTCCAAAATAGTTATTGTAAGGCTAGCAGCTAATAAAGAGAGTTTATCAAATAATTTAACTACATCGCAATCTTGTGAAACTTGCATATATTCATACCCCAAAATATCGCCGCTATCTAACCCTACATCCATCAACATAGCCGTAACTCCGGTATAAGTATCGCTATTTAATAAAGCCTCTTGTATTGGAGATGCTCCTCTATATAAAGGTAATAACGAAGCATGAAGATTGATACAAGGTGCAATATCGAGTATCTCTTTTGATAAAATTTGACCATAAGCAGCAACGACTATGAAATCCGGTTTTAAAGCTTTTATAATCTCAACATTTTCAATATCTCTTAATTTAGTTGGCTGATAAATAGGAAAAGCTAGTGTTTTATCAATACAATATTGTTTTATATCCGGTGGAGTAAGAATTTGTTTTCTTCCGACCGGTTTATCCGGCTGGGTAAAAAGTGCAACAACCTCAAATTTATCATATTTTAAAATTTCTTCTAAAATTCTTGTTGCATAACTAGGAGTCCCCATAAAAACAATTCTTGCCATTTCATTCCTTACATTAATCAATAACTATCGCAAAGCGATACCATAATTATTAGTTGTTAGTTATTAGTTGAAAAAAGTGTTCCCCTATTATGAACACCGTCTATTAAATACTCTCTTGCATAACTTAAATCAAATCCGCTTGTTAAGAACATCTGTTTATTCCTTTGTAACAAGAAATTTGCCGCTTTAAGTTTAGTAACTATTCCACCTGTTGCAAATTCATTGTTAGGAGAGTGGGTCATATTTAGTTCGTCTGAATTTATAGAATTTACCATTTTTTGTAATTTAGCACTTGGATTCGTGTGTGGATTATCATCGTAATACCCGTCAATATCAGTCAATATCACAAGTAAATCAGCTTCAAAATAAAATGTAACATGTGCTGCTAATTGGTCGTTATCACCGAAAACCAACTCATCCGTAGCGGTTACGTCATTCTCATTGATAATAGGCAACACATCGTGACTCAATAATGTTTCAATAGCATTTTTTGCATGAATCGTTCTTTTTCTGGAATCAAAATCATCGGCAGTTAAAAGTAACTGTGAACAAATTACGCTACATTCGTTAAATCTTTTTTGATACTCTTTCATAAGCATAGGCTGACCTATAGAAGCCAAAGCTTGTTTGTTAGAAACCACTTTTTTATCTAGTTTAAGAGCCGTATAACCTGCGGCAACAGCACCGGAAGTCACTAAAACAACTTCATAGTCGTTTTTCTTCAACTGAGCAATAAATTCTACAAGATTTTGTAATCTATCTAGTGCTAACGCACCGTTTTGTGTTAAAACCGCACTACCTACTTTTAGTACAATTCTTTTCATAATTCCTCTTTAATACTTAATATTATAATTTTATTAAATCAAACAATGCATATTTCAATGGGTCAATATTATAATGAGTTGCAGATGAAATACCCATTATAAAGAAAGGTTTTTTATCATCATATTTAAACGTTGGATTTTTATAATCTTGTACGTAACATTTACCCTTTATCTTCTCATTCGGTTCTGCTTTTAACTTCAACTCTTTGATAAAAGTTTCTATAATTTTATCAGCTTCTTCTTGCGTCATAGCATCTACTTTTGAAAACACTATAGCAAATCTTCTACCGCTTAACTCTTGAGAAAACTTTTGTACTTCTACTTTTAAAGTATCATATTGCTCTTTTATATCTC
Source organism: Arcobacter nitrofigilis (assembly GCA_020723015.1). Lineage (GTDB taxonomy): Bacteria > Campylobacterota > Campylobacteria > Campylobacterales > Arcobacteraceae > UBA6211. The sequence continues at coordinate 17,190 of DYJR01000013.1, forward strand.
TATAATTTGCTATATCTATTACAAAAAGTAGTGTTTTTGTTCTTTCTATGTGTTTTAAGAACTCAATTCCAAGTCCTCTACCGTCACTAGCACCTTCTATAATACCTGGAATATCAGCCATTACAAATGAGTCATACTCTCCTATATCAACTACTCCTAGACTAGGCGTTAATGTAGTAAATTCATAATCAGCCACTAAAGGTCTAGCGTTTGACACTGTAGAAACAAGTGTTGACTTACCTACGTTTGGATAGCCTACAAGTCCAACATCAGCAATAAGCTTTAACTCTAGTCTAATCTCTTTTGTAACCCCTGGAAGTCCTGGCTGACAATATGTAGGTCTTTGATTTGTAGAGTTTTTAAAGTGTACGTTTCCGAGTCCACCTTTTCCACCTTCCAAAAACAACACAGGCTCATCGCTAGGATTTACCAAATCTAGCAAAATTTCGTTTGTTTCATCATCTATTACTTGAGTTCCAAGTGGAACTTTTAAATACAAGTGTTCACCTGACCTACCGTATTTCTGTCTTGACATACCTGCTTGACCGTTGGATGCTTTCAAATGAGCTTTACCCTTAAACGCAGAAAGGGTATCAGTATTGTTATCTACGACAAAATATACATTTCCGCCCTTTCCACCGTCTCCGCCGTCAGGTCCACCTTTTATAACATATTTTTCTCTTCTAAATGATGCACAACCCGCTCCACCTTTACCGGAACTAATCGTTACTTTTATACTATCTACAAACATTTTTTTCCTTGATTAATCATGATTAGTAAATACCGATACCATATCTTCACTAGATACTTAATAATTATGACTGTGCAAAAAAAAAGGTACTACTAGCAATTATATTGCCATATAGTACCTTTTTTTAAATTAAAGTTTAATAGAGCTTGTTATTAAGAAGCTGCGTAAACAGAAACTTTTTTTCTATTTTTGTCTTTGATTTCGAATTTAACTTCGCCGTCAATTAGAGCATAAATTGTATGATCTTTACCCATACCTACGTTTGCTCCAGGGTGAACTTTTGTTCCTCTTTGTCTGATGATGATGTTTCCAGCTCTTACTGCTTCACCACCAAATCTTTTTACACCAAGCCTTCTACCAGCTGAATCTCTATTATTCTGTGTACTACCTTGACCTTTCTTATGAGCCATGTTTTCTCCTTAAATTATGCTGCTATGTTAGTAATTTGGATTCTAGTGAAGTCTCTTCTGAAACCTCTTTTTAGTTTGCTATCTTTTCTTCTTCTTTTTTTGTAGATAATAACTTTTTTACCTCTTCCTTCATTTATAACAACAGCACTTACTACTGCATTTTTAGCAGCTTCACCAGTTTTTAGTTCTCCGTCGTTTACTGCAAGAACATCGCTGATTTCAATATTTTCTTTAGGTTCTTTGCTTAGTTTGTCAACGTTGATTATATCACCGACACAAACTTTATATTGCTTTCCACCACATTTAATAATTGCATACATTCTACTACCCTCAATTTTTTCGTGAGCCGTATGATATCTAAAATAAGTTTAAACTAAGATTAAACTAAAGTATTATTTCCAAATTGTTTTAGACTAAAATATCATACGTCTATTATTTAAGACATTAAATTGCCGAGACCTGCCGTTGCAATAACATCTATTTCAACAAGTGCATTTTTAGGCAAAGTCTTAACCGCTACCGTACTTCTTGCAGGTTTATGGTCTCCAAAATACTCTGCATATATAACGTTTACTATGCCGAAATCTTCCATATTTGCCAAATATATATTTGCTTTTACGACATTATGTAGACCGCTTCCCGAATCTTCAAGTAAGTTTCTTAAATTTGTCAAAACTTGTCTTGTTTGCCTTTTGATATCCGGTTCCACCATCTCACCTTCCGGAGTAAGAGCTATTTGCCCTGACGTGTATATTAATCCGTTTACCCTAATAGCTTGAGAGTAAGGTCCTATAGCTTGCGGTACATTATTTGATTTTAAAAATTCCATATTATCACCTCTTACATTAAATTAAACTACACTTTTGTAGAGTATAAACCTTTTGATTTTAGATTGTTGATAGCTTCTCTTGTTTTTCGTATCTCAATAAACTTCTGTCTAGAATCCATCTCTTGATCGCTCAAGATAGTGTTTAACGTTTTCTCATGAAATTTTATCAAAAAAAACCGTAATTGTTGCTTTAACTCATCATTAGAATATACTTTTATAGAATCATTTAACAAAAGTCCTCTAAGTTCTGGGGTATCTTCATTGTTTAAAGCCATTTCAAACTCTAATTTATGTGTATAAAACATACTACCGTCGCAATAATCAATTATTAGGTCTAGACTCTCTTTGTTTTGATAAATAGTTTTTATTATTGATAACTCCGCAATATCAAAATTTTGTAACTCAACATCATAACGTCTTTGTGTTTTTTTCGTTAAAACGGTTCTAATTAACGATGGATTTATATTTAGTTTCGATGCGATATAAGGTTTATATTCCTCTTGTAAAACAGGATTTAAAGATAATAAAAATGAATTTAGTTCATTTAAGGCTTTTTGTTTCATCTCCGGGATATTTAAATCAAAATCACCTATAATGTATTCTATAATAAATTTTGTATAAGACATAGGGTACTGAAAAATATTTTGTAACTCTTCTATTTTACCGTCTTTTACCATATCGGCAGGGTCAAGCCCTCCACCGAATATCACTACACCGCCTTCAAAGTTATTTGATAAAAGTATGTGAGCTGCTTTATATGCGGCATTAAGCCCTGCCTTATCTCCGTCATAAGCTACTATAACTCTAGGTTCTCCCCTTTTTAGTAACGGTAAATGTTCTAACGTCAAAGCCGTACCCAATGTCGCTACAGAGTTTTCAAACCCTGCTTGATGAAGCATAACAACATCAAGATACCCTTCAGTTACGATAATCTCTTTTTTTTGCATTACCGATTTTTTTGCTAAGTGATAACCGTATAAAAGCTTTGATTTATTAAATAGTTTGGTTTGAGGTGAATTTACATACTTGGCACCGTGACCTGTGATAGTCCTACCTCCAAATCCTACAAGTTTTTCATTGTATGTATATATAGGAAAAGTGATTCTCTCTATAAATCTTGCATATAGACCGTTTTCACCGCTACTCAATACTCCCAAATCTTTTGCATCGGCAATATTTAAGAAATTTTGATTGATATAATTAATAGTATCTTTTGAAGCAGGGGCATAACCTATCTCAAACTTTTCTATGGAATAGTCTGAAATACCCCTATTTTTCAAATAATCCAATGATTCTTTATGGTCTATAAGAGATTTTTTGTAATAGTTATTTATCGACTCTAAAATACTTGAATTTAATTGCTCTTTTTGATTTGTATTTTCGGTATAGGTAAGGGAAAAATTTGTTAAAGTCGCTAATTTTTCTACAGCCTCGGGATAGCTTAACTTTTCATAATCCATAACAAATTTTACGGCATCTCCACCTACTCCACATCCAAAACAATGGTAAATTTGCTTTGCAGGGCTTACTACAAACGATGGAGTATCCTCTCCATGAAAAGGACAACATGCCTTAAAATTAGCTCCACTTTTTTTTAATTGAATAAATTGTGATATAATATCAACGATATCAATACTGTTTTTAAGATTTTCTATGGACTCTTTTGCTATCATATTGCAATTATATCTAATAAATTATAATAAAGGCTATATTTGGACGGAATATTTATAGATTATTATGACCCACTCTTCGGTATCGTAGTTTTCTTTTTGATAATTTTTGTTGCATCTTTTTTAACTTATTCATATAACATATATAAAGAAAAACTTGCTCGTAGCGAGTACAAAGAACTTCTTGAAAGATTTGGAATAGGAAATCTGGATGAATCTGATTACGTACATCTATATAAAACGTATAATTTACCCTTTGATTCTATTATGTTACTTGCTTCATCTTTCGTACATAAGGGTAATTATAATAAATCAATCTCGATATATCTTACTCTACTTGAGCATGTACAAGACAAGGTCAAAAAAGAAGAATTACTTGAAATGCTAGGAACTACATATTTTAAAAGTGGGTTTCTAAGACGTTCTGTGGATGTATTTTTAAAACTACTAGAATTTTCCCCTAGAAATACAAATGCTCTAAAATATCTGTTACTATGCTATGAAAAACTTAAAGATTGGGATAAGGCACTTGATACCATAGAATCATTGAATGAGTTGAAATTTGATACAAAAGAAGAACAAATATATATAATGATGCAAAAAATCATGAATGATTCCTTACTAACATACGACAAAAAGACAGAACAGATTTTGAGTATTTTTAACGTAGCTAAAAATACTACTAGATTAACGGCACAATATCTATTAATTTATAACAAAAAACTATTTTGGGATATGATATATCAATTTGAAATCAAAGATATTATAGATTTACTATGGTATATTCAATTTGATGACGTAAATTTCGATGTAGTAAAACAAAATGACCTACTCACTCAAATTTACAGTGCAAAAGGGTATTTGCAAAAGGGTTGTAAAGCTACTTCTATAGTAGATTTGGATATACTATCTCTACTTAATACCGGTGATAAAGATTTGAGAGATAGAGTGGATTTAGGATTTGATTTTGTATGTAAAAAATGTAAAAAAACACACCCTATGTATGAACCGAGATGTCCGCATTGTCACTCTATTTTGTCTTTTAGCGTCAAATCAAAGCTCATCAAAAGGATGAATATTGAAGAAAATTTATCTTTACAGTGACGGCTCAAGTCTCGGCAATCCAGGACCAGGTGGGTACGGCACGATATTAAAATGCAAAGATAAGTGCAAAATATTATCGGGCGGTGCAAAAAATACCACCAACAACCAAATGGAGCTTCTTGGGGTAATTGAGGGTCTTAAGGCATTAAAAGAGCCTTGTGATGTTGAGATAATAAGTGATTCGAAGTATGTTGTTCAAGGTATAAACGAGTGGCTTAAGAACTGGCAAAAAAACGGTTTTAGAACGGCTGATAAAAAACCTATCAAAAATATTGAGCTTTGGCAAGAGTATATCACGGCTTCACAAAATCATAGAATAAATGCCTCTTGGGTCAAAGGGCATAACGGACATGATGAAAATGAAGAGTGTGATAAAATAGCTAAATCTCAAGCAAAAAAATTTCAAATGGAATAAAAATGGAAAATTTTGACAAACTAACAAAGTGTTTGGGTTATGAGTTTAAAAACACCAATCTTATAACCCAAGCACTCACCCATAAAAGTTATAAAAAACCTTATAGCAACGAGCGTTTAGAGTTCTTAGGTGATGCCGTACTTAACCTTATAGTAGGTGAATATTTGTATCATAAATTTCCAAATTCAAGTGAAGGCGAGCTTTCAAAACTTCGTGCGACTCTTGTAAATGAAAAAGCTTTTACAAAACTAGCAAACAAAATAGAACTTGGCAAACATATCTTTATTTCAGGTGCTGAAGAAAGAAATAACGGCAGACAAAAACCATCTATTTTATCAGATGCTTTTGAGGCTATAATGGGTGCTATGTATCTTGAGTCGGGTATAGATAAAGTAAAATCAATAATGCTAAGATTACTTGATGAGTGTTACGAAGAAATTACTATAGATACTCTTTTTTACGATTATAAAACAGCTCTACAAGAACTAACCCAAGCAAATTTTGCAGTTACCCCTGAATATAGACTTGAAGCGAGTTATGGACCTGACCATAAAAAAGAGTTTGTAGTATCAATTTGGGTTGATAACAAAAACTTAGGCTCAGGAAAAGGCAAAAGTAAAAAAATAGCTCAACAAGAAGCTGCAAAAATAGCTTTAGAAAAATTACAAAAATAAGGTTAATATATGAATAGTTTTGGTCTCAAATTTAGATTTACTACTTTCGGGGAATCCCACGGTGAAGCTATAGGGTGTATAGTAGACGGTGTTCCCGCAGGTCTTAAAATAAATATGAAATTTATTCAAAGTGAACTTGATAGAAGAAAACCAGGCAAAAGTAAGCTTGAAACACAAAGAAAAGAAGATGATAAAGTAGAGATTTTAAGCGGTGTTTTTGAAGGTAAAAGTACGGGAACTCCTATAGCGATGGTTATATACAATACAAACCAAAAAAGCAGTGATTATTCAAACGTAAAAAATTTGTTTCGCCCTGGACATGCCGACTTTACATACTTTCATAAATACGGAATTAGAGATTATAGGGGCGGTGGAAGAAGTAGTGCAAGAGAAACTGCGGCTAGAGTCGCAGCAGGAGCTATAGCTAAACTAATACTAAAAGAAGTAGGAATTGAAGTCAAAAGCGGTATCTATGCAATAGACGGTATAGAAGCCCAAGAATTGGATTTTGATTATGCAAGAAAAAGTGAAATTTTTGCATTGGATAAAAATCAAGAAGAAAGACAAAAGAATGCCGTCAAGGATGCTTTAAATAACCATGATTCCGTAGGTGGCGTAGTGCTTGTCAAAGCTTACGGCGTTCCTGCAGGGCTTGGAGAACCTATGTATCATAAACTAGATAGCCAAATAGCGAATGCAATGATGAATATAAATGCCGTCAAAGCCGTAGAAATAGGTGAAGGCTTTAATAGTGCAACACTTAAAGGCTCATACAATAACGATCAGATAACAAGTAGCGGATTTTGTTCAAATCATAGCGGAGGGATACTAGGCGGTATAAGTAACGGTGATATAATAAATACAAAAGTTTATTTCAAACCTACTCCCTCTATTTTCATAGAACAAAAAACCGTTGACATACAAAACAACGATACTACTTACTTTTTAAAGGGACGTCATGACCCATGTGTGGCGATAAGAGGTAGTGTAGTATGTGAAAGTATGATGGCACTAGTTTTATGTGATATGTTGCTTTTAAATATGAGTTCTAGCATGCAAAACGTTAAAAAAATCTACAAAAAACCTAAAAGCTAATAGTAAAATATAATATTAGCTTTCGGTTAGGATAGATATTTTACCGTTTTTCAGTTCCACATACAAAGTTTTTTTACCGCTCGATTGAAAACTAGGTGCCCAATAATCTTGTTGCATCTCTATTTTAAATAACTTCTTTTTACCGATATTTGGATATGGAATAATATTTATATCTGAAAAAACGATTTGTTTTCTCTCATTTCTACCGAATATTATGCTCTTATATCTTTTGAAAGAATTATAATCTTCTTTAATACCACCTTGCTTTACCCTTAAAAACCCATCATCATAAAAACTAAGATATGTATTTAAATCATTCATTTTCCAACTGTTTTGCCAAGCGTAAATAGACGCAAATATTGATGATATATCGTCAATATTGGTTTGAGTAAATTCATTTTCATTGATTAATAAAATAGATTTCTGAAAATCTATTAAACCGTCTAGCTTCAACAAAGCGTCATTTTCCATAGCTATACAACCCTGTGTAAAATTATCTCGTTGAGATGCTTCAGGTACACCGTGAATCCATATACCGTGCCCGTTTTTTCCAAGTGACATATCAAATAAATTAGGATAAGAAGTTACAAGAGCCAAAGGTCCATAAAAAGGATCTACATTTGTATTTTTCCTAACTAATTCATAAACCCCTACAGGTGTTTTAAGGTCACCTTCTATCTGTTTATCTCCGCTTGCTTGACCTACTAAAATTTTTGAGTTAAAAATTTTATCATACTTTTTTGAACCGCTTTTTTTAAAAACTTCTAAATTAAAATCAGACTTATGACTTACAAGGACATAATCAAAGTTACTTAAATATCCAAAACGTAAATCTTCATCTAAAAGTGCTTTTTTCCAATAATTTACATCTTGTAACGATTTATTTATCTCATCTTCAACAGCACTAATACCCTTTGTTCTATACAAATCAACCAAAGGATTTGCAAGTAACAACAAATCACAACACAACAATAAAAATAATATTTTTCTTAACAAAAACCACTCCAAATTCTGAAAATATAAATTAATTTAATAAGTAAAGGTCTATTTTAGCCTATTTTTTAAGTAGTAAAATTGTATAATAAAACTCATTTAAAACAATTTAACTATATCTGCTTTAAAGGTCGCTAATGAGAATTTTTATATTTTTAATACTATTTACCACATATCAACTATTTGCAATTATCAATATTGATGCAACACAATTAGAAGAATCTCCTTGGCCAAAGGGCGAAACTTTACTAACGTATTTTGAAAAAAAAGGGATACCGCAACACTTATATTATGACTTATCGGAAACGGATAAAGAGTTGTGTGCCGAGATAGCTGCGGAGACCAAATTTCAACAATTAGTAGACTCTTCAGGCAGACTAAAACACGCTCTTATCCCAATAAGTGAGGAGATGCAAATACATTTATCACAAACAAGTGATAATGAATATAAATTAGACTTCGTGTCCATAGAGACAATGTCAATTGAACAAACTATAGTAATACCGATTTCTAGCTCTCCGTATCAAGATATTTTAAGTAATACAGGCAATAAAGCATTAGCAAATGAATTTATAAGGGCTTTTAATAAAAGCGTTAGTTTTAATAGATTACAAGTGGGTGATATAGTAGCTATTAAATATAAGCATAAAGTTCGTATGGGGCGTTTTTTCGGAACTCCTGAAGTTGACGTTGCTATGATTAAAAGTAAAGCTAAGGCTAATTATGTGTTTAAAAACGATATAGACGGTAGATATTACGATGAAAAAGCAAGAAGTTTAAATACTTTTTTTATGAGGACTCCCCTTCAATACAAACGTATATCAAGCCCCTTTGATTTAAAAAGATTTCATCCTGTACTAAAAATATACAGACCCCATTTGGGAGTTGACTATGCGGCACCGACGGGTAGACAAATTAATGCTGCAGCAGACGGCAAAATAACTTTTGTAGGTACAAAAGGCGGTTACGGTAAAACTATAGAAATACAACATAAAAACGGCTACAAAACTCTTTATGCACATCTAAACGGTTATGCAAAAAATGTCAAAAGCGGTAAAAATATAAAACAGGGTGATTTAATAGCATACGTAGGAAGTACGGGACTTAGTAGCGGACCACATTTACATTTTGGAGTGTATCTTCACGGACGTGCCGTGGACCCACTGAAAGTAATAAACTCATCAAGACAAGAATTACCGGCAAAAGAGAAACAAATATTCCTCAAAAAAGCTAATATTTTGAAACAAGAAATCGAAAATGCAACCAAATTGGAATCAAAACCTTATAAAATTGAAGCTTTTGAACATTCATCAAATTTAAATACTTAGGGAATAATATGCAAGAAACATCTATCACTACAAAAGATGCTATAGAACTATTAGAAAAAATAGAGACCTTACACCCGACGGATATTGCAAAAGTTCTCAAAAAGATCAAAAAAGAGAGTATCGAAGAATTTCAAGAAGTATTATCTAAAATTCCTGAAGAACTCTTAGGTGAAGTTTTACTTGAACTCCCAGAAAATACGAAAGAACTAGCGTATGAAGCATTAAGTATAGACAAACTAACAGATGCAATAGAAGAGCTTGATACTGACGATGCAACGGATATTATTCAAGAAATTGCAGAATATGACCAAGAAAAAGCTGACGAGATTTTAAACTCCCTTGAAGAAGAAGATCAACAAGATATTAAATGGCTTCAACGTTATGAAGATGATGTTGCCGGTGCATTTATGCAAACTGAGCTATTTAGTGCAAAGGTTACGGAAACTATAAAAGAATCAATAGAAAGACTCAAAATTGCAAAAGCCAACGATGAACTAGAAAATATACACCAAGTTTATATAACCGATGAAAATGGACATCTTGTTAATGCAATTAATTTGGAAGATTTGATAATATATGATTTTGATAAGACATACAAAGAAATTTTAGATAATATAGAAGCAACAAATAGACCGATAAGCGTGAGTGTGAATGAAGATATAGATGAAGTAGTAAAAATGTTTGAACAATATGACCTTTCGGTAATAGCAGTAGTCGGATATAAAGGAAGATTGCTTGGGAGGATTACAAGTGATGACATTATAGATATTATAGAACAAAATGCAACGGACCAAATATACCAACTAGCCGGTATTAATGAAGACTACGAACATGACGACAATGTGTTAACTACAACAAAAAAAAGAGGTGTGTGGCTATTTGTAAACCTTTTTACAGCTATGTTAGCAGCTAGTGTCGTAGGACTCTTTGAAGCCACTATTGAAAGCCTTGTAGCTCTTGCTATTTTAATGCCTATAGTCGCCTCTATGGGTGGGAATGCCGGTACCCAATCTCTTGCTACCATGATAAGACAATTAGCACTTGGAAAAGTTGATGATGATAATAGTAAAGAAATAGTTAAAAAAGAAGTTTTGGTTGCTATTTCCAACGGACTAATATTCGGTATTCTAGCCGGAATTGTTGCAGCTGTATGGTTTAATAATCTTATGTTAGGAGTTGTCATACTTCTAGCTATGATAGCTAATTTGTTGGTTGCCGGTTTTTTTGGTTCCGTAATACCTTTAATTCTTAAAAAAATTGATATAGACCCTGCCGTTGGAAGCTCTGTAGTGCTTACTACACTAACCGATATTGTAGGTTTTTTTGCTTTTTTAGGGATAGCTACTATTCTTTTAATAAATTAGGTTAATTTAAGCTAGTTTTAATTGACAAATGTTGAAAAAGTAGATATAATCCCACTCTCAAAACTTGTTCATAATAAAGTTTCTACGAAACTGAAGCAAAGTTTAATTAAAGATGTGTCAAGGTAGCTCAGCTGGTTAGAGCGCTGGTCTCATAAGCCGGAGGTCGAGGGTTCGAG
>DYJR01000092.1 GCA_020723015.1 Arcobacter nitrofigilis
ATGAGTGGGAAGCGTTTTAAGTAAGTAATTGGTAATTAGTTATTAGTGTATTGGGAAGACTTTTTCGTCCCCAATATACCAATATACCAATATACCAATATACTAATTACAAAATAATTGAGTTTTGAATGGGGGATTGGAATTTGTTGAAGTTTGTAAGATATGATTGGATTGTATTAAATAGGTATATGGCAGAGGGCAAGGGATTCGAACCCTCGGAGGCTCTCACCTCGCCGGTTTTCAAGACCGGTGCTTTCAACCGCTCAGCCAACCCTCTACAATAAAAAATGGCGATAAGCCAATGGAGGCGACACCCGGATTCGAACCGGGGATAGAAGCTTTGCAGGCTCCGGCCTTACCACTTGGCGATGTCGCCGATTATCAAGTTCTATTAACACCAAATTTATGGTGCGAATGGTGAGAATCGAACTCACACTCCGAAACCGGAACAGGATTTTAAGTCCTGCGCGTCTACCTATTCCGCCACACTCGCAAAAATGAAAAAAGCTTATGGAGCGGGCGACGAGATTCGAACTCGCGACATCAACCTTGGCAAGGTTGCACTCTACCACTGAGCTACGCCCGCAACACTATTGAAGTGCTTTCATCAAATTTGGACTGGAATTATAGCAAAAAAAAAATTAAATGTAAAGGGTTTTTTACAAAAAAATATATATTTTTCTAAATTTCTTTTAAAATCATCTTTTTATTAGTTGTTTGGTATAATTAGAACAATTTTTTAAAAGCAATATAAAGGTAATGTATGAGAAGTGATGAAGTAAAAAAAGGGCACAATAGAACCCCTCATAGAAGTTTATTTAGAGCTACAGGCTTAAAAGATGAAGATTTTGATAAACCGTTTATCGGTGTTGCAAACTCTTTTATAGAGATTATCCCGGGGCATTTCTTTTTGGACAAAGTAAGCGATATAATAAAAGACGAGATAAGAAAAGCAGGTTGCGTACCGTTTGAATTTAATACTATAGGTGTTGACGACGGTATAGCAATGGGGCATGACGGTATGCTTTTTTCTCTTCCTTCAAGAGAAATAATAGCAAACTCTATAGAAACGGTTATGAATGCACACAAACTTGATGCAATGATAGCTATACCAAACTGTGATAAAATAGTACCTGGTATGATAATGGGTGCATTGAGAGTTGATGTTCCGACAATATTTGTAAGCGGCGGACCTATGGCAAAAGGTTATACAAAAGAGGGTACGCCTATAGATTTGGCTACTGCATTTGAAGCGGTAGGTAAATACGAAGCAGGTCAAATAAGCGTTGATGAACTAAAAGATATAGAGTGTAACGCATGTCCGAGCGGTGGAAGCTGTAGCGGTATGTTTACTGCAAACTCTATGAATACTTTGATGGAAGCGATGGGTATAGCACTACCTGGCAACGGTACTATTTTGGCTTTGACTCCTGAGAGAGAAGAACTTTATAGAAAAGCTGCAAGAAGAATTTGTGAAATAGCAAAAGATAAAGAGCTTACTAAAAAATTCAAATTAACGAACATATTAAATGAAAATGCCGTAAGAAACGCGTTTGCTGTAGATATGGCAATGGGTGGAAGCTCAAATACGGTTTTACATATGTTGGCTATTGCAAAAGAAGCCGGAGTTAATTTTGAGCTAAGCGATATCAACGCAATAAGCAAAAAAGTTTCTCATATTGCAAAAATATCTCCTAGTTTAAGTACCGTTCATATGGAAGATATAAATAAAGCAGGTGGCGTAAATGCCGTTATGAAAGAGATGAGCAAACGTGGAGATGATATACTACTTGATAATCTTACCATAAGTGGCGAGAGCGTATTGGAAAAAATCAAAGACGCATATATCAAAGATACGAATATTATCCACACTATAGACAATCCTTACTCTGCGGTAGGGGGTCTTGCGATACTTTACGGTAACTTAGCAGAACAAGGTGCCGTTATCAAAACTGCCGGAATTACGGGTAGTAGAGTATTTACCGGTCGTGCCGTATGTTTTGACGGACAACCTGAGGCAATCTTAGGAATAACAAGCGGTAAGGTAAAAGCCGGAGATGTCGTAGTAATCAGATACGAAGGTCCAAGGGGAGGTCCTGGTATGCAAGAGATGCTTGCACCTACATCTCTTATCATGGGTATGGGATTAGGTGATAAAGTAGCACTTATAACAGACGGAAGATTTAGCGGTGCAACAAGAGGTGCTAGTATAGGTCACGTTTCACCTGAGGCAGCTGAAGGTGGTATGATAGGATTACTAAAAGACGGTGATGAGATACATATAGATGTGGATCAGTACATACTACAAGTAAATTTAAGCGATGAAGAGATTGCAAAAAGAAAAGCGGAATTTAAACCTGTAATAAAACCTCTTAAATCAAGATGGTTAGGTCAGTATAGAACACTAGTTACAAATGCAAGTAGCGGTGCTATCTTAAAATCTGAATTATAAAAAAAGGTTGGCTTATCAAAAGCCAACCTTTTTTTTGCTAAAATACAACTTATGAACACATTTATACAAAAACTAAAAGATTTCAACGAGTTGGTAGCATTTAGCCATTCTATTTTTTCATTACCTTTTATATTTATAGCCATGGTAGTTTCTGCAAACGGATGGTTTGGATGGGGATTATTAGTATTAGGGTTATTTGCTGCTCTTAGTGCGAGAAATTTTGCCATGGGACTCAATAGATATTTAGACAGAGATATAGATGCCCTAAACCCACGAACCATAAACAGACCTAGCGTTGACGGACGTGTAAAGCCGGAGCATATACTTGCATTTACTATCTTAAATGCTTCTATTTTCGTGGTGGTTGCATACTTTGTCAATAACCTCGCATTTATTCTTAGTATCCCTATTTTATTTATCATAGGGAGTTATTCATACTTTAAAAGATTTAGTTTCTTAGCTCATATTATACTCGGTGTATCTTTGGCTTTAGCACCGCTTGCAGGTGTAGTAGCGGTCAGTGAAACTATTTATCTGTGGACTATTTATCTAAGTATCGGTGTGATGTTTTGGGTAGCCGGCTTTGATTTGCTTTATTCTTTGCAAGATATAGAGGTAGACAAAGAGCTGGGACTTCACTCAATACCGTCAAAATTCGGTGCTAAAAAGACGTTTTTGATTTCAAAGCTATTTCATACGTTGACTATTATTTTTTGGCTATTATTCGTAATAGAAGCAAATTTAGGTATTTTTGCGTATGTTGCCTTAGTATTCGGTGCTTTGATGCTAAGCTATGAACACTATTTGGTGAATAAAGATTTCTGCAAAATAGACCGTGCATTTTTCACGATAAACGGTTATTTGGGAATAGTGTTTTTTATTTGTATCGTTATTGATATTTTTATAGGATAATCAAATGCCACAAAAAAGATTAACAAAAAAAGAGCAGATTATGAACGTTGCACTAGAGCTTTTTGCACTCAAAGGTTTTTATACTACTACCATACCCGATATTGCAAATTCACTTAAAATGAGTGTAGGTAATATGTACAACTATTTCAAATCAAAAGATATTTTAGCAAAAGAAATTATAAAGTACATTTCCGTCTATCTCGGTGAAAAACTAAAAGAGATAAACGAACAAGATATTTCAACCAAAGAGAAAACGAAAAAAATAGTGATTATGTATTTTGATATTGCCAAATCAAGACCTGAAATGATTGATTATTTTTTGAGAGTTTATTTATCGAACAGAGAAGTTTTCAAAGACGGTTGCGAAGGTATGGCTTGTGTTAGTGAATTTGTTACCGAGATTATGATATTTTTTGAAGAGGGTGTACAAAAAGGGGAACTAAAAGACCAAGACTTCTTTAGTGCATTCGGTCTTTTTATGGGATACCTGGGCGGTATGGTATTTTTAAACGGTGAGAAAATACTACCTAATAAACTAAATTTTTACGTGGAAGATATAGCAGACAATATATACAATGCACTAAAGAAATAAATCTAAAAAAGGTGAATATAGATGAAAACTAAGATACTTTGGCTAAGCGGTATCAGTTGTTACGGTAATGTTCACTCTTTTTTGACCTACCTACATATAGATATTTTTTTAAATGACTTTGAGTTTATTTATCACCCTATTTTGGATAGCACATACACTTTATTAGAAATTACGCAAAATACAAAAGAGTGCGATATTTTACTCCTTGACGGTGCAGTGGCGGATGATTTCCAAAGGGCTGATAAAAATATCAAAAGCATCATACATAGATATTCCAAAACCGTTAAAAAAATCATTACCGTAGGAACTTGTGCAACATTCGGCGGTATTTTCCAATATGCTTCATACAAAAACCCTGCGGGACTTCATTTTCTGGGTGAAAACTTGCAAGATGAATTTTTACACTTAAGAGCCAAAACCATATCAATATCAGGTTGCCCTATACAGCCTGAAATACTTATAAATACGTTATATTCTATTAAACAACATTTTGATATTCCTTTGGATAGTTACTTAAGACCTAAAGAGTATTTTGCATACACGATACATAACGGTTGCGTTAGAAATGAATACTTTGAATATAAAGTAGATAATCATAGATTCGGTGAACTAGAGGGGTGTTTGTACTACGACCATGGGTGTCAAGCACCGTATACAAGCGGGAGTTGCAATAATACCATTTAAAATAATAAACATAATATAATTAAGCCACAATCTGTT
>DYJR01000014.1 GCA_020723015.1 Arcobacter nitrofigilis
GGTATAATTTTTTAGGTCAAAAAATTGCACTTCAGATTTAAATTTTGGAATGTTTATTATATTCTTTGTATGATTAAAAACTTATTATGCCTTATGTAAGGTTTTCATAAATTAGCTTCTAAAGTAATATATATTATAATTGAGCTCATGATACTTTAAAGGTTTTTTATGCGATATTCTATTGATTTTTGTGATAATTTCGACAAAAGCTTATTGTTTTGGATTCAAAATTTTATTAAAATGAAACTAACAACGCTTTCTAACAGACAAGTTGAAGACATAGACCGTTTTCAACAAATACTTTATAAATTTCGTAAAAACATTTCGTCCATGAATGAAATTAAAGAGTTGGCAAAAAGTGCGAGACAATGCGGTCTTATAGGAATTAATACATTTATAAACCCTTTGGAGAAACTATACTACGAGTTATGCAAACTCGGTTTTGCATCTTTAAAAGAGATAGATCAAGAGTTTTTAATTGATTTTTTGGCAATTCATACTTCAAAATTAAGCGATGCTACCAAAAAAAACTACAAAAATGCGATTTTGGCTTTTTTTAAATATATAGACAAACAAAATCAAGATTCAAGCGGTAATTCATACGTGTACGGTTTTGAGCTTAAAAACTGGGCAGGACTAGGAAGTTCTAAAGGGAATAAACTCCCTAGTCATTTAAATGATGATGAGATAAAAAGGTTTTTGGATGCCATTGATAAAACAGAGTTTAAGCCCTACTCTGCAGCTAAGAATAGGCTTTTAATCAAGACTATACTATTTACCGGACTTAGGGTTAGTGAGGCACTAAATATCAAACAAAAAGATATTGTGCTTGATAGTAGCGGTTATTATATAATTCAAGTTCAGGGTAAAGGGAATAAATATCGTGTAGTTATGTTAAAGCAATCAAAAGTTATAAAAGATATGCAAGAGTGGCTTGAATATCGCCCATTAGATTGTGATTTACTTTTTTGTAGCAGAACCGGTCAAAAACTATCTCAACCTTACGTATCATATGTAATGGAAAAAATATTACTCGTAGCAGGACTTAGAAAAGAAAAAAACGGTGCTCATATGTTGAGACATAGTTTCGGTACAAAACTATATAATGAAAGTCATGATTTAATTTTAGTTCAAGAAGCCCTTGGTCATAGTGACATTAATACGTCAAGAATATACACCCATTTTGATAAGAATAGGCTCAAAAAAACAGCTGAAATCTTCGATAATTAGAAAGTTTTAGCGTCTTTTATTATTTGCAAATTCTATAATATATCTTGATATATCATTTAAGTGACATACATCCTTAACTGCACCTGCTTCTATTGCTTTTGCAGGCATACCGAATACTACACAACTCTCTTCATTTTGGGCTACCGTGTATGCACCGCTATCAAAAAGCTCTTTCATGCCTATGCTACCGTCATCACCCATACCAGTCATCATGATAGCCATAGCGCTACCGCCTACGGTATTATTCATACTTCTAAACATAATATCTATGCTTGGCTTGTGCCTACTTACCTTTACCATGTCTAGTAGCACTATTTTATAGGAGTTATCCCTTAGTTTTTCCAATGTTAAATGTTTGTTACCGGGAGCTAAATATGCATGAGAACGTTCAAGAATCATACCGTCTTCAGCTTCATACACAGTAACGGAAGAACTTTGATTAAGTCTTTGGGCAAAAGAGCTTGAAAAACCGTACGGTATATGTTGTGTAATTATAATAGGCGGTAATCCCTCTATAAGCCCTGAAAAAACTTTTAATAAAGACTCAACACCACCTGTCGATGAGCCGATACCTATAACTCTAGGTCCGCTAATAACAGCAGGTCTTTTAGGTAAAACTTCATCCGGATGAACCTTGCGTTCAACTTCAAAATTACCGCCTGAATCGGTTATTCTTTTATTCACAATAGTTTTAGTACCTTGAGGTTTTTTTAATGTATATCTTTTAAGAAGGAATGTTAAATTGAGCAAAGTATCTTTGATTCTCTCTCCAAAATGTTCGATACTTTCACCATTTTCAGGCTTTGGAATAAAACCTACGGCACCGTCGTCAAAAATGTCATTACCTCTTACACCTTCACCCGATATTACAACGGCAGGCATAGGATGAAGCCGCATAAGGTTTCGTAAAAATGTCACACCGTCCATTTTAGGCATATTTATATCTATTGTCACCAAATCAGGTTCATACTCTTTTATTTTTTCTCTTGCATCATAGGCATCGGTAGCAGTAGCCACGACTTCAAACTCGTCAATTTGATTGATTAAGTCAGTTATAACCCTTCTCATAGAAGGAGAATCATCAATGATTAACACGGTATACATTTCTTACTCCCTCTTTAAAATAATTCGATTTCCATCTCAGGTTCAACTTTGACGTTAATATCAAATAAATCAACGCTACCGACATATTCTTTGATAACAGGTTCTTTTGAAATTTCTCTTTGTAGTTTTGCTTCGTCTGCCGAAATTTGAGCATCTATTTCGCTTTTTTGAGTTACTTTGATAAATGTCTCAAAATCATTAGCAAGCAATATAAGACGACCATGCTCACCTCTTACATGCTCTGACATAATTCTAAAACCTTCCGACTGACAAAAGTCTTTAGCGAAACTTACATTTCTAAAACCTATAGTATCTTTTGAGTGACCGAGTTTCATAACATCTGCACCACCTGCAATTTTTGCAACCATATGTTGTTTTCTGCAACCTAATTTATACATTTCATTGAGCATGGCCTCAACGGAATATAATCCATACTTCATATTATCATTAGAACTATTAGTATGAGGCAACAAAAAATGATTCATCCCTTTTATTTTTGCTTCCATATCATAAAACATAATAGCAACGCAAGATCCAAGAAGAGTTTTGAATGCAATTTGTTCCGTATCGCTTCCTACTGCAAACTCTCCACCTATTACGGTATGAGCCAAATGACCTTTTACCTTCTGGTTAAATCTCGCATTAGAGGCTTTCTCAATACTTCCGTCTTTATGCCCTATGATTATCAATCAATATCCTTGTTTTTTACAAATATATTCTGTCCCGCTCTTGTAACATAGTTAATCAAATCTTGTGGACTTTCACTGTGCCCCAAATACAAAGTTCCATCTATTTTTAAGTGTTTAAAAAGTTTTTTTAATATTTTATTTTGGTCCACATCACTAAAATATATCAATACATTTCTACAAAATATGACATCAAACTCATGTTTTTCAAAAGGATAACTAGAATCACTTAGATTCAAGACACCAAAAGTTATCATTTTCTTTAAGTCATCTTTTACTTTTATAAGTATTTCTTCACTCGCAAGATTTTTTTGAACCCTTCTTTTAAAATATTTCTGAGGGTGTATCCAATCAGGAAATTCTTTTGAACTTTTTGCATATCTGTATATTCCGTCAGCAGCATATTGTAATACGTTAGTATCAATATCTGTTGCCAAAATAGACGCTTTTATTCTAGTGCCTAACATTTCTGATACTTCGGCTACGGTCATTGCCATAGAATAAGGTTCTTCACCTGTTGAGCTAGCACTACAATACATTTTAATCTCTTTGCCGCTTTGTGCAAAGTGAGGCAAAATCCTATCTCTCAAATCAACAAAATGAAAATCTTCTCTAAAAAAATGCGTCTTATTTGTCGTAAAAGAGTTTATAAACTCGGTTAAAAATCTACCCTGCTCAACCGCTGCTAACAAATCATCAAGATTACCGTCAAATTTTGTATCACGCTTTAACTTTTGCAATCTATTAGCAATCATTATATCTTTGTTCTCGTTTAACGTAATACCGGTTAAAGAGTATAAAATCTCCTTAACTCTGTCATGTAAATGAATAGTATCCTGCATAATAATTATTCCAAAGTCACGTTAAGAAACTTTTTGTTTTTTAAATTCAAGTACATGTCTGTCTATTTTTTTCTGTGCATCAATAATCCCTAGAACATCTAAAATTAGACCTATACTTCCATCACCTCTAACTGTTGCGGCACCTATTCCCTCAACACTTCTGAAGTTTTTATCAAGAGGCTTAACAACAACTTGATGTTGATGTAAAAATTCATCTATAAATAAAGCAACTTTTTGATTACCTGCTTTTACTACTATCAACATACCGTCTTCAAGATTTTTATATTTAGGCTCAACATCGTTAAATAATTGATATAGTTTAACAACAGGGATAAACTCTTCTCTTAACATCAATAAATCTTGAGTACCGTCACCGATTTTCTTAATCATATCTTTTGTAGGTTGTAAAGATTCAACGATAGCACTTAAAGGTAATATAAATTTCTTATCACCTACGGCTATATCAAGACCGTCAAGAATAGCAAGCGTTAATGGTAAGACGATAGTTATAATCGTACCGTAACCAAGTTCCGTTTCAAGTTTTATAATACCGCCTAGCTTGTGAATATTTGTTTTAACAACGTCCATTCCTACACCACGTCCGGAAACGTCAGTAATTTTATCTGCCGTACTTACACCTGCACCGAATATTAACATTGCTTTATCGTTATCATTCATTTGAGCAAGTTGATTTTCGTCTATCAACCCTTTTTCTAGCGATCTTTGAGCAACTTTAGCAACATTTATACCTTTACCGTCATCTTTTATAGTAATAATCATCTGACCGTTAGCTTGTTCTGCACTGATAGTGATATATCCTACTTCACCTTTACCTGCTTTTATCCTATCTTCAGGAGTCTCTATACCGTGATCCAAAGAGTTTCTAATAATATGCATCAACGGATCTGTAAGACCTTCAATCATCGCTTTGTCGATTTCAACAGCATCACCGTAATGTTTAAATTCAACTTTTTTATTCAACTTCTTAGAAATATCCCTAATAACTTTAGGGAATTTTGAATAAATAGACTCCATAGGGACCATTCTTATACTCATAATAGAGTCTTGCATCTCTCTTATGTGTCTTTCTAGTAACTCAAGTCTTTCTAAAACAGAAATTCTAGTTTTCGTTTCAGATATTGAAGTCGCAAACTGTGTCAACATCGCATTTGTAATAACGAGATCACCGACATTATTCATTAAAATATCGATTTTATCTAGATTTACTCTAATATTATTTGTTGCTGCAGACATAGCAGCAGATTTTTTATCATCATTAGATACATCTTCTTTTTTAGATATCGATGCTCTTTCTACAGGTGCAGGCGAAGGCTTTACAGTAGGAGTAACTACAGGTTTTGAAACTGGTTTTTCAACCTTTTTATGCTCTAACTCTTTATTGTCTGGGGTAATTTCAGGCATATCATCAAAAAATCCGAAATTATCATTCTCTTTATAATCTTTAATTGAAACGGAAGGTGCATTTTTGCTTTTTTGTTGCAACTCTTCACTATAAAAACCAAAAGCCTGAATATCTTGATACTCTTCTTTAAAAAAGCCGTAAGCTTTATTAAATTTATCAGGATCTATTGATTCATCAAAAAATCCTATACTGTCGTCTTGTTGTTTTGCAACCTCTTGAGTATGTTGAGTTTGAGTTTGCACTTCAGATGAAGAGACATGGGTACCGTTTAAATAGCCTTTAATTTCATCAAGCAAAGAACCCGTCATTTCTTGAAGTTTATCTTGGTTCATATCTCCCGATGCTTCAAGTTGCAGAATCTCTTTCATTACATCCATACAGTCTATAAGAGTACTAACCATCTCGGGAATAAATTCTATAGAGTGATTTCTTAGCTTATCCATCATATTCTCTACTTCATGGGTAAACTTAGCAAAAAATACTAATTCTACAGAAGCACCGCTACCTTTTAAGGTATGAACATCTCTAAAAAGTTGACTCATTTGTTCATCTGTTAAACTACCATTATTTTCTGCCTCAAGAAGAACATTGTCCGCCGATTCAAACAGCTCAACAGCCTCTTCCATAAACATCTCTCTATACATAGAAATATCAAAACCAGCCATAGCTACAACCTTTGTAATTTATTTTTTAGTGAAATTATCTGTTTAAAACAATATTAACAGCTTTTAGTAACTGATCGGGCACGAAAGGCTTCACAACCCACCCGGTAGCACCGGCAGCTTTACCTTTTGCTTTCATTTCGTCGCTTCTTTCAGTAGTCAGAACCAAAATAGGTTTAGAACTATACTGTGAAAGTTTTCTTAGTTCACCTATTAATGTTAATCCATCCATATTAGGCATATTAACATCAGTAATTATTAAATCGAATATAGCAGCCTTAGCTTTCTCTAGACCGTCAACACCGTCAACAGCTTCTACTATATCGCTATATCCGCCTTCACTTAATGCATAACTCAACATATCCCTTAGCATTGTAGAGTCATCAACAATTAATAATTTTGCCATAAAATCCCCTTAATTTTTACTAATCTAAGCTTACTTTATTGATATATTATCATAAATAAACTTTAAAATATTATAAATTTGCCACTATTAGTTCAATTCTATCTTTTTTTACACCTAAAACTTTGATTTCAACGGTGTCACCGACATTAAATAAGTCCGTTACTTTATTGAGTCTTTTTGGTGACATTTTTGATATGTGAAGCAGTCCTTCTCCACCTTTTGGCAATGTCACGAATGCACCGAAATCAACTATTCTTTCTATTTTAGCTTCAAAAATATCACCTTCATGATAGATTTTTTCAAAATCCAAAGGAGCATTTGATTTTTTTTGCGTATTATTAATGATATTTATTATATGGTCTTTAGCTTTTAAAATACCTTCTTTATTTTCACCGCTTATTTTAACGTTACCGCTATTTTTATCCAAATCTATAGACACATTAAACATCTCTATGATTTCTTTGATTGTTTGACCTGCTTTACCTATTAAGGCAAATATTTTTGAAGGATCTATTAAAAACTGTTCTACCAAAGGCAACGCCTCACTAGGTTCTATTTTTGATGCGGCATCCTCCATAATGGATAATATATGCAACCTACCCTCTTTTGCTTGTTCTAGAGCTTCATCCAAAACTTTTAACTCAATACCGCCAAGCTTTATATCCATTTGCAAAGCTGTAATACCGTTTTTTGTACCTGCAACTTTAAAATCCATATCTCCGTCATGGTCTTCAAGCCCCATTATATCGGTTAAAATTGCATATTTGTTTTCATCCGTTACTAGACCCATTGCAACACCGGCTACAAGTCCGCTTATATCCACGCCTGCCGCCTTAAGCGCAAGCGAACCTCCACAAACGGTAGCCATAGATGAGCTTCCGTTTGATTCGAGTATCTCGGAAACCAATCTTACCGTATCCGTAAAATCTTTATTTATACTACTTTCTAAAGCTTTTTTTGCAAGATTTCCATGTCCTAGTTCTCTTCTTCCGACACCGAATATCGGTTTTGCTTCACCTACGCTAAAACCGGGAAAATTATAATGAACCATAAATCTTTCTATTTCAGTACTTTTTTCTGTCAGTACTTCATACATCTGTCCATCTTTTGGCCCTGCAATAGTACCGACTACCAAAGCTTGTGTTTCTCCTCTAGTAAATAAGCAACTACTGTGTGCCGAGGGTAAGATATTTGTCTCTATACTTATAGGTCTTACGTCCTTCAACCCTCTTCCGTCAGCTCTTATACGATCATTTAAAATCATACTTCTTACTATCTCTTTTTTTACTATACTAACGGCTTCATATACCTCTTTATACTCAAAACCGTTTTCTAGTACAAATACATCTTGAGCAATTTTCACGGCAAGTTCTTTCAATTCACCTGCTCTTTCACTTTTTGCAAGTCTAGTTAGAGCTTTTTTAATTTCCTCTTGATATGTTCTTCTCACATACTCTATCACGCTTTCACTAACACAAAAAGGTTTTAGTTCTACTGCAAAATCTGCTTTTTTATAAGATTCAAAACCTTTTTTATAAATTGCGCTTGCTTCTTTAATAGCATCTTGTGCGGATTGTATTAATTGCACAAGCTCAGATTCCGATACTTCGTTTGTATTGTGAGTAGTCGTAAAGCTATCAATACCGGTTTCAACAATCTGTGTACTTGCAATAGATTTCATCTCTATCATAAGCAATTCATTTTCACTACCTGCTATATATAAATCAAGAGTTGAATCTTTAAGGTCACCAAAAGTAGGATTAATAACAACCTGATTATTTATCTTTGCTATTCTCACCCCACACACAAGCTTATTGATAGGAAGGTCGGATAGATACAAAGCAGCCGAAGCAGCATTAAGTGCAACCACCTGCAAATCTACATCTTTATCCGCACTCAAAACCATAACCGTTATTGTTGTCGGATACACATATCCCTTAGGGAAAAGTGGTCTTAAGCTTCTATCTATAACTCTTGACGTTAAGGTTTCAAAATCACTAGGTTTACCTTCTCTTTTTACAAAACCTCCAGGTACCTTCGCAGAAGCATATGTTTTTTCGATATACTGTACCGTAAGCGGTGTAAAATCTTCACTGGCAGGATTATCATACTCCGTTACAACGGTTGCTAAAACGACACATTTACCTACTCTAAGCATTACCGAACCGTTTGCTTGTTTTGCTACATGGTTTAGAGTATAGGTCTCTTTTTGGTTATTTACTTCAAATTCACAAACTACTGACATTATTTTCCTTTTAAATATTGTTGGATTTCATCCATTGGTATATGGTCTAACTCTTTATAATAAAAATCTATTGACACAAAATGGTCGATATTTTTGTAATAATATAAATCATCAGCTATCGACTCTAGGTCACCAACCGTTGCCGTTGGTATTATCGGCGTAGCCACGGAAACGGATTTGGCACCTAACTTAATAGCGGTTTTAATACAAGCCATCATTGTAAGACCTGTATTTAAGCCTTCATCAACCAATAGCACGTTTTGATTCAACAAATCACTCATTGGTTCATGGCGATATTTTTTGATTTCCATACTTAATATCTTTTCAAATCTATCTTTTGCTTTTGTAAAAATAGACTCCAAATTTATATCAAACGATCTAACCAACTCCTCATGTATAACCACCTCTTCTTTTTCCGTAACTATAGCAATTTCACATTCATTGTTAAACGGCGCAAAAACCTTTGCCGTAAACATATAATCTATTTGTGCGTTTATCTTTTTTGCTATTTCCTTAGCTATAGGTAACGCACCGGTTGAAGTAGCTATAACA
Source organism: Arcobacter nitrofigilis (assembly GCA_020723015.1). Taxonomy (GTDB): domain Bacteria; phylum Campylobacterota; class Campylobacteria; order Campylobacterales; family Arcobacteraceae; genus UBA6211. The sequence continues at coordinate 9,151 of DYJR01000014.1, forward strand.
ATCCAATTTTCCAATTTCATATTTTCTACAGGCAATACCTTTAATAAGTATAATACACCTTCTATTCTATCTTTAAAAATATTTTTGCTATCCATTAATTGTTCCTAGTGTCACTATCAATTATTGCTATCTGATTTCCGTTTATACTCATAATCAAATCCACCCATAGGTCTCAATTCAATCATGACATAAACAACATCTTGCCTTCTTCCTGTATTATCAATAGTCGATGATGATACAAGCTCATCGGCAATTTTCAAATGTAAAAACCAACATCCTTTATCTATTGAAAGTTTGTACTCTTTTCTATTAACTAATTTATCAACTATGTTATAACTTTCCTTATATGAAAACTTATAATTCTTCCAGAACTTTAAACCTGCTTCATATGTTATTGTTTCGGAATCTTTTTTATTAGAATTCGGTGTATTTTGCGTCCAATAATGAAGTGTTCTTAAAAAATAATCATTATATGTTAAATATATCGTCGTAGACGACTGTATTAATTTATCATCTTGATGATTATAAATCAATCTACTAGATATTGAACCGTATTGATGATAAAAGTATAAATCATTTTCTAAATTACCCAAACTTGAAGTCCCGTTATCTTCATATAAAATAGATTGTTTAACCTTATGATTTAAAAATAAAGTTGCAAAATCTCTATCATAAAAAGATTGATTTAACCAAAAAGCTAAGTTTTTTGTTGTTTCGCTCAATGCAAAAGGTTTTAATTCAACATCATCATTTGTAAGAGGATAAATATCACCGCTTTTTTTAGCACTATTAGATATATATAGCGTTGAACCCAAATTAATGGTATGTAAAAAACTCTCATATTCTTTTAGAAGGTTTGTAGAAGCAGTAATACTATGTCTTAATTGTGCATACCTACCGTTTTCGAAATCCTTTGTCAAATCGTTTTCGTCATAATTATAATTTGCAAAGAATATCTCTTCTTGTAAAGATATATTTAAATAATCATCAAATAAACTAAACCCATAAAAGAACGGCAAGCTAACCGTTGTTTGTTGAGCTTTTAATCCAAGAGTTCTATGGTAATTTGTATGATTCACATCCACAGAATATAGCAAATTATCCGATAAAAACGGAGTTGAAAATCTATGATACTGAACCGTAGGTAATTTTTGAATCGTTTGTTTTTGAGTAGTATCCGACACGGCATCGGAAACATCCCTATAATATCTTAAATACGTACCCAAATAATCATTATTTGTTTTATAGTAGTAGTTTATCTTTGATTCAACTTTTCTAGGAGTCTTATTCTCTTCTAAAGAATCAGATAAAGTTTTATATTCAATATCTCTTAAAAAATCTAAATCGGCATAAAACCCGTCTTCATGATCTTTTGCTTTTTGGGCAAATATATTTCTTCTTTCATATTTGATTCCAAGCCCGTAATGATCTTCATTTTTTAATTTATTTTCTACTTTATATCGTGATTTTTCATTAAAATAACCGGTAGAGATATCAAGCATGGAATCAGGGCTATCTGCATATCTAAAATAAGCATACAAACCGTTACCTCTCTTTGCTCGGTACTGAGGAACAAGCTCCAAATCCCAATCATCGGCAGGTGCATAATAAAACGGTTGCATATAAACTAAGCCTTCAGTACTTGAATACCCAAGTGTAGGCATTAATAAACCTGAATGCCTATCCGTATTTGTGTAAACGGCAAAATAAGGAAGATACAAAATAGGCATATCTCGTATATACACACGATTATTAAAAGTTTGTAACCAACTGTATTCATCATTGTGAGAGCCGCTAGTAAATCTAATACTCCAATCAGGATTATTACAATCACAACTTGACATTAAAGATTTTTCCAAATATACGTCATTGCCTTGTGACGTAGCTTTAGAACTTTCTATCCATAAACTGTTCTCATAAAGTATAAAAACAACTTCGGATAAAGAAGAAACTTCAAACTCTATGAAAGAATAATTACTTATCGACAAACTTTTATTATCTTTCATAATACTGACGTTATCATAAAGACTTACTTGATTTTTTGCTTTATTATACACTGCTTTTTGAGCCGTAATATAATAAGTTGGAGAAAACATTATAACATCACCGGTTGCAGTTACTATATCATTTTCATAGTCGATATTTTTTGCAACTACTTGAAACTGTTCTTGTTGCATACCTTCTTGTGCTGCATTTAAAAAATATACAATACATAATAAGAAGATTAAGATTTTACGCATTCACAACCAATGTTTTGGCAATTTTATCTTGGAAAGTTTGTCTTGCCTCATTAAAAAAAGCAAAAATGAAACCAAGATAAAAAAACATCTCGCTTAAGATTCTAGCTACGGCTCTAACTAACGAACTTATAAAAGAAATATTAGACAAGGTGTCATGGTCTATAACTCTTATTTTTGATAAATATTTACCGACGGTAGCACCGTAATACCAAATAAAAAATGTATGATATGAAATTTTTAATAACATAATAGGTATAAGATAAACGTTTAAAACTGCCATCACGGATGCCATATCATCCCCCGCACTCTTGATTTGCTCCCAAAAAATAAGCACCGTAATAAAAGTAATTAAAATATCATCTATAATATATGCTTTAATCCTCGGCCAAAAAGTGGCTAACTGAAGATTCTGCATATCATTACTACTTACTTTATTGTTCATTTTTATCTCAAAGCTTGATACGCTATATCAGACCTACATTTTTTGCCTGCAAAGTGTACTTGACCGCAAAGACCGTAAGCCCTATTTCTTGCCTCTTTTATATTATCACCTAGTCCTACACATACCAAAACACGACCACCTGTTGCAAAAAGCTTATCATCTTCCTTAGATACACCGGCAAACGATATGTGCGAATTCTCTTTTAAGTCCATATCAACCATTTCATCAACTATAATTTCGGCAACATCTGAATTACCGTATGGATAATTATGACTTGCCATAACAACTCCAACGGCATACTTAGGTAAGAATTCTATTTTAAGATTAGATAAATCTTTAGTTGCACCTTTATAGAAAAGTTCACTAGCAGGAGTTTTAAGTAAAGGCATAATTATTTCGCACTCAGGATCACCGAATCTTACGTTAAATTCCAATGTATAAGGCTCACCTTTAACAACCATAACACCTATAAAAAGTACTCCTTCATAAGGTGCACCTTCTTGTTGCATACCGTCTAAAGTAGGTCTTATTATCCTCTCTTTTACTTTTTCATATAATGCATCGTCAACTAAAGGCGTAGGGGCATAAGCACCCATTCCACCGGTATTTGGACCTGTGTCACCGTCCCCTACTCTTTTGTGGTCTTGTGCTGCCGGAAGCAAAATAAAATCTTTGCCGTCGCATATAGCAAACATTGAAAGTTCATAGCCGTCTAAAAATTCCTCAACAACTACTTTTTTTCCGGCGTCACCGAAAGATGCTCCGCTTAACATATCGCCTACTGCGTTGATGGCTTCTTCATGGGTAGTAGCTATAATTACACCCTTACCTGCACAAAGACCGTCTGCTTTTACTACAATCGGAGGCGTTAATGTTTGAATAAACTCTTTTGCTTGTGATAAATCATCTGTTTCTATAAATCTAGCCGTAGGTATATTATATTTTTTTAGTATATTTTTCATATATACTTTTGAGCCTTCAAGTCTAGCAGCATCTTTTGAAGGACCGAAAATTATTAAATCGTTAGCCTTGAAAATATCTACAACTCCATCCGTTAAAGGAGCTTCAGGTCCAACTATTGTTAAATCTATTTGATTGTTTTTAGCCCATATTGCTAACTCGTTATAGTCTTTAATATTTATATTTGTACCGAGTCTATCCGTAGCACCGTTACCTGGGCAGAAAAAAAGTTTATGTTTTTGTTCATTAGAAATTGCAAGTCCTATAGAGTATTCTCTACCGCCGCTACCTAAAATTAATATATTCATTTAAACCCCTATTAATTACAACTATCCCAAACAGGCGTTAACCACGAAAGTGGCCCTAAAAGCCAACAACCTGCAGGTTGAGCATCCTTTAGGAACTGCAACAAAAAACGAACGTTACACACCGGATGACTACGAAACCCACTAAAAATACAATTATCGGACCCTCAAAGTGTGGGAATCCCGCTTTGTCTAGGATAAATTATGAGTTTATTATATCTAATATTTCATTAATTAATACAAAGATTTTGCAAGTTTTATACATTCATCTATAGAAGTTTTTGAAGATATATGATATTTTATGTACTCCGGAAGTCTTAAAGCCGTAGTCTTACCTATACAAACAGCTATATTTGTATTATCCCATGTAAAACTTTTTAAAAAACAATCAACATTGGAAGGTGACGTAAAAATAACAATTGAATTTGATTTTATTTGATAGTCTAGATATTGACATACTGTTTCATAGGCAATATACGATGTTAAATCTATTTGATGATTTTTTAAAATATTTTCGAGATTAGAGACCACTTCATAAGCTCTTAAATACAAGACTTTTTTATTGCCCAATAATGGAATTAATTCATAGGCAAAATCATTGCCGTGACCGCTTATACCTGTATATACTATATTTCCATTCAATGACTTTACATAATCCGAAGTTGGCTTTGATATAGAATATATCGGTTTTTTACACCACTCTTTTAAAGAATTATTTAGTGCTTTGACGGCATTTTTTGAAGTGACTACGATAGCATCATACAGAGTTAAATCTAGCTCTATATCTTTATAGTCCGTAGCAAGAAGGGGAAGATTTACAACCCCTTCATATTTGTTTTCATTGTTTGTTAAGTAAATCATTCCCATTCTATAGTAGCAGGTGGTTTGGAACTGATGTCATACACTACTCTGTTAATTCCATCAACTTCATTTATAATTCTTCTACTCATAGTTTCAAGTATATCATGAGGTATATGTGCAAAAGTTGCAGTCATACCGTCGGTCGCTTCAACTATTCTTATACAAGCAGTGTTATCGTAAGTTCTATTATCACCCATAACACCGACTGATCTTACATTTAAAAGTACGGTAAATGCTTGCCAAGTTTTATCATAATATCCACTAGCTCTTAGTACATCAAGCATTATAACGTCAGCTGCTCTTAACACTTTCAAATCATCTTTGTTTACTTCTCCCATAATTCTTATAGCAAGACCTGGTCCAGGAAAAGGGTGTCGCATCAACATATCTTTTGGAAGACCAAGCTCAAGCCCCAAAGCTCTCACTTCATCTTTAAATATTTCTCTAAGCGGCTCTATAAGTTCAAAAGTCATCCAATCAGGAAGCCCACCTACGTTATGGTGAGATTTTATAGTTTTACTAGGACCTTTAACCGCGACAGATTCTATAACGTCGGTATAAAGTGTACCTTGTGCTAGATATTTAATACCGTCATGTTTTTTTGCTTCCATATCAAATACTTCAATGAAAGTCTCACCGATAATCTTTCTTTTTTTCTCAGGGTCGGTAACTCCTGCAAGTCTTGACAAGAAAAGTTCACTTGCATCAGCAGTAATTAGATTAACCCCTCTGCTCTTAAACATAGCTTCGACTTGTTCTCTTTCATTTGCTCTCAAAAGCCCGTTATCAACAAAAACAGGTATCAATTGTTCACCGATAGCTTCAGCCAAAAGCGTAGCTACGACAGAACTATCAACTCCACCGCTAACACCGCATAAAACTTTATCTTTCCCTACTTTCTCTTTTATTTTTGCAATTTGCTCTTTGGCAAAATTACCCATATTCCAAGTGCTTTCACAACCGCAAATATATTTTGCAAAATTTTTAAGAAGTTTTGAACCCTCTACGCTGTGGTAAACCTCTGGATGAAATTGAAATGCAAATATATTTTTATCCATATTCGCAATAGCCGCATAAGGAGAGTTATCGCTGTAAGCTATTTTTGTAAAACCGTTTGGTAATACATCTACTCTATCGCCGTGACTCATCCATACGATTTGACCGTCGGTGGTATCTTTAAATATTGGACAATTTCCCTCAAAGTTAAGCTTTGCTTTACCGTATTCATGATGATCAGCAGGAACTACGCTACCACCAAGCATATGAGAAATAAGTTGCATACCGTAACAAATACCAAGTATTGGTAAACCAAGATTAAATATTTCAATATCTATATGATAAGCATCTTTTGCGTAAACAGAAGCTGGTCCACCTGAAAGTATAATACCTTTCGGTGTTCTTGCTTTTATTTTATCAATACTTTCATTGTACGGTACTATCTCGCTATAGACACCGTTTTCTCTAAGCTTTCTAGCTATTAATTGAGTATATTGCGATCCAAAATCTAAAACTAAAATTGGTACGTGATTCATTCTTTTCCTTTTGATGTAATATAATGAGCCCCTAAAGATTCTTTTCTTTTTAAAGCTGCTTCTAAAATTGATTTTGCCGTTAAAAGCCTTAAATAAAGTAATCTGCCTATATCAAGAGATAAATATGAGTTAACTTTATCAAGAGCTATTTGTAAGTTTTCTTCCGTTCTTATTATGGCTGCGTTTTTCCACATAAGTTCCCTTAATTCATTTTTTATAGCCTTATCAGAAGGTTTTTGCAATGTATAGTGTTTAATAAGAGACTTATATTGTGTCGGATCAATCTTAAAATCATTTTTCATTGAATCCATTACGGCTATTTTAGAAAACACCAACCCCTCTAGCAAGGAATTGCTTGCCAATCTATTTGCTCCATGAACACCTGTACATGCTGCTTCACCGATTACATAAAGATTTTTCATACCTTTTACCCTTGCATTAAGAGTAGTCTCTATACCTCCCATTGAATAATGAAATGCAGGAGAAATAGGGACCCTTTCAAAAGGTAATTCAAAACCCAATTCTTTTAAATTTTTATAAATATTAGGAAACCTTTTTTTAAAAAAATCTTTTTTAAAGTTTTTAAACGAAAGATAAACTTGTGATCCCGTCTTGTGTGAATAATCAAAAATAGCACGACTTACTACGTCCCTCGGAGCAAGTTCACCGTCTGGATGATATTCAAATAAAAATCTTTTGCCGTCTTCATCCTCTATTTCAGCTCCTTCACCCCTTAAAGCCTCAGATAGCAAAGGCTTTCTTGCAAAATCCGTATTAGTAAATACCGTAGGATGAAATTGCATCATCTCCATATCTTTCAAAGGCAACCCTTTTTCGATACATATCCCTTGAATATCACCTGATACGGTAGTTGAATTTGTATGGTATTTGTAAATAGACCCTATTCCGCCGCTTGCGATAATCGTGTTGTGTGCATATACGACTCTTTGTTTTTCGCCCGTTCTTATTACCGCTCCGTAGCAAATATCATCTTGTATAAGCAAATCTATAACTATCGACTCTGTTACGACTTCATGAGGACAAGTTCCTAGCAAAAATATATGAAGCATTCTTCCGGTAGCATCTCCGTCTGCATGGAGTATTCTACTTCTACTGTGTGCTGCTTCTTTTGTAAAAGCAAGTTCTCCTGCATCGTTTTTATCAAACTCAAAACCTTTGGCTATCAAATCTTTGATAGTTTCCAAAGATGTTTTACTCAACTTCTCAACGGCATCAACATCATTGAGCTTCGCACCTGCTTCTATGGTGTCGCTTATATGTGACGGTATATCGTTTTCATCAACTGCAGTTGCTACACCGCCTTGAGCCCAAAACGTATTACATTCCCAAGGTGCTTTTTTACAAACTAATAAAACTTTTTTATTCTCGGGAATATAATTAGCAGCACTAAGTCCCGCCACGCCGGTACCTATAATAATATAATCATAAATCATTTATTTTCACTTTTTTCAACATACTTCGGAGGAGCTTTATATCCACAACCGGATAAAAAAGTAACCGATACCAAACATATACAAAAATATAAAATACTCTTTTTAATCAAGAATCAAACTCCATTTCTCTATTTATTAATATTCAAAATTTTACCCAATTAAAACTTATACCTAATTAAATTGAATTTTTACACATTTTATACAACTTTCTATAATTATTTGTAGAATTAAAAATAGTTTTAAACAAAAATTGAATACAATAATAAAAAAAAAGGATTGACAATGGTTTCATTAACAAGAAAAGCTTTAGTTTTTGCAATGTGTGCTTGTGGTGTAGTGTCATCAGTGAATGCTGAGTCGATGAACGTAAAAGTTACGGAACAAACAGCTATTACAAAACCTTTTACGACAAAGGTTAAAACCGGCGAGAAATGTTACGAAGATACAGTCGAAGTTCTTGTTAACTGCGGCAATTCAGATACTAATAGTATCGGCATAGATACTTTAGTCGGTGCTACTTTAGGTGTTATCGTAGGAAATCAAATAGGTAAAGGTAGCGGTAATGATGCTGCTAAAATTATAGGTGGATTAGGTGGTGGATATATCGCTAACCAACAAAGAAACAATAAACAGTGTAAAACATATAATCAAGTAACTAAATGTGAGCCTGTTTATGAATATGTTACAGAGGATAAAGTTGTAGGATATAGGAACTGTGCTATGTATAATGGACAAAAGATATGCAAAGAGACAACACAGCCGTTAGATTATCTAACAATAACACAGACTGTAACTGTTCATTAATTTAAATTTTAAACAAAGGTAATAAAAAGTATGGTATTGTCAAAAAGAGTAAATGTTTTGTCTGAGTCGATGACTATAGCTATTTCTACATTAGCAAGAGATTTGAAAGCTAGCGGTAAAGATGTTCTTAGCTTTTCAGCTGGAGAGCCTGATTTTGATACTCCTCAAAAGATTAAAGACGCTGCAATAGAGGCTTTGAACAAAGGTATTACAAAATATACTGCCGTTGAAGGTACGGTTGAATGTAGAAAAGCTGTTGCGAATAAACTAAAAAGAGAAAACGGCTTAGATTATACGCCTAGCGACATAGTTATAAACGTAGGTGCTAAACACTCGCTATTCAACCTTTTTCAAGCAGTTATAGAAGAAGGTGATGAAGTTATTATACCGGCTCCATATTGGGTTACATATCCTGAACTTGTACTTTATAGCGGTGGTAAACCCGTATTTATAGAAACGAGCGATGCAAGTAGCTTTAAAATGACTGCAAAACAACTAAGTGACGCAATCACTCCAAAAACAAAAATGGTTGTTATTACAAGCCCTTCTAATCCTACGGGTGCAGTATATACAAAATCTGAGCTAGAAGAGATAGCAGAGGTTTTGAAAGGGACAAACATAATAGTTGCAAGCGATGAAATGTATGAAAAACTTTTATATGACGGAAGCACGTTTACGGCAACTGCAAGTATCAGTAAAGATATGTATGATAGAACCGTAACAATTAACGGACTTAGTAAAAGCGTGGCTATGACGGGATGGAGATTTGGATACCTTGCATCCGGCAACAAAGAACTTATTAATGCTATAAACAAGCTGCAAAGTCAAAGCACGTCAAATATCAATTCCATCACTCAATATGCTGCCATAACTGCATTGAACGGTGATGTTGACACAGAAATAGAGTCTATGAGAGTAGAATTTGAAAAAAGAAGAAATCTTGCTTGTGATTTACTAAACAAAATAGATGGTTTAAGCGTAGTAAAACCAAGCGGTGCATTTTACCTTTTTGTAAATATCAAAAAAGTTGAAACCGATAGTATGAAATTTTGTAAAGAATTATTAGAAGAAGTCGGTGTGGCTGTAGTACCGGGACTTGGTTTCGGTATGGACGGATATTTTAGACTATCTTTTGCTACGGATGAAAAAACTATAATTGACGGCATTGGAAGAATTGAAAAATTTGTAAAATCAAGAATTTAATTTCTTGATTTACAATGAAAAGGGTTCAGGATTTTCGCTTGAACCCTTTTTTATAGGTTTTTTTAATTAGTGAAGAGCACTATTAAGTTTTACTTCTTTTGTACTTCTTCTTGCTACAACTTGACCGTTTGTAGAATCAACTCTATAATGAATTCCGTTTAGTCCAGCAAGTTCACTACCTTTTGAATTATTTTTGATAGTTGCTTCAGGATTTACTTCTTTGATTTTAGCTATTTGGTCATCACTGATATAAATTTTTGTTCCAGCTAATATCGCAACTCCCGCATCTATAATACATCCGTCACCAAGAGGTATTCCTGTTACGCTATTTGCGCCAAGAAGACAATTTTCACCTATTGTTATAGGGTTTCCATCAGTTCCGCTAAGTACTCCAAGTATTGAAGCCCCTCCTCCTACATCGCTACCGCTTCCTACTACCGCACTTGAGCTTATTCTTCCCTCAACCATAACAGGCCCAAGAGTTCCTGCATTGAAATTTACATAGCTAGCTCCAGGCATAATAGTAGTTCCTGCTGCTAATTGTGCACCGAATCTTACTTTAGAAGAGTCAAGAACTCTTGTATTGTTTTCAGGAATAATATGTGATAAAAATCTAGGGAATTTATCAACCATATCTATAACAGGGTATTTACCGCTTAGTTTAAGGGCTATTTCATTTGCTCGTAAGAAATCAAGCTCTATCGGAGTATTGCCAACCCACGCAACATTTTCAAGTTTACCGAAAGCTCCGTTTAGGTTTAAGCTTCTAAGTGGTGCTTTTTTTAGACTTAATGCATAAAGTTTTAAATATACGGCTTCTACGCTTTGAGGTGCACTATCTTCAAATAAAAATACAACTTTAAAATCTTCTGCTCCAAGACCTAGATCCCTAGGAAGCGTAGATAGTTGAGATACTAGTTGTACGTTTTTGTGTGCATCACCCTTTGCTTCAGGAATAAAAGGTCTAAAAGACTCTATACAATTTGTCAAAAACTCATCGCTAATATTAAAAATTTGCTCGCTTTGAGTCGTATCTATGCTTTGTCCGCTTTGAATAATAGCATCCATAAAAATAGCTGCACTTCCAAAGTTTTCATTCCAGTTTACCACCGGATATGTAGCTTGAAGTATTTTAGTTGGATTTAGTTGACCTCTATTTACTCTTGCGATACCAAAACCAACTGGATTTTTATACCAGCTTTGTGCTTGTATTGATTCAACTTTTGCTTTAAATTCTTCTTTTGTAAATATCATTTTATCTCCTCTAAATTCATTTGTAAGTTTTGAATAAACTCTTCTACCTCTTTATCGCTCATTGAGCCTTCAAGAGCATTTTCTTTTACATCGCCTTCATAAACTTTATTGATTATTCCATCTGATGTAGCACTAAATACAACAAAATGGGTCTTTGTATCATTCGTTATATTTAATAGATGTTTAAACATACCGTCTTCATCATAAACCATAATCATACCAGAATTTTGATTAAGCTCTTCCATCTTAGAGTTGATTACCCACTTTTTAATAAACCAAGGGGCAGCCGATATATTGGCTACTAAAACAGGATTTATAGATTCATCAAACTTGGCATATTTTTTTAAATCTTTCATGACTGCTATAGAATCATGATTGACGACAAAAACTAAATTTTGCATATCGCTTCTAAAAATATCGTTCTTAGATACCGTATCTTTTTTGCCGACTACTTTTGCATATTCAGGCAAGCTATCTAACGTCAAGTTTTTTGTTGCATTTTCAACTTTTTTTGGTTGTTCCGGAGCCGTTACGTAAGTTATTATACCTAAGCCTACGATAGTCAAGAAAACTATTTTCAATAAATTCGTATTCATTTTTTTACCCACCTTTTAAATAATCTTTCACTTTTTATATCTTCATCTAATTTTTTGCCGTCAATTATATGTTCTACGAGTTCTTTTGCCAAAAAGGGGCTTAATACAAACCCTCTTCCCCCTACACCGTTTAGTACAAAAAGATTTTTGTACTTTGTAAATCTATTAGATTGTACGTGTGTCCCGTTTTTTAGATAAGGAAATTCTTCTAAAGTCAATTTATCATCGACCAAATCTCCTACAATAGGAAAATAATCATAGCTAGAAGCTCTAGCCCCGCCGTATGCCTCAATCACTTCCAAATCATCAAGCTTAACAATATCGTTTGCTAAATTAATTAATTTATCCGTATCTTCTTTACAACCCGTAGGACAATGATTACAGGTCGAGAAATTAGGAAAGACAAATGAATTATCACACTTTTTTTCTAGCACAAGTCTATGATGTGTTGCACCTATAGATATAAGATACGGTTTTTTTGTATCATTATCATAGTCGTTTTTTAAGCTTAATGATACGGAGCACTCTTTATGATAGTTGTGGGTAAGCAATTTTGCGGTTTTGCAAACTATTCTTTGTCCCCAAACAGGTCGTATCTGAACATATTTCGGTAGGAAATCCACATAAGCACCTGTACATAAAATCAGATTGTTAGTTTTGATTTTGTCATTGATAGACCATAAATCATCGGTAAATTGTATCTTATCAACATTAAAGCCCAATAATTTATTAATATTTGTTGTTAAATTTAAGCATAATTTCGTTGAACTTATCAAAGAACCTATGGGAAAAAAATATCCGTCATCTTTTATTACAAAGTTAAAATCGTGGTCATAGGTTTTGAATTTTTCTCTGTCTGTATCATCTTTGGGTATCCTTAATACTCCATTATTAATTATACAATCACTAAAATTATCGTGATAAAATTGTGTTGAAAATTTTAAAGCTTTTGTGACTAAAGTTTTAAAAGGATTATTTTTCCCGAGCAAAGGAGATAAAAAAGCACCGGCAGCACCGCTTGCACCGCCTGCTACCGAAGTGTTTGTGTCAATCAACAATATATTGCTTGTATGTCGGCTCAAAAAATAAGCCGTCGAACACCCGGCAATTCCTGCACCTACAATCACATAGTCATAAATTTTATTTTCCATATTCTACTTTTCAATTCAAATTGATATAAGCTTATTTTAGCTAAAATATCCTTTATGAAAAGATTAGCAATAGCATTTACGGGACCGTCAAGCAGCGGTAAAACTACATTAATAGTAAAAGTTGCCAATATCCTACAAGATAGAGGCTTTAAGGTGGCTATAATAAAGCATGACCCAAAAGATAAGGCATCTTTCGATAAAGAGGGAAAAGATAGTTTTAAATTTTCCCAAACGGGTGCAGACGTAGCCGTGGTATCTCCAAAGAAGACGACTTATTTCAAAAAATCTACTTCATCAATAGATGATATGATCGCAATGTTTGTTGATTTTGATTATTTGCTTGTTGAAGGGTTAAAAACCCTTGATTTACCTAGAATCGCTATTTTTAGGGATAGGCTTGATGAAAATTATTACGAAGTTACTGATATCATAGCGTGCGACGACACCGTAGATAAGAGTTTGATACCGTCCGATATGGGGAATTTGGATTTAAATAATCCTGAAGCCGTCATAGAATGGATAGATAAAAATGCAAAAAGAGTTTAATAATGACTGAAATATTTGAAGCAATAAAAGAATCAGCAAAACAAATAAAATCAATTATAGAGCTTGGTGACTCGTCAAAAAGCGACAGCTCAAATTCTACAGGTGATACACAGCTAAAGCTTGACATCGCTAGTGATATAGTAATAGAAGAGATTTTCGGTAAAATTTCTAGCGTAAAACAAATAGTAAGCGAAGAAAAGGATGAGATTTTTACTATCAACCCTGAGGGAAAGTATCTCATTGCTTATGACCCGCTCGATGGTTCTAGTTTGGTGGATGTAAATTTAAGCGTAGGTACTATTTACGGTATTTATGAGAATGAATTTAACGGTAAAAACCTAAAAGCGTCTGCTTATATCGTTTACGGTCCGAATGTCGATTTGGTATTTTGTGACGGTACGGCATCTAAATTATATAGGCTAAGAAACAATGAATTCGTATTCTTGAAAGATTTAAAATTGCAAAATACAGGATTATTTGTAGCAACAGGCTCTACTCAACAATGTTGGTATCCTCATCACAAAAAAATGGTTGACGATATGTTTGAGTCTGGTTATAAACTTAGATATTCAGGCGGTATGGTTCCTGATTTACATCAAATTTTAGTAAAGGGCGGCGGACTTTTTAGTTATCCGGGAGCTAGCGACAAACCAAAAGGTAAACTTAGACAGCTTTTTGAAGTTTTCCCTTTCGCACTTGTTTTTGAGTGTGCAGGCGGTGGAGCAATAGACGGACAGGAGAGAGTTCTTAACGTTCCTACGACACATATTCACGATACGAGCCCTTGTTTTTTCGGCTCACTTAAGGAACTTGAATTTGTAAAACAGGCATATAATGGCTAAAGACCCACACGAAATGGACGAGTGGCAACAAGCTCTTGAAATAAAACTTCTCAAACTTAAAGAGTGTCAAGGAAACAAGTCTGTCGGGAGTTGTTTTGAGTGTTCAGAGCTTTTTGAATGTATTTTAAGAAAAGAGTATGTAAAAGCCGTATATGAAAGCATGAGCAAAGGCTCAATGGGTGGATTTGAATTTTAAAAACAAGATGAGACACTTAGGGTACTAAGTAATTAAAAAAGAGGTAAAAAGATGAGCGATAAATGCAAGAAAATATATATAACAACGCCTATTTACTATGTCAATGATGTAGCACATATAGGACATGCATATACTACAATTATAGCCGATGTTTTAGCTAGATACTCTAGGCTTGTAGGTTATGATACATTTTTTCTAACGGGGACAGATGAGCACGGTCAAAAAATAGAACAAAGCGCATCTGCTCGTGGAAAGACGCCAAAAGAGTATGCCGATATAATAAGCGGTGAATTTAAAAAACTTTGGGATGATTTTGATATTATTTACGATAAATTTATCAGAACTACCGATGACTATCATAAAAACGGTGTTCAAAAAGCATTTTTAAAAATGTATGAAAACGGAGATATATACAAGGGTGAATACGAGGGTTATTACTGTGTAAGTTGTGAGACTTTTTTCCCTGAAAATCAACTAATTGACGGTGAAGGGTGTCCTGATTGCGGTAGGCCTACGCAAATCCTAAAGGAAGAGAGTTATTTTTTTAGACTAAGTAAATACCAAGATAAACTTTTGGAATGGTACAAAAACAATCCCGAGTGCATATTGCCTAAATCTAAAAGAAACGAGATAGTAAACTTTGTAGAAAGCGGATTAAAAGATTTATCTATCAGTAGAACATCATTCGATTGGGGTGTTAAATTGCCGGCTGAACTTAATGAGCCAAAACACGTTATGTATGTATGGCTCGATGCATTAATGAATTATATCACTGCTCTTGGGTACGGTAATGCAGAAGAAAATATGCAATATTGGCCTGCAAAAGTTCAACTTGTCGGTAAAGATATATTGAGATTTCATGCTATTTATTGGCCTGCATTTTTGATGAGTCTAGATTTACCTTTGCCTCATCATATAGCAGCTCACGGTTGGTGGACGCGTGACGGTCAAAAAATGAGTAAAAGCAAAGGCAACGTGGTAAATCCAAAAGAAGTTGCAGATGCTTACGGACTTGATGCGTTTAGATATTTTATGTTACGTGAAGTTCCGTTTGGGCAAGACGGTGATTTCTCTCAAAAAGCTTTAATAGATAGAATCAACAGTGACTTAGGGAATGATTTAGGTAATCTTTTGAATAGAATTATCGGTATGAGCGGTAAGTATAGCGATTTCCAAGTATCATCAAAAGATGTTAGTACTTATCATCAAAAAGAGATTGATACTGTAAATGAAGTTCTTGAAAATGTAGAAAAACTTATCTATGATATGCAACTTAATAGATACCTAGAAGAGCTTTGGAAGCTTTTAAGTATAGCAAATAAATCTATTGGTGATTATGAACCTTGGGCGAAAATAAAAGAAGGTAAAGTTGATGAAGCAAACGCCCTTGTTGCGTTGGTTGTTAATATATTGGCAAAAGTTTCAGTTTTACTTTATCCTGTTATGCCTGAGAGAATCTCAAAGATAGCATACTCTTTGGGTATAGAAATAAATACTAGTAGTTATGAAAGCTTGATTAAAAACAGAGCCTTATTAAACGATACGACCATATCAAAAATAGACCCGTTATTTCCTAGAATAGAAGAACCTCTTTTAGCAACACCTACGGTAACGGTAGAAGAAAAACCGAAAGCTAAAGAATCGGTAAAAGAAGAAGCCTCTATAAATGAAGATGGATTAATAGGTATTGAGCAATTTATGAATGTTACTTTAAAGGTAGCTACGGTAGTCGAAGCCGAAGAAGTTCCGAAAAGTTCAAAACTTCTAAAGTTACAAGTTGATTGTGGAGAAGAAAATTTAAGACAAATCATTGCAGGAATCAAAGAGTATTATTCTCCTGCCGATTTAGTTGGGACCCAAGTTTGTATAGTAGCAAATTTAAAACCTGCAAAACTTATGGGAATGCTTAGTCAAGGAATGATTTTGGCTGCCAAAGACGAAAACGGTCTTGCTTTAATTAGACCTGAAAAACCAAAAATAACAGGTACTCAAATAAAATAATATGAATATATCATCGCTTGTTGATTTAATAGACGGGGATTTAAAAAATCCCCCTTCAATATCGTTTGTTTATAATATTCAAACCGATGTTGAAAGACTAAAAAACGGTGATTTATTTATATCCAACAACGAAACAAACATCAAAAAAGCCGTTGAAAAAGGTGCTTTCGGTATTGTTTATCAAAGTGATTTGATAAACATAACAGACAAAGAAATAGCTTGGATTAAAGTTAAAGATATCGAAGAAGTTATTATTAAAATATCAAGGTACGTTTTATCAAATCTAGAATTAAATATATTTTACGTGGATGAAGTAGTACTTGATATAATAGATTTATGTATAGGTCACGGTGGCTACGTTTATATCAATGATGACATTTCAACAGAATTATCAAAAATACAAGCAATTGAGCCAAATCAACTCGTTTTATCTACGGATAAAATATTATTACAAAAAATATACCCTTCTTATAAAAATTTCCCTATAAAGAATTATAATTTATCAAATATTACGATACATTCAATTTTTGAAACAACTTTTAGTTACAACGGAATATTGTATTCAAGAGCAAAAATACCGTTTTTTTATATTGATTTATTTTTGAGTATAGTAGAGTATTTGAAGATTGAAAACCCTATTAATGACATATCAGGATTTAAAAAGTGGAATTTATTGTCTCCTATTTTTATCAATAAATCATTTAAGCAAATTGATTTTGGAAGAAGTGATAAATTTATAATTTCAACAAAATCAATCAACCGTGCAATAACCGCACTTTCGCATATACAAAAAAATTTTAAATACGGCAAGGTTCATATTTTATTAGACAAAAGTTATTCAAAACTTATAAAAAATGCTTTTTTTTACGAGGACGCCGAAGAATTGGAATTTTTTATAAAAACTCTAAGCTACAACTTGCTTTATATTGTAGGCACAAGTAGCGAAGATATAATTAGTATTCTACAAAAAACACAACAAGGCCCTACTCTATTTGATAATTAAATATTATTAAGGGTAGATATAACCTTACCGTAAATCTTAATATCCGCTAAATCACATAACATATCGTCATAAACATCATTATCTGAAGACATTATAAATTGATTTCCTTTTTTGCAACTCTTTTTACAAACATATTATTATCAAACAAAAACGCGTAAATACCGTTTTTTTGTATATTTGTTTTTGATTTATCTATAAAAATAATACTATCGTTTTGTAAAGTAGGCTCCATAGAGTCGCCTGTTACGTTTATAGCTTCAATATTTTTGATATTGTTTATGCCACCGAAGAATTTTATAAAATACTCAGGAATATCAAGTTGTTCAAAATCTTGATTTTCTTCAAAACTTCCTCCTCCTGCACTCACTTTTATATTTGGATAATACCTAATCCAATATTTATCGGTCGTATCTATTAGTGAGCCGGGGTGTTGGTTATATAAAAGCCAATTTATTGAAATCTTTTTTTGCACAAAAGTCAAGTATTTTATCATACGGTATTTTGCCTCTATTTTTCATGGTTGCAAAATTTACCTGCGTAATATCTAATTCCGTTGCAATATCTTTATCGAATACCTTTTTATTATCGCTATCCTTACTTATTATATCTTTTAGTCTCTCTATGATTTCATGAACAATAATCATATTTAACCTTCCTTTTGAAAATATAAATTTAATTATATTGCAATTTGCAATATTTTTCAATGTTTTTTGTAAATATATTAAAATTCCATATATAAAATTGCAAAAAAGGTAACTCATGGAAAAAATTAGTGCTGAAATCAACAAATTTGTAAAGTTTATTGAGATGCTCGATGAGTGCATATATAAACTAGGTAAAACACTATTTTAAAAAAGTATATTTTTTGTAAAAAAAGTTTTTTTTGATATATTGTTTCAAAATCAAATCTCAACTAAAGGAAATTTATTATAAAATACCATTTGTTATAATATAAATTGGAGTTGCTAATGGAAGAAGTTAATTTAGTAGCTGAGGCTTTTAAATTCCTACTATTGGGTATGGG
>DYJR01000015.1 GCA_020723015.1 Arcobacter nitrofigilis
ATTTTGGAAGCAAGCTAAAGAGTATAGGTGTTGCACTTATGACTTGAATTGGCGGTTTAAAAAAAGGTAAAATCGGTATAATTTTTTAGGTCAAAAAATTGCACTTCAGATTTAAATTTTGGAGTATTCTTTCACATCTTATTATAAAAAATATTGCATTTTCAAGGAAAGTTTGCTAAAGCAACCGCTATTCGCTACTTTTGCAATATTTTTTATAATAATTTTAATTTTTTGATACAATTTTTATGTTCATTTATTACCGATATTTAGATGATAATAGTACATTATATAAAATCACAATTGAATTTTTAACAATTTAACAAAAAAGCCTTACCAAAAAAGAACGCAAGTTTTGCAATAGAACTAAATATAAAGCCATTGGTATCCAAAAACAGATACTTATAGTATCTACTTTCACATTAGCCACTAACTATACTATTTGTATCTAAAAATAGATACCAAAAAAACAAACCCTACAATCTTACTGTCCCATAACCTAACCTACAATTAACCGACAATAAACTATAATCTCACTAAACCAAATATACCCCAAAAGGCGATATATGACAATAACAAAGTTTGAAATTGAAGCACAGCTTGAAAACAACTGGCTTTTGATAGATATTGATTCATCTGATTATCTAAAACTTATGAAATATCAAGATTCACAGCCAAATGCTACGCATATCCTTGCGTTTGGGTATGTTGACCATGAAAAAAGGTAGTTGTTGTTATTTGCACTCATATTGCATTTACAATCGATTGGAAATAGAGATTATCAAAAACTTTAAAGAACTCAATCCAAATCCTATTTTGACCTATGAAGCAATATCAAAATTTAATATAGAGATACTAAATACTCCACCTAAATCACTAGAAAAAATCCCAGAATTTATCACTCAATACAAAATGGAAGAACTAGAAAGTTTCAGACAAAACAAAGAGTTACACCACCTAAGAGCTACAGGCTTTCCTGATACTATCTCAGTTATGCTTGTACCTAGACACGAAGCCCTATATCCAGAACAAGTATGGGTAAGGATAGAAAAACCAATCCCCTCAAATGAAAACAATGTCTATATAGGCAAATTACTCAATCTTCCTGACCAAGATTTTGGGATACATTTAAACGAGCTACTAATAGTTATGATACAAAAAAAGGAAAACGATGCTATGGCCGTATCAATGCAGACGCTCAAAGAACTGAGCTATTAAGAATACACAAACAATTGAAAATGATGACAATCTACCAAATCTCTAAAAGAGATTTGTAAATAGCATCATTTCGAAAACAGATTTATTTGTATCTGTGAGTAATACGACCTTTATCTAGCGAATACGGAGTAATCTCAACTTTTACCTTATCGCCCGGTAGTATTTTGATATAATTCATTCTCATTTTACCGGATATATGACATAGTACTATATGACCGTTATCAAGTCCTACTCTAAACATAGCATTTGGAAGAGCCTCTTTTACAACTCCGTCAATTACTATTACATCATCTTTTGCCATTTTAATTTATTCCTTTATCGATATTAAATTTTTGTTAAAATTTGTGCTTTACCGTTTACGATTGCAACCGTATGTTCATAGTGACTAGTTCTCAAACCGTCACTAGAAACAACAGACCATTTATCCTCTAAAATTACAGGTTCACCCTCTTTTTGACATATCATAGGCTCTATACAAAAAACCATACCGTTTTTTATTTTAGGACCTTGTTTTGGATTCGGTGATTCCAAATAATTTGGAACTTCAGGGTCACAATGTGGCTCTCTACCTATCCCATGACCGCAAAATCTAACCAAAGGTACATATCCTCGACCTCGGATAAATCTCTCTATCAAATAAGACAACTCTTTAAATCTCATACCCTCTTTTATTACATCAATAGCATACATCAGAGCGTCATAAGAACAATCAATAAGCTTTTGATCTTCAGAAGATATTTTACCAATAGGCATAGTTATAGCAGCATCACCGTACCAACCGTCTATCTCACTACCTATATCTATTCCTAAAATATCTCCGTCTTTTAAAACGGTGTTATTTGGAATACCGTGAATAACAACTTCATTCAAAGATGTACAAATAGCATTTGGAAACCCGTATAAACCTTTAAACGCAGGTCTTGCGCCCAAGCTTACAAGATAATCCTCACCCATTTTGTCAACATCGAGAAGTGTCATACCTGATTTTACGTTTGATTTTAAATAATCCAAAGTCTTCGCCACTGCAAGACCTGCAGTGTGAAGCTTTTGTATGTCGCTAGACTTTCTAATAGGAATAGCCAAAATTATAACCTTGTAGCACTTAATGTGTCATATTTATTCATATACTGTTGAGCTTCTATTTTTCTCATAGTATCGATAGCAACTTGTACTACGATAAGTACGGCAACACCACCGAAATAAAATGGAACACCCATAGCTTTTACTACCAAATGAGGAACAGTAGAAACAAGTCCCATATAAATAGCACCGGTAAAAGTCAATCTACTTGCAACTTCATTTAAAAACGATGCAGTACTTTCACCTGGTCTTACACCCGGGATAAATCCACCTTGACGCTTTAAGTTCTCAGATATATCTTTTGCGTTAAAAGTAATTGAAGCATAGAAAAATGCAAAAAAGACTACAAAGAAAAACATCAATACGTTAAACATATAACCGTTTGGATTCAATAAATCCGCTATCATAACTATATATTCGTTTTGACTGCTTTGCAAAACGGTAGCAGGAAACATCAATATAGCACTTGCAAAAATAGCAGGGATAACACCGCTTAGGTTTACTTTGATTGGAATATAGTTCATAATTCTTTTGTGTTGGTTTTGCATAACAACTTTTCTTGAATAAGAAACAGGTACCCTTCTCTCACCTAGTTCAACATAGATAATAACACCTACGGTTCCTAGTATAACTAAAAGAATTCCTATAACCACGAAGAAACTCATTTGACCGTTGTTTACAAGTTCTACGGTTCCGCCTATCGCACTAGGAATAGCAGAAACGATACCTGCAAATATAATCAAACTGATACCGTTACCGATACCTTTTTGTGTAATTTGCTCACCAATCCACATCAATAACATAGTTCCGCCAAGCATTGAAATAGATGCTATCATAACAAACGTACCCATATCTATACTTATCGCACTAGCTCCGTTGCTTCCCGTTAGAGAGTTTAATCCCATAGAAACGCCAACAGCCTGAACTAAAGTGATAAAAATAGTAGTATATCTGATTATTTGCATATATTTTTGCATTCCGTCACGCTCTTTTTTTAGTTTACCAAGAGCAGGGAAAGTTGCAGCAAGAAGTTCCATGATAATAGATGCCGTGATATAAGGCATAATACCTAGTGAAATAATACTTAGTCTTTCAACGGCATTACCACTGAACATATTAATAAGTCCTAGAGCATTTTGAGCATTTGAGTCAAAAAACTCTTTCACCACATCAATATTAACGCCAGGCACTGGCACGTATGCCAACAGCCTGTACATCAAAATAAAACCTAGTGTTATGAGAATTTTATTTACTAAAGTATTACTCATAATTAATTTCCAGAAGTAGTTATATTTTCGTCTTTTATTTTACTCACTAAATTTTTTGCGTTTTTTCCGATTAATTTAACTCTTGTTACAGACTTAGAAAGTTTGTAAACAGAAGCTATGCTAGCTATTGTAATCTCTTCTAAAGAAGCGATTGAAGCTATTTTGTCAACATTTAAACTAAGAGGTTTTTCTACTCTTGAAGTAAAACCAACTTTTGGAAGTCTTCTATGGATTGGTTGTTGTCCACCTTCGAAGCCTCTTTTTTCGTTGTATCCACCTCTAGCTCTTTGACCTTTGTGACCTTTTCCGGCAGTTTTACCTGTACCACTACCTTGACCACGACCGATTCTTTTTCTGTTTTTTACGCTACCTTCAGCCGGTTGTAAATTTTCTAACATTGCTTACCCCTTTATCTTAGCCAAAGCTTCAACTGTAGCTTGAACTAGATTGTTTGGATTGTTTGAACCAAGTGATTTAGCAATAATATCTTTTACACCTGCAAGCTCAAGAACAGGTCTTGCCGCACCACCTGCGATAAGTCCCGTACCCGCTGATGCCGGTTTTAAAAGAATTTTACTAGAGTTATACTTGTGTTCTATATCGTGAGCAATAGTAGTACCTTTGATTGAAACTTTTACTAAGCTTTTGAAAGCGTCGTCTAATGCTTTTTTAATAGCATCAGGAACCTCTTTAGCTTTTCCTGTTCCGTATCCAACTGTACCGTTTTTGTCACCAACTACAACTAAAGCCGTAAATCTGAATCTTCTCCCACCTTTTACAACTTTTGTTACTCTTCCAATCTTTACGATTGCTTCTTGAAAATCTTCTCTATTTACTACTGCCATCGCTTAACCTTATAGTTTGATTCCGTTTTCTCTTAGTGCATCAGCAAACGCTGCAACTACACCATGATAAACATAGCCGTTTCTATCATATACAACATCAGTTATATTTTTCTCTTTTAGCATATCGGCAAATTTAGCAGCTAAAGCTACTGCACCATCTTTATTAGATCTTAAATCTAATGTTTTACTATTTAGTCCAGCCAATGTAACACCTGCAACATCATCTATCGCTTGTACATTGATGTATCTATTTGATTTGAAAATAGATACTCTAGGCTTATTAGCAGTTCCGTTGATTTTCGATCTAACTTTTAATTTTCTTTTTGCTCTTAGCAAATTTTTCTTTGCTATTTCTTTTGCTCTACTCATCACTCACACCTTATTTTTTAGAAGTTTTTCCGGCTTTTCTGATGATTGTTTCATCAACATACTTCACACCTTTACCTTTATAAGGCTCCGGTGGTCTATAACCTCTAACTATAGCTGAAACTTGTCCAACTTGTCCTTTATCACTTCCCGTAATAGCAATAATGTTTTTCTCTACAGAAATAGAAATACCTTTTGGTATCTCAAATTTAATAGGATGTGAAAAACCTAATGCCATTTCTAATACATCACCGTTTACCGCTGCTTTGTAACCAACACCGTTGATTTCAAGTCTTTTTGTAAAACCTGTGCTGAAACCTACGATTGCATTGTTTGCTAATGCTCTATATGTTCCCCAGAAAGCTTTATTTTCAGCTTCGTTACCTATTGGAGCAAGAACTAATGCACCGTCTTTAACTTCAGCTACTACTCTGTTTTTTGTATCAATTTGCGTAGCATTATTACCTTTTTTTACAGTAATAACGCCATTATTTACACTTACTTCTATACCGCTTGGTATTGTTATAGGTTGTTTTCCGATTCTTGACATATTTCACCTCTTACCAAATAGTACAAAGTACTTCGCCGCCAACTTTAGCTGCATAAGCTTCATCGTTGCTTATTACACCTTTGTTTGTGCTTACCACTATCGTACCGTAACCGTTTTTGAAACTTTTTAGTTCAGTGTAACCTTTGTAAACTCTTCTACCAGGTTTTGAAACTCTAACTACTTCATTGATAACTGTTTTACCGTTATCATCATATTTTAAAACTACACTAATCGTTTTTTTATTGTTGTCACCTTCAACAACTTTGAAACTGTCAATGTATCCTTTTGCTTGTAATACATTAAGTACAGCTTCAACCGTGTTAGAATGAAGCAATGTAGTTACATCTAATCTTCTTAAAGATGCATTTCTTATTCTTGTTAACGCATCTGCAATCATATCGTTTATCATAACTATCTCCTACCAGCTTGCTTTTCTAACACCGGGAAGTAATCCCTCGTTAGCCATTTTTCTTAAACATACTCTACAAAGTCCGAAATCTCTATATACAGATTTTGGTCTTCCACAAACAGAACATCTTGTATATGCTCTTACTGCAAACTTAGGCTTTCTTTGAGCCTTTGCTATCATAGACTTTTTAGCCATTATTCTCTTCCTTTAGTAAATGGAATACCCATAAGCTCTAATAATCTAAAAGCCTCTGAGTCATTTTGTGCTGTAGTAGCTATAGAGATATTCATACCGTGAGTTACTATAATGTTATCATATACAACTTCCGGGAACATCAATTGCTCATTTAGACCAAAGCTATAATTACCTCTACCGTCAAAACCGTTTCTGTTAAGACCTCTAAAGTCTTTAACTCTCGGTAATGCAACAGAGATTAATTTGTCTAAAAATACGTACATTTGCTCACTTCTTAAGGTAACTTTAATACCTACAGGCATACCTTCTCTTACTTTAAAACCTGCAACAGATTTTTTAGAGTTAATAATTTGAGCTTTTTGACCAGCTATCAAAGAGATAGTGTCAGCCATATTTTGCATCAATTTATTATCTTTCATAGCTTGACCCGCACCAACTGAAATTGTAACTTTTTCTATTTTAGGCGTAAGCATTTTGTTTTTTGGAAACTCAGCTTCAAGAGCAGGTTTTACAACAGTTTTATATTTATCAAAAAGTCTTGCTGCCATAATTATGCTCCTTCTACTTTAGATACGTTAGAAATGTCGATAGGCATCTCTTTGTTTACAAATCCACCGTTTGGATTTTTTTCTTGATCAGGTTTAACAGCTTTTTTAGCTACTTTACAATCTTTCACAAGAACTGCATTTTGTTTAGGTAGAACTTTTATAACTTCTCCAGTTTTACCTTTGTCATCTCCGGCGATTATTTTTACTGTATCGCCTTTTTTAATTTTTAATTTAACAGCCATTATAATACCTCCGGAGCAAGTGATACGATTTTCATAAAGTTTGCATATCTAACTTCTCTTGCTACTGGTCCAAATATACGAGTTCCAACAGGCTCTCTTTTTGCATCAAGGATAACCGCAGCATTGTCATCGAATCTGATTAAAGAACCATTTTCTCTTTGAACTTCTTTGTGAGTTCTAACAACAACAGCTTTTACAACTTGACCTTTTTTAATTTTACCATTTGGGATAGCTTTTTTTACTGATGCAACGATAACATCACCAACACTTGCATATCTTCTTTTACTTCCACCTAATACTTTGATGCACATGATTTCTTTAGCACCAGAGTTATCAGCTACGTTTAATCTTGTAAAACTTTGTATCATTATTCAACTCCTCTTGCAAGGATAGCTTTTAATCTATAAGATTTAGTTTTTGATAAAGGTCTACACTCTAAAGCAGATACCGTATCACCAACATTCACTTCATTTCTTTCGTCGTGTACAAGATATTTTTTAAACTTTTTAACAGTTTTGTGATATTTAGGATGTAAAACACTTCTTGTTACTAAAACTGAAACTGTTTTATCACCGCTTTTCTTTACCACTACACCTTGAATCTCTCTTTTATGTGTATTCATGAGTTGATCCTTATGCTTTAACTGCAGTGATAGCAGTTTGAATTCTAGCGATATCTTTTTTTACATCTCTTAATTCGCTAGTGTTTGTTAGTTGCATAGTTTTTAACTTAGCTTTAAGTTCGAACAACAACACCTTTTTCTCTTTTAACATAGCTTGTAATTCATTTAAGCTTTTATCTTTAATATCAATATATTTCATTTTCACTATCCACTGTTACGATTTTTGTTTTAAATGGTAATTTATGCATAGCTAGAGTTAAAGCTTCTCTTGCTAACTCATCTTCTACGCCAGCCATTTCAAAGCAAATTCTACCAGGCTTGATATTCATAACCCATTTATCGACGCTACCTTTACCTTTACCCATCCTAGTTTCTAGTGGTTTAGCAGTAAGTGGTTTGTCTGGGAATACCATAATCCAAACTTTACCTTGTCTCTTAACTCTTCTCGTCATTGCAATCCTTGCAGCTTCGATTTGTCTTGAGTCAATTCTTCCGTGTTCAACAGCTTTGATACCTATAGTTCCGAACGCTAAAAAGTTACCGCTTGTAGCTTCGCCTCTATTTCTACCTTTCATCTGTTTTCTGTATTTAGTTCTTTTTGGCATTAACATGATTATTTACCCCTTTTTTTCGTAGTAGGTTTTCTCTTTTTATTAGCCGGAGTATTTGTTTGTTCTCTTTCAGGTTGGATACCTTTTGCAAGTACTTCACCTTTGAATATCCAAACTTTAACACCTATACAACCGTAAGTCGTATGAGCTTCAGCAAAACCATAATCAATTTTAGCTCTTAAAGTATGCAATGGAACACGTCCTTCTAGATACCATTCAGTTCTAGCCATTTCAGCTCCGCCAAGTCTTCCTGCAACAGAAACTTTTATACCTTTAGCACCAGATTTTAGAGCATTTTGCATAACTCTTTTCATAGCTCTTCTGAAAGCTACCCTTCTTTCTAATTGTTGAGCAACGTTTTCAGCAGCTAACTGAGCAGAAATTTGAGGTTTTCTTTCTTCTTTGATGTTAACCGTAATTTCTTTTCCTATTAATTTAGATAAAGAATCTTTTAGTTTTTCAACATCAGCACCTTTTTTACCTATGATAATACCAGGTCTAGCAGCAACTACGGTTACTCTAACTTTTTTTGCTGTTCTTTCAATTAATGCTTGAGAAACACCGGCATAGTAAAGTTCTTTTTTAACGAACTTTCTTATTTTGTGGTCTTCAGCAATGTTTTCCGGCATTTTGCTATAAGTTGGAAACCATCTTGATTCCCAGTTTCTGTTTATTCCAAGTCTTATTCCTATTGGACTAACTTTTTGACCCATTACTTCTCTCCTTTAACTGGTGCTACTTCAACAATAATGTGAGAAGTAGGTTTTAGTTTTGGTGTTGCTCTTCCTCTTGCTCTTGGCATAAATCTTTTTAGCATAGAAGCTTTATCAACTCTACAACTTGTGATTACCACTTCATTTGCTTCTAAACCTGCATTTGCAACAGCAGAAGCAATTACTTTTGAGATAATCCCAGCAGCTTTGTTCGGAGTAAATTGTAAACTTGCGATTGCAAGCTCTGCATTCATACCTTGAACTTCTCTTGCAACAAGTCTAGCTTTAATAGGAGAAAGTCTTATAAATTTTAATACTGCTCTACTCATATTATCCTACCTTCTTTTGCACAGTACCTTTGTGCCCTTTAAATAATCTAGTTGGTGCGAACTCACCTAGTTTATAACCAACGTGATTTTCCGTAACATTAACAGGTACAAATACTTTACCGTTATGAACGTTAAAAGTAAGTCCTATCATTTCTGGTAAAATAGTACTTCTTCTTGACCAAGTTTTAATTGGTTTTTTATCACCGCTAGCTTGTGCAGCTAGAACTTTTTTCATTAAATGTCCGTCTACGAATGGACCCTTTTTTACTGATCTTGCCATTTAACTACCCTACTTCTTTCTTCTTGAAATGATAAGCTTATCACTAGCTTTTTTCTTTCTAGTTTTATAACCTTTTGTCGGCATACCCCATGGAGTTACAGGATGTCCTGAAGAACCTGTTTTACCTTCACCACCACCGTGTGGGTGATCTACCGGGTTCATTGCAGCTCCCCTTGTTTGAGGTCTGACACCCATGTGTCTTGCACGTCCAGCTTTACCGACAACCATATTGATATAGTCTTCATTACCGACTACACCAACAGTAGCCATACAAACACCAAGGATTTTTCTCATTTCACCGCTTGGAAGTCTTACGATAACATACTTATCTTCTCTACCCATAACTTGAGCATACCCACCGGCACTTCTTGCTATTTGAGCACCTTTACCAGGTTTAAGTTCAATATTGTGTACGTTTGTACCTACAGGTATACTGATAAGTTGCATTGCGTTACCAGGCTTAATATCAAGTCCACTAACAGCAGATGATACAACATCACCTACATTCAAACCTTTTGGTTGAATAATATATCTTTTGTCACCGTCAACATAGTTAACTAAACAAATTCTACAGTTTCTATATGGATCGTACTCAACAGTTGCAACTGTTCCAGGGATTCCGAATTTATTTCTTTTGAAATCTATAATTCTATATAGTTTTTTAGCACCTGCTTCTTTATGTCTGCTTGTGATTCTTCCGTAACTATTTCTACCAGCTGCCGCTTTAACTCTTACAAGAAGAGATCTAACCGTTGGTTTTGAAGTAATATCTGAAGTCTCTAATACACTCATAAATCTTCTAGCCGGTGTAATAGGTCTAAATTTTTTAATAGCCATCATTTACCCCTTAAGCCGATAGGTTCGCGATTGCCGCGCCCTCAGGAAGTGTTACGTAGAACTTTTTAAAATCGGCTCTTTTACCGACTCTTCCTCTGAATCTTTTTACTTTACCATCTTGTCTTAAAGAATTAACTTTTGATGGAGTTACACCAAAATACTCTTTAAATACTTCTTTTAAACCGTTTTTTGTCATTTTTGGTGAAGTTTGAACAACTATTACACCGTTTTCTTGAAGCTCTATAGTTTTTTCTGTATAGAGGATTGATTTGATATCTGTAATATCTGCCATATTATTTCTCCCCTGTTAAACTATCAAATACTGCTTTTTCCATCAATACAGAGTGGAATACAGACATCCAATAAGCGTTTAATTCTTGTTTTTCTACTACATAACAATTTGGAACGTTTCTAAATGCTAAGTAAGTTTTTTCATCTAATAAATCAACTACTACCAAAGTACTTCTTTGGTTTAATTTACTGATTATTGCAACTGCATCTTTTGTTTTACCTGATTCAACGCTAACTGAATCAACAACAAATAAACTACCTTTTTGAGCGTGAGCATTAAGAGCAAATCTTAAAGCCAAAGCTTTTTGTTTTTTGTTTATCTTTTGAGTATAATTTCTCTCTTTTGGTCCGAATATAGAACCACCGCCTACGAATAGAGGAGATCTCATTGAACCCCATCTAGCACCACCGCTACCTTTTTGAGCTTTAGGTTTTTTACCACCACCGCTTACTTCGGCTCTTGTTTTAGCTCTTGCAGTATTAGATCTTAATGATGCAAGATATGATTTAACATACAAATATAAGTTGTGAGAGTTTATAGTCTCATAACTTGCAGGAAGTTCTGCATTCCCGTTTGTTTCGAATTTTTCGTTTAATAATACTGCTTTACTCATTTAGCAATCCTTACTTTTCCTAATGCACCGTTTGGACCAGAAACTGAACCTTTTAGTACTAATATACCGCTTGCTGAATCAAAAGATACAACTTCGTTTGATACAGTTACATTTTCAAATCCGTATTGTCCAGCCATTTTTTTACCCGGTTGTACTCTACCTGGCCATTCTCTATTACCGATAGAACCTGTTCTTCTGTGGAATCTGTGTCCGTGCGCAGCAGGACCACCACCGAAGTTCCATCTTTTCATAACACCTGTAAAACCTCTACCTTTTGTTCTAAAAGTAGCTTTTACTACAACGCCTTCCGCTAATGCAGATGTATCAACATCTCCAGCTTCAGTGTTTGAAGTTTTTAATGTAGCAAATCTATTGAACTCTTTGCTTAAGTTATATTTTTTTTGTTGACCTTCGATAGGCTTGTTTGTTCTCTTACCTTTGCTGTACGCAACTAAAGCTTTTCCGTTTTCTAAAACTTCACATACTTTAGAGTCTACAAGCTTTAAAAGTGTAACAGGAACACTTGGAACAGATACAGTTCTGCTCATTCCGATTTTTTCAAATATGAATTCCATCAATTACCCCTTATTGTGCTTGACCCATTGATCTAACTTCTACATCAACTTCTGGAGCAAGATCAAGTTTCATTAAAGAATCAACAGTATCTGGAGTAGCCGAAACGATATCAATCATTCTAGCATGTACTCTGATTTCAAACTGCTCTCTACTATCTTTGTTGATATGTGGAGATCTAAGCACAGTATATCTTCTTATTTTTGTTGGCAAAGGAATAGGACCTACCAACTCTGCACCTGTTCTTTTAACAGCTTCTACGATAGAAGCAACTGAACGATCAAGAACTCTATAATCGTATGCCTTTAATTTCAATCTAATTTTTTCCATTTTTACCTCTCAAAGAACTCATCAGATTCATTGTAATTGACTGCCAAAAACAAGACCTGACATAAAATATGGACGCGGATTATACCTAAAAATTGAAGAAATGTCAATAGATTGGGTTATTTTGAAGAGAAAAAAAGAATTTTACTTCCTTTTGAGAAGGAAAACTACTCCTTAACGCCAAACTCTTTTTTCATATTATTTATAAGTTGTTCTATTTTATCTTTATCATGCTTATTCGTATTTTGTTCCAAAAGCTTATTCAAATTTGGATGAAATTTCTCCAAAAATTGTAATATATAATTACCTTTTTTATATGGATTATTGATTTGAGATTCATGGTCGATTAGAACTTCCACAAATTCATGGTACCCTAAAAAAGCAGCATAATTGATAGGTAACACCCCGAATTTATCAGGTTGATTAAGAAGTTTCTTGTTATAAGAATATATCAGTTTAAATATTTTAATACGATTCTTCCATATGGTATTATGGATATGGTTTCTTCCACGGTTGTCTATGGCATTTAAGTCAGCTTTTGCATTAATAAGTATTTTGATAGTTTGCTCGTCATTATCTAAAATTGCTTTATGTAATACAACGCCACCGTAATTATCCCTTGCATTTATATCAACGCCTAGACTTATTATGTTTTTTAAAGTGTTAAAATATGCCTTTTTCTCAGATTCTTTCATAGGGTCTTTATGGGTTGCCAAAAACTTATAAATTACGTTCAAGCCGTCATGACTAAGTTGATTTATATCTGCCCCGTATTTTATAAGAAGTCTTACGAGTTCTACATTATCAAGCATCAATGCTTCAAAAAAATACGGATCGTTTTTTGAGTTCAGTTTACGAAGATTTACCTCTGAATTATAAAGTATCTCTTTTAATACGCTTTGATAATCCCCTTCCTCTACTATCTCTTTTCTCTCATCTCTACTTAAATGAATTTTATTCTTCAAATACAAATCTGCATTAATAAGTTTTTCTATAATAGTTTGATTTCTTGCATCTTCGATATTAACATCCGCACCGAAATCAAGTAGCATAATAAGTTCTTGTAAATAATCCTTGCCCATCATAGCTATAATAGAAACGGTTGTTTTTCTATCTTCAGTCATATGATTTGCATCTACGTCGTTTTTGAGTAAAAATTTCATCAATTGAACATTTTTGGCTCTCGCAGCCATAGTAAGTAGATTATCACCTTTTGCGTTCCACATTGAGGTATTTACTTTTTTGTCCAATAAAATATCTATTAATTCGTACAAGATTTTTATACGATGAGCATCTTTAGAATCCATAAAAAGTTTATTCAAATGACTCACTATTTTAAAAATCAGAGTGTTTCCTTTTGTATCCTTTTGCTCCAAATCAAAGCCCAACTCAAGCAAATACTCAAAATAATCAATAGATAAGCTCTTAGACTTTATAAAATAAAATAACACGTTCTTACCGTTATTGTCCAATGCTTTTAAATCAAGTCCTTTGCTTATTAACGTGGTTAATATCTCTTTATTACTATAAACTTGTTCCACAAATAAAAGTGTTTTACCGTCTATATCTTTTTGATTTATATTAATACTTTCTATTTTTAGTAGTTCTATAATTATTCTAATATTACCGTTTTGGGCAGCATAGAAAAATATATTTTGACCTTTTAAGTCTAGTAAGTCCAACTCTTTGGTAATATCTTTTAAAAGGAAAAAACACTCTTCTTTATCGGCAAAGACCGCTTCTCCTAGAGCATTACGACCATGATTGTTTAAAACGGCGGTATTTGCACCTAAAGAGATTAATTTTTTCAACGCTTCAACGCTACCGCTACTTGAAGCTATCATCAACGGTGTAAAACCGTTATTATCTACGGAATTGATATTTACACCTTTTTTAACAAGCCAAGAAATACCTTCCACTTTGTTTTGATTGCTTAATTGGTGTAATAAAGACTTACCGTCTTGAGTTTTTTGATTGATATCAATGCTTGATAACATAGCATTAGCTTTGACCTCATCAAAGTTATCTTTTTTGAGCTCTGCTAATAAGTCTTGTAAAGTCGCTTTTTTAAATATACCAAGCATTTGATTATAAACCTTAATTAAAAATTATTTTTTCATGTAAAAGAATTCTAACACAATCTAACTTAATAATCTAGCTTTTTATAAGACCAGCCTCTTTTAAAAAAATACTAGGGACATAATCTTGCTTTTTTATTTTATCATATTTTGCATAACTTAAGTACAAAATATCTTTTGCCCTTGTAACGGCAACATAAAAAAGTCTTCTCTCCTCATCGAGGGAGCCGCCTTTGCTCATAAGCTTTCTATTTGGAAATCTACCGTCAGCCAAATCTATAACATAAACTTCCGTAAACTCCAGCCCCTTACTTGCATGAACACTAAGCAAATTTACGCCGTCACCTTGGCTCATCTCATTTCCGCCTAGTACCATTGAATTTATAAATTTCTGCACACTTGAATAGTGAGAAGATAAGTTTCTCAAAAGAATCACTTTTCTATCTATTCTTTGTTTGGATTCAAATTGCATACTTTCATCTACTTTACCGTCTTTCATCGTTGCACGTTTTTTTGATAGATTTTCTTTTATGTATCCGAAGAACTCACTTTTTTGAATATGTTCTACCATTGAATTTGGAAGTTTAATCCTTTTTAGTTCTTTTAAAAGTTTATAAAAACTATAAATATAAATTGCACCGTCGGCTGTTAATTTTGGATGTTTTAAAATAGGATTACTTAAGAATGCCTCTTCAAAACCTAGGTCTTTAAATCTACCCACACTTCCTAGCTCAAAAAAATCATCAAATAACCCAAGCTGAACATTTCTAACTTGTTCCACATTGAAAGGGTTTTTTATTTCGTAATCAGGGTGTAAAAGCCCTTGATGGACATCACCGTGCCCTAATTTTATCAAAGCTTCAAACATCTCCTTTGATATTGTTTTACCTATACCCTTACCGTATTCCAACGTATGAATAAAAGCCATCATATCATTTGGATTAACAAGCAAAAATATCACATCAAGAACAACTTTTACCTCTTTTGCATCAAAGAAGCTATTTCCGCCCTTTCTTTTTGCAGGTATTCCGTATTCCCTTAGAGTCGCTTCTATACCGTCAGCAGTAGAATTGTTTCTAAAAATGATAGCTATATCGTTATGGGGAGTCTTTGATTTTTGTATATTTTGACCGATATAATCATACTGACCGAATAATTCATCAAAAACTAAAAGTTTAGGTAAAAAAAAGCCCTCTTTCCTAACAACCTCCAAAGACTTTTCGTATACCCTTACGTTGTTTTGGATAACCTTATTTGCAAGTTCAAGAATAGGTCTAGTGGAACGATAGTTTTTTGTCAACGTAAAGACGTTAGCCCCTTGATAATTCTTTGTAAAGGAACTTATGATAGATATATCGGCACCGTTAAAAGCATATATAGACTGGTCATAATCACCTACGCAAAAAAGTGACTTAGGTCTAAAGGCATCAAGGATTTTACCTTGAAGGGGATTGGTGTCTTGATATTCATCCACAAGTATCTCTTCAAAATCAAAAATATCACTTCTGCCCTCTTCTTGCAAAACTTTTAACATCAAGGTAAGCAAATCATCAAAGCTTACATATCCGTACTTCTCTTTTAGCTCATCAAACTCCAGTATAACATCCTCATATATCAGTGAGTATATCTCATGGTCGCTATTACGGCTTACTATCCACTCTTTAAAGGTCTGATTGTGATTACTATTGAGATATAAGGAATAAATATCGTACAAATAACTTCCGTCATAAGGACTAGTAGAATTTCTATCCATAAAAACTCTTCTTTCATATACGCTTTTAAAAAGAGTTTTTAATTCCGCGGGTTGTTTTAAAGTAATGTTTTTCCCGTATTCTTTTAGAAGCTTGTAGCTTACCGAGTGAAACGTTCCTGCAAAAATCTCTTTTGCCGTAGCTTGACCGAAAAACTTTGCAACTCTAGTAATCATCTCACTTGCAGCTTTATTGGTAAAAGTAAGCAACAATATTTTTCTAGGATTTACACCGCTATTTATCAGTTTGGCTATTCTTCCCACTATCGTAGATGTTTTACCGGTACCGGCACTTGCTATAATAAGATTATGTCCACTATTACAACTAGCAGCTGCTAGTTGTTGTTCATTTAAATTACTTAAAGGCATTAACGTTTTATCGCTTTTGAAATAAGTAAAGTAAGCACGGCAACAATTATAATACTAGCACCGCTACTTAAATCATAATAATATGACAATATCAAACCTATAACGGTAAAAACTATAGCTAACAATACGCTAGAAATCATAATATAAGATAATTTATTGAAATAGCTCTCAGATATAAAAATCGGTATAGTTAGAAGTGCTATCACCAGAATCAAACCAACCACGGAAATAGCCGAAACTACGCTAAGAGCGGACAAGACAAGCATCAAAGTATAAAAAAACCTTACATTTATACCCCTTAGACTTGCAAACTCGCTATCATACGAAACTGCTAAAAGTTCTTTATAAAATAAAACAACGCTACCTAATATAAATAAATCTACAACAAATATAAACCATATATCGGTGTTACTTACGGCAAGGATTGATCCAAATAAATAGCTCATTAAATCTACGTTGTACCCAGGCGTCATATCCACTAAAATAATACCGATAGCCATACCAGCGGCCCATATAACGCCTATTAAAGCATCTATTCTCTCTCTTTTTTTAATAGTCAAGAATGCTATCAATCCTGCACACAAAAGTGCAAAAGCAGTGGTCCCGAGCAATATAGGCAACCCTAAAAAAATAGCAAGACCTATACCACCGTAAGAACTATGGGCAATACCACCGGCTAAAAACGTCATTTTATTAACTACTATCAAACTGCCTACAATCCCTACTGCAATAGAGACTAAAATACCGGATATTAAGGCATTTTGAATAAAAGTAAATTGAAGTATATCAAGCATGGTTACACCCACAAGATTTATTGTCGCTTAAAGCCAATAATAATTCCACTTCACATAAATGTCCACCGCTAGTAACTTGTAGTTTTTTACCGATCTGCTCTAAATCATGATATACCAATGTTTTATTTATATAGGCTACTTTACTTGCATATCCAAGAGTGACGGACAAATCATGGCTTATTACGACTATTGCAATATCTTTATTTAGCTCTCTTAATAGTTCATATACCTCTTTTTGCCCTTGCACGTCAATATTTGCAGTCGGTTCATCCAAAAGAATGAGTTTTGGTTTTTCTACCAAAGCTCGTGCTATAAAAACCCTTTGTCTTTGTCCACCGGATAATGAGCCTATTTTGTTATCCTTAAAAGCATCCATGCCCACAAGTTCAAGGGCTTTATTCGCACCCTCTATTTGCTCTTTTGAATACCCCATAAAAGATATTTTATTTCTATATCCCATAAGTACCACTTCAATAGCGGTAATAGGAAAGTCAAGATTTAAATTTGTATTTTGCGGAACGTAACCAATCTCTTGCAAATCATATTTATGTAAAATCTCCCCTTTTTGAACTTTTAAGATTCCTAGAATCAATTTAAAAAGTGTAGATTTTCCACCACCGTTAGGACCGATAATAGCTAAAAAGTCCTTATTATCTACAGTTAAATTTATATTTTCAAGTACCGTTGTTTTATCATAGCTGAAAGTTAAGTTAGTAATGTTGATTATATTATTCATTTCGGAATTATACCAAAAATCACCAAAAAGTAAAGTTTATCATAACAAAGGTTTGGCGTCTGGATTCCTTAATTTTTTCAGTTCCATATCTATATATTTATATTCCGTCTGTTTTCTTTTAAAAGCCAGTGTACTTTTACGAGTATTGCTTGATTCTATTTCGTAAATAAATAAACCGTTTTCACTCATACTAAGTCTTACGTTTGTTGATATTGAATATGTTGTAATAATCCCTTGCTCATTCAAAATAAAATAAATATCTTTAAAATAAGACAAATTCCATAATTCGCTATTTACGTCGGAACTAAAAGCATCTTGATAAACTATATCGATATTGTCTAATTTTTTTACATACTCTCTAGCATCACCGCAAAATATTTCTATTTTGTGTAATTCGTCTTCATAGTACAAATTGTCTGATATTGAGTGTATAATATGTCGTATAGAGTCAAACTCTTTGGGGTATGTAAAGTTTTTAAGACTTTTCAATAAAGCTAAGTCCAATTCGGGAGAGAAAAACTCTATTTTTTTAGGATTAGTAGATTCAAAATTTTCAAGAATTGTTAAAAAAGTGTTATATCCAAGTCCAAAACATATATCAAGAATTCTAAGATTTTGTTTATCTTTATGATGCTTTAGCGCAGGAAATATATGTTTGTACAACGATTCATTTATAGCACCGTCTTTTACGCTATGATAACATTGAGAATATTCCTCACTAAAGAGTGTGTTTGAACCGTCGTTTGTTTGAACTATTTTTATAGCTCGGCTCCCCACATGTGCATTTTCTTACCGGTTACCAGATGATAATCATCAAAAATATCGATTTCATTTACAGCCCTAAAATCACTATTATCCAAAAGTTCTTTTATTACGTAAATATCTATATTATTCTTTTTGCTTGATAAAACGATAATATTTGCAGAGTTTTCTAAAGAGTGATAAATTTCATCAAATAAATGAGAATTAGTACCGTCAAATATGTCTACTACAACCGCATATTCAAAAGCTCTAGGAGTAAGTCGAAAATCTTTTAATGCTACTTCATTTGTAAATTGAAGATTTTTGATTCTAGGATTTATATTATTAAGACCTTCATTCAATAAATCAACAAAACTCTGATGATCACGATGCAACACCAAGACTCTAAGTTCAGGTATTTTGTCGAATAAAGATAAGAAAAACTCTCTAGATTGATTACTCATCACATCCACACAAAAGTGAATCGTTTAGCTTCAACTCTTCATTGCTAGCTATGCTAATACCCTCTTTTAAAACATTTTTTGCTATTTCATGGGCTTTTTTTAATGAATGCATCGCATAAGTACCACACTGATACACGTTAAGCTCAGGAATCTCTTTTTTACTTTTAACTGCAAGTATATCAACCATGGAGTTTCTCCACGCTTCTGCCACCTGCTCACCGCTAGGACTACCGATTAAACTCATATAAAAACCCGTCTTACAACCCATAGGCGATATGTCTATTATTTCCACATCTTTGCTATTTAAATGGTCTCTCATAAACCCTGCATATAAATGTTCCAGAGTATGAATACCTTTAGAACTCATTTTGTCTACATTCGGTTTGCAAAATCTCAAATCATATACCGTAATAACATCACCTTTTGGAGTAGTCATCGTTTTTGCTACACGAACACTAGGTGCTCTCATTTTTGTGTGGTCAACTTTAAAACTATCTAATAACGGCATTGGGACTCCTTAATTTAACTAATAACTAATAATGAATAACTAACAACTATAGTATTCGCTACGCTCATAATCATAAAACTTATTCATTATTAGTTGTTAATTATTAATTAAAAAAACCCCTTTCGGGGCTTTTTTTTAAACTCTAGCTTCTTCTCTTCTTTGTAGATAATCCCACTTAGCATCAACTCTTCTTTGCCACTCTTCTATAATGTGGGCATATTCAGGTTTGAATAAGTGTTTAAATCTCGGTTGAAATGCAAGATAATCTCTTACCGGAACTATATTTTTAGGTCTATAAGTGATATTTAATTCCGTACCGTTGATAATCTCATAAAGAGGGAATACCAATGAATCAACAGCTAAATCACTTACTTCAACCGTTTTATGCATCGGGAACTTCCACTCTGTCGTACAAGCACTCATAGCATTAATAAATACAGGTCCTTCAGTTTCAAATCCTGTTTGAATTTTTTTAACCATATCTTTCCATTTATTTGGAGCAACTTGTGCAACGTAAGGAGCACCGTGAGCAGCCATAATAGCAAGAATATCTTTTTTATTTTGTTTTTCACCATAAGATGTACTTCCTGCAGGAGAAGTAGTTGCACTAGCACCTATCGGTGTAGATGAACTTCTTTGTCCACCGGTATTTGCGTAAACTTCATTATCTAAACAAACATACATCATATTGTGACCTCTTTCGAAACATCCGCTTATCCATTGGAAACCGATATCGTAAGTAGCACCGTCACCACCGAAAGCTACGAACTTAGGGTCTTTTTGATTTACATCTATTCTACCTTTTCTTTTCAATGCTTTGTGCATAGACTCAGCACCTGCTATAGCAGTAGAAGCATTCTCGAATCCGATATGAATCCAAGAACAATCCCAAGACGTATGAGGATAAATAGCCGTACAAACTTCAAGACAACCTGTCGCAGCAGATACTACAAGATTGTCATTTGTTGCATTTAAAATTTCTCTTACAATAATAGAGTGTGCGCAACCCGGACATAAAACATGGGCACCCTCAAATCTCTCAGCAGCCGTTGAAAATGATTTTAAATTTTTAATCTCTTTTTGATTACTCATATCTAGTCCTTATACGTTATAAAAGCCAAGTTCTGGCCCTCTAACCCCAACAAATCTTTGTAGTGGTCCATTTCTTTTACCGCTTTTTGCATCTTTATCTAACTCGGCATAGATTTCACAAAGTGTAGTTATTGTCATATCTCTACCGCCAAGTCCATATATAATGTTACTTACTACCGGACGTGCAGGCGAGTTAAACAATGCACCGCAAATTTCATTATATAATGCTCCAACTGTTCCTCCCGGAGCACTTCTATCCATACAAGCAATAGCCTTAACATTTTGTAATGCGGCACTCATTTCCTCAAGTGGGAACGGTCTTATAACTCTTGGTGCAATTACACCTGCTTTAATACCTTTTTCTCTCATCTGATCAGCAGCAATTTGAGCTGATTCATACGTAGTACCAAGTGCCACTATAGCCACTTCCGCATCTTCCATTTTGTATGTTTCTAGTCTTTTATATTTTCTTCCGGTTAGTTTTTCAAACTCTGCGAATACTGCATCTATTACTTTAGTAGAACCCATAAGTGCCGCATGTTGTTTTGCCTTATGTTCAAAATGCCAATTTTCCTCAGTTTGAACACCGTGCGTAACAGGCTTAGAAAAATCCAACATAGAATTTACGGCTTTATATGTACCGACGAAATCACATGCCGTCTTATCATCTAACACATTTACGTTTTGTGCCGTATGTGAACACATAAAACCGTCTTGGTTAACTATTACTGGAAGTCTTACATCAAGATGTTCTCCTATTCTAAATGAACAAAGAGTAAGGTCATAAACCTCTTGAGGTGAAAATGAACAAACATTAATCCAACCGCTATCACGTCCAAGGTACATATCAGAATGATCACCGTTAACATTAAGAGGTGCAGCCAATGCACGATTTACCTGAATAAGTGTTATAGGTAATCTCATGCCGCTTGCTTGATAAAGAACCTCTATCATCAGGGCAAAACCTTGGCTTGAAGTTGCAGTTGCAACCCTTCCGCCTGCAGCTGCAGCACCAACACAAGCAGACATCGCAGCATGCTCACTCTCAACCATAACAAACTCACCGTCCACATAACCGTTTGCATGAAATCCTGCATAGTTCTCAACAGTCGGAGTTGACGGAGTAATAGGATAAGCTGCAACTACATCAACATCAGCTTGTCTAAGAGCTTGAGCAGCGGCCATATTACCGTCCCAAACTTCTACACTGTCTAATTCCATAATTTTCTTATTCATAATTACTCACCTTTTGATTTTTCTGGCCATTGTGTTAGGGCCTCTTCATTTTTTACTTGTTCTGCAAACATTAAAAGTGATTTTGGATTTGTAGGACAAACTTCTACACAGATTCCACAACCTTTACAATGATCGTAATCTACACCGACCATCTTTTTATCTCTAGAGATTATTGATGTATCAGGACAGTACAACCAACAGTTTTGACAATCTATACAAAGCTCACTGTTCCAAACAGGTTTAAAAACCCTCCAATCACCTACATAAGCCATTTTTGAATTTGTTTCGGCATAATGTCTATCTTCAGGTAAAACCTCAGCAACATTATAATTAATAGTATTCTCAAATGAATAAAGTGATGCACCGATTACTAACTCGTTCCAACCCATTTCTTTTATACTTTTAGTACTCATAACCTACCCCTACTACTTTACTTCATCATATGCACGTTGTATTGCTATCATATTTGCATCTTTAATACTTTGAGGTAGTTTTTTAAGCTCTTTTTGCATAGCGTTTTTAAAATACTCAATATCAAACATACCGTCAACCTTCATCAAAGCACCAAGCATCGGAGTATTTGGAATCGGTCTACCTATAGTTTCCGTAGCAATCGTAAAACAATCCACCACATAAACTCTATCTTCTCTTCCTTTTAAAGAAGGTATCAAAGGAACTAGCTCCTCTTTTGTCATATGACTTGTAATAATATATTTAGTAGTCTCTTTCTCATTTGCCGTAATATTATCCGTAAACGCAAGACCTGGATCTATAATCAACACATAATCAGGTCTCATATATTTCTCATGGTTTAAAATAGGTTTGTCATCAATTCTGTTATACGCAGTCATTGAAGCACCTCTTTTTGCAGATCCGTAAAAAGCAAACGCTTGTACCTGCTTACCTGTCTTAGCAATAACTGAACCAAGACCTTTTGCCCCTGTTACAGCACCTTGACCAGCACGGCTGTGCCATCTAATTTCTAGCATTTTCGCTCCTAAAAATTTTTTTATTTCACATAACCCGCATAAAATAAAAATTCAACTATGCGAACTGCGTTCTTAATCTAAGCCGTAAAAGATGGCTTGAAGAGCCTACGCTATCACACTTTATGTAAAACATAAATGTTCAAAAGTAGCCCACTTAGACACACTAACTATTGTCTGTTTTATTTTATGTAAAAAAGGCTTAGAAAAAACTTTGACAAAAAAGTAATCTTTACAAAATTAATACAAATTTTGAAAATATTTTTTATCTTCCATTGTATAAATAATTTACCGCATCCCATGTATCTTTAAAAACTTTATCACTATATAATGATAATTCCTCTTTTGTTCCATATCCACTAAGAACACCTATTCCTTTGATTCCTGCATTTCCTGATGCAATAAGATCCAATTTTGTATCGCCTATCATATATATATCATGTTTATTAATATCTAACTTCATACTTTCTATGGCTTTGTATATAGGTTCAGGGTGTGGTTTTGGATTGATGACATGCTCTCTTCCTATCAAACATTCAAAATAATGACCTACATTTAAATGTTCAAGCAAAGGGTGTGAATACAATGCCGTCTTAGTAGTTACTACCCCAAGCCTTGCAAATTTTGAAGCAAACTCTAAACTTTTTAAGGCATTTTCGATTAGAACCGTCTTTGCACATGAAACTTCTCTGTATCTCAATTTATATTCATTCACGTATTCATCGACATATTGTTGTTCTACACCCAAATTTGCGAACATAATATCAAGTGGATACCCTATTAATCGCTTTATTTCATAATCCGCAATTTGCTTCTCAAATCCTTTTTTACTAAAAACATAAAAAAAAGTTTCAACTATAGCCTCCGTAGAATCTATAATTGTTCCGTCAAGATCAAATAGTATAATTTTAGTCAAATTCTATACCTTGTTTTTAAAATTTTTACTTATATATAAGCTCCATTATAGTATCATTAAATAATTGAAAATTAAATAAATAACAAGTAGTACTTATGGACAAAATCATCCTTAAAGAAATAACTATTTTATATGTTGAAGACGAAGAAGATTTAAGAATGAATACGTCTAAGATATTATCCGTAACTTCTAAAAAAATTATTCAAGCCACTAACGGTTTAGAAGCTTACGAATTATTTGTTGCAAATCAAGATTCAATAGACCTAGTGGTTACTGATATAAATATACCTAAAATGTCGGGACTAAGTCTTATTGAAAAAATTCATGAAATCAATTCCGATATGCCGTGCGTTATTACGACTGCATACAATGAACTTGAGTTTTTGCATCGTGCCATTAACTTAGGAGTTGTTGGATTTGTATTAAAGCCTCTTGATTTATACAAACTTATAGAGACTTGCATCAAAGCCGTCACTCCTTCTATGCTTAGAAAAGAACTGATTAGAAAAAATGAAGAATTAACAAAACTAAATCAAGAACTTGAAAAAAGGGTAGCGGAACGGACAAAAGAGTTAGAAATTTTAGCCAATACGGACCCTTTAACAGGTATTTCAAATAGAAGAGACTTTTTTAATAAGGCATCAATTTTATTTGATTCGGCAAAAGGAAGTATATTTGCAAGTATGTTAGACTTAGATAAGTTTAAAACACTTAATGATACTTACGGTCATTCTTTTGGAGATATCGTATTAAAAAAAGTCACTTCTTACGTTCGTAGCTTTTTGAGGTCTCAAGATATTTTCGGGAGAATAGGTGGTGAAGAGTTCGCAATACTATGCGAATGTGAATCTTTAGAGTTGTTTATGCTTAAAATGGAACAAGTAAGGCAAGAGGTGTCTCAACTCGAATTTGAGAACAACGGTTCAAAAATTCATATCACGATAAGTTTCGGTATGGCTCAAAGAGAAGCGGATGAAGATATAGATTCATTACTTGTACGTGCCGATGATGCACTTTACGAGGCAAAAGAGAGCGGTAGAAATAAAGTAATTTTTAGGAATAGATTAAACTTATAACCTATTCTTTTCCCAATCTAATTGATTATGCCATATTCCGGTAAGGGCCGGCTCTATGTTTTTTATATTTTTACTAACTACCGTAATAGAATCAGGAATGTATAGAAAAATATAAGGTATGTCATCGGTTATAAGTTTAAATATCTCCTTATACGTTTTTGACAACTTCTCTCTATCTATCATACTAATTGAATCATCTATAAGTTTATCTACTTGTTTATTATTGTATCCAACAAAATTGAAACCTCCGACCCTATCGGAATTACTATGCCATATTTGGCTTGCATCAGGAGTCAATGACATGGACCAACCTAGTATTACCGCATCAAAATTTCTCGGATGTACTACGGTA
Source organism: Arcobacter nitrofigilis (assembly GCA_020723015.1). Lineage (GTDB taxonomy): Bacteria > Campylobacterota > Campylobacteria > Campylobacterales > Arcobacteraceae > UBA6211. The sequence continues at coordinate 25,014 of DYJR01000015.1, forward strand.
TTTAAAAATGCTTGCCATTCAAGAACCCTTATTTTCATATCAACACCTATTTGCTTAAGTTGATATTGTATGATTTCTGCTGCATTAACTCTTATATCATTTCCCGAATTTGTAACAACCTCAAAGGTAAAAGGGTTATTTTCATCATACCCCAAGCTTTTTAATATTTCTTTTGCTTTTTGTCTATCTAGCTTTGGAGTAGTGACACTCTCATCATATGCGAAGGTATTAGGTAAAAAAGGTCCGTTACAAACCTTACCGTATCCTAAAAACAATATATCTACAAGTTGTTGTCTATCTATAGCTAAAGATAGAGCTTGTCTTATATTTTTGTCTTTAAACTTTGCACTTTTTAGATTAAATCCCATATATGTATAGGCAAAACTCTCTTTTGTAATCACCTGATACTTATCATAAAAGGTTTTATCAATCTGTCTTGAAATCTGCATAGGAGTAAGTCCGCTAATATCAATGGAATTTTGTTTAAGCATCAAAAAACTAGTATTAGGGTCAGGTACAAATTTATAGTAAATTTTATCGATATTCGGTTTTTTCTCAAAATAGTTTTCGTTCGCAATAAGTTCAATATCCGAAGATGCTCTAAAAGTACCTAGTTTATAGGGTCCCGTTCCAATAGGATTTTTATTAAAGGAACTAGTCATCATATCTGCTTCATCTTTTAATATATGATACGGCAACATACCGCTCATCCAAATTTCTAAAGCTTTATAATAAGGTTGCTTATAGATTACTTTTATGGTGTACTCATCCACTTCTATCACATCTTTTACTACGGCAAAGCTACTAGAAATTGAGTTAAAGACCTTTGGTGATATTATAGTTTGATATGTAAATAAAACATCTTTTGCACTAAATTTATGACCGTCATGCCATAAAACATTCTTTTTTAATTTTATTATTAACGTAGTATCGTTTTCAAAAGAGTAAGACTCTGCTAAATCTACTACTATATTTCCATCTTTATCGTATTTAAAAAGTCCGTTAAATAAATGGTCTGCTATTTCGCTACTGGCACTATCGTTTGCCAAAACAGGATTTAATCGACTAGGGTTTGATGATATTGTAAGATTTAATTGTGATGCTTGTACATAAGATACAAATAAGATAATATATAAAAAATGCCAAAAAGAAGTAAATCTTTTTGGCATAGAAAGTATTTGTGAAAAAGTTTCCATTATCTTTTCGAAAACTGTGGACTTCTTCTTGCTTTTTTCTTTCCGTATTTTTTTCTTTCAACAGATCTTGAATCTCTTGTTAATAAACCGTAAGGTTTTAAGATAGTTCTAAATTGCTCATCATAAGCAACTAAAGCTCTACTTATACCGTGTCTTACAGCACCTGCTTGAGATGAGAATCCACTACCCATTACCGTAACTTTGATATTTACAGATGATACTTGTTTAGTAACATCTAAAGGTTGCATAAGTTTTTTCTTAATAGCCTCTAATCCACCTAACCATTGATCAAGAGTTTGACCGTTAATTGTAAGAGTTCCATTTCCGTTTTCAAGCCATACTTTAGCTACAGCTGTTTTTCTTCTACCGGTTGCATATACTTTTGCCATTATAATTATCCTTTAATCTGTGCAGTGTGTGGATGTGTTTCACCTGCGTATACTTTAAGTTTTTTTAACATTGCATTGCCAAGTTTTGTTTTTGGAAGCATACCTCTTGTAGCTAATTTAAAAAGCTTCTCAGGGTTTTTTTCTAACATATCAGCCATTTTGTGAGTTTTTGTGCTACCGAAATAACCTGAGTGAGTATAGTAATTTTTAGTATCCATTTTGTTACCGCTGAATACTGCTTTAGAAGCGTTTATTATTACTACGAAATCTCCACAATCAACGTTAGGAGTGAAACTTGGTTTGTTTTTTCCTCTTAAAATTGTTGCTGCTTCAGTGATAATTCTACCAAAAGTCTTACCATTTGCATCAAGTACTATCCAATCTCTTTGGATCTCTGATGCTTTTGCCATTTTTGTAAATTTCATCTATATCTCCAGATACTTTAAGTTGAGTTGGAATATTAGTGAAATATTGCTTAAAATATTCTTAATTTAAGTATTTTTTAAAGAAAATATATTTTTATCGTTTTTATGATAGTTCCAAAATAATAAGTTTAACTCGGATTATGCAATA
>DYJR01000093.1 GCA_020723015.1 Arcobacter nitrofigilis
ATTGGTAATTGGTAATTGGTAATTGGTAATTGGTAATTGGTAATTGGTAATTGGTAATTGGTAATTGGTAATTGGTAATTGGTAATTGGTAAGATGATAACAATTCTTACTAATATACTAATATACTAATATACTAATACACTAATATACCCAAAAACGGAGTTTTTAAATGAAAATAGCTATTGTAAGACTTAGTGCTATCGGAGATATTGTTCATACGATGGTAGTTTTACAGTTTATTAAAGCAAAATTCCCAAATGCCTCTATAGACTGGATAGTTGAAGAATCACTAGGTGGCGTACTTGAAAACAATCCACACATAGATACAGTTTATAAAATAAATCTAAAATCAATCAAAAAATCATTTTCAAATATCTTTAAAGAGTTGGACAAGCTAAAAGTAATAGCAAAAAACAATTATGATATAGTTATAGATGCTCAAGGGCTTATCAAGTCAGCCATAGTTGCCAAAATAATAGGTGGACATGTTGTAGGTAGTAAAATCTGCGGTTTTGATAAGGATAGTATCAGAGAAGGCGTGGCTAGTTATTTTTATGATGATAAAATCTCCATAAGTTATACACAAAACAAAATTTTTAGAAACTGCTATTTGGTTACTAAATCACTAGGATTTTCTATAACTCACGATGATATACTAGCCAAAAAACCTTTTTTGTATTTCAAAGAGCATCATTTTGATTTTTTAAGCGACATTAGAAAGAATATCTTGTTTGTAGTAGGGTCTTCTTGGCTTAGCAAAAACTACCCTTGGCAAAAATACGCAAATATCATAAAAGAATTAAATGAAAATGCTATTATAGTTTGGGGAAACGAAGCAGAGCTTGAACTAGCAAACAATATCAAATCTGTAGTAAAAGATGTGGTAATAGCCCCTAAACTATCATTTGATGAACTAAAAACACTTATAGCAAAATCAGACCTTGTAATAGGCAACGATACGGGTCCTACACATATGGCATGGGGGCTAAATAAACCTTCTATTATGCTATTTGGTCCTACACCTGTAGAACAAGCCTATGAAACTAAAATCAACCATGTACTAAAGTCACCATCTATTGTAAACCACTATAAGCTTGATAAACATGATTTCTCGATAGAAAAGATAAAAGAGGCAGATGTAGTTAGGTTAGCTAAGAAAATGCTTTATGGTTGATGGTTGGTGGTTTTGTGGTTGTGTTTTTCCCACTAACCACTGCAACCTAAATCGTTTTACTAAACCTTCTTTGGTTTTCCGGTATTTTTTTCAAGTATGCATCAAAAGGCATTACTATATTTCTTATTAGCATAGTACCTGTTTGGCTTACTTCTATTTTATCTTCATCTATAGTTACAAGCTCGGCATCTATAAACTCTTCAAGTAACGGTAAATCTTCTTTGAAATACTCTTTGAAAACTATCCCGAATTTTTCTTCGACTCTTTTGATATTTAGTGCAAAGTTGCTCATCATTTCCATGATTACGTATTGTCGTATCATATCATCTTGACTTAACTGATATCCTTTAAATATAGGTAGTCTTCCGCTATCTATTGCATTTTCATACACATCTAGTTCTTTGAAATTTTGAGCGTAATAATCTACGCCGTCACCTATACTTGTTAGTCCGATACCTATCAAATCAGCTCCGCCTTTTGTGGTGTAGCCTTGGAAATTTCTATGTAATTCACCTTTTTGGATAGCCAAAAACAGCTCATCATCAGGTTTTGCAAAGTGATCCATGCCGACCATTCTGTAGCCGTTGTTTGTAAAAAACTCTATAGTATCTTTTAGTATCTCAAGTTTTGTACTTGGTGGAGAAAAGGTACTTTCATCAAACTTTCTCATTGTTTTTTTCATCCACGGTACGTGGGCATAGTTAAAAATAGCTAGTCTATCCGGATCAAGTGATGCAATCTGTTTGATAGTCTCCAAAAAACTCTCTTTTGTTTGATAGGGAAGTCCATAAATTAGGTCTATATTGATAGATTTGATACCGGCATCACGTGCTATTTTCATTACGTTTTGAGTTAGTTCAAAGGGTTGTATTCTGTGTATCTCTTCTTGAACTTTAGGGTCTAAGTCTTGTACTCCAAAGCTTAGTCTATTTGTTCTACCGGCTTTTAGTACATTCATATGTTCTAGGGTAAAAAATCTCGGGTCAACTTCACAGCTTATTTCAGCGTCACTAGCAAAGTTTGGGAAAGTTTTTTGCACAAGTTTGATGACTCTATCCAAATCCTCAGGTTCTAAAAATGTAGGCGTTCCACCGCCAAAGTGCATTTGAGTTACCGTTCTATTCGTGTCTAAATATTTTGCTATTAGAGTTAGTTCTTTTTCAAGATAATCTATATATCTTTTCTTTTTATCATCTTTACTAGTAAATACTACGTTACATCCGCAAAAATAACAAGCACTTCTACAAAAAGGGATATGTATATAAAGGGATAATGCTCTGTTTTTATCACCGTTCTTGTATTTTTCTATAAGTTCTTTTTCTCCAAAACTCTCTTTAAATTCCGGTGCAGTAGGATAGCTTGTATATCTCGGTCCTGCTTTGGAGTATTTTTCAAATTTCTTAAAATCAATCATAATTATCCTATTGTAATATCTAAAATCTAAAAAGTTAAGAATAGGATTTTATCATCTGACCTTTTAGATTTTACTTTTTACCTTTTACCTGTTAGATAGAAATAGAGCTTAAGATCTATTTCTATCTAACCAAACCATTATCCCTTTTTGGGCATGTAATCTGTTTTCCGCCTCGTCAAATACCAAAGAGTTCTTACCTTCAAGAACATCTTCGCTTACTTCATAGCCTCTATAAGCAGGTAAACAGTGTAGAAATTTGCAATTTTTATCCGCTAAGCTCATAAGTGCATCATCAACTATAAAGCCGTTGAAGTCTTTGAGTCTTTTTTCTTTTTCATCTTCTTGCCCCATCGATACCCAAGTATCCGTAGTAGCTACGGTTACATCTTTCATCGCCTCTTTTGGGTCGTTTGTTATGATGATTTTTGCACCGCTTTTTTTAGCTTCGCTAAGAGCATAGTCCAAAATTTCGCTATTTACTTCATAACCTTTAGGAGTTGCAACCCTTAGCTCAAATCCTAGTTTTGCCGCAAGGATAAGCCATGAATGAGTCATATTGTTCCCGTCACCGATATAAGTAACTTTGAGATTGTCACACATATTATGTTCCATCAAAGTCATATAATCAGCCATAAGTTGAACCGGGTGGTATTCGTCCGTCAAACCGTTTATTACAGGTACGTCTGAGTATTTCGCAAATTCTTCAATCTTACTTTGAGAAAATGTTCTAATCATTACCATATCTACCATACGGCTTATAACACGTGCAGTATCTTTCATAGGCTCACCGCGACCTAACTGAATATCGTTTGAACTCAAAAACAGTCCTATCCCGCCTAGTTGGTAAATACCCGTCTCAAAACTAACCCTTGTCCTTGTGCTACTTTTTTCAAAAATCATACCAAGAGTTTTTTTAGGCATATAGTCTTTTAATACGCCGGCTTTAGTCTCTTTTTTTATTGTTATTGCAAGATTTAAAATATCTAAAATCTCGTCTTTTGTAAAATCTCTAAGTGTTAAAAAATGTCTCATTTTATACCTCATTTTTATCAAAAAAAGATTATATTACAATAGAGTTAATTTTTTACTTAAATCAATACTGTTTAATACAGTTTATAGTATACAAAAATTCTTATTTTTGTAATTTCTTTAGGTTTTGGGTAATCTTTATATGCTACTTTTATGGTATGTATTGAGTTTGAATCAAGTGCTGAATATGTAGAACTTTTGATAAGTTTCAGGTTTGTGATATCACCGTTTGGGTGTAAGAAAAATTCTACTACGTTCATACCTTGTTGTTTGATTCTGATTGATATGGAAGGATACATAAGATATTTTTGTGTGATACGACCGATATCTGATAAATTTTCTTTCAAAAATTCTTTTGTTTCATTGCTAAATGTCATAAATTCATCACCGTATAGGTCTATATAGCTCTGTGTTAGTTCATCTACCTGTCTTTTTTGCGGTACCTTTAGTGCAGATTCTAGCGAACTAACGGAAGGTTGTTTTACTTCTTCTTTTGTTTGTTTTACTATTTCTTGTTGCTTTGGAATTTCAATAGTTTTTTTATCTTTTACTTTTTCTTGTCTAGGCAGTGGTTTAGGTGGTGTTAAAAACTCTTTTGTTATAGTTTGTTCTTTGCTTTTTTGTTGTTCCGTCTGTTGCACCGATTCTTTTGTGGCTAATTTCACATACTTTATTGACGTTGTTTTTGGAGGTTTGGGTTCTTTTATTTCCTCTTTTTGGGGTGATTTATATGAGAAGAAAATAAGCAAATGGGCAATTAATGATATTGTTATAGCAGTTATAAAGATTTTCATATCGGAATTATAGTATGATAACCCTTATGAAAAGAGTGGAATATATAGTAAAAATTACCAAAAACTTGACCGTATTGTTAGTAGAAGATTATAATACCCCAAGAAAAACAAACAACTTTTTAGAAAGTTTTATTCTCTTAAG
>DYJR01000016.1 GCA_020723015.1 Arcobacter nitrofigilis
AAATCTAACTGAAATTTGCAAAAATTTTAAAGTTTTTCACTTTTTTTTGGATTTTTATCCTATTTTTACTATTTTTGCCCATATGCATAACCTGTTTTTGGCTCTATTATTATAGTAGATTTATTTTTCTCTTTATCATATAAATGTATATAGCATCTATTTAATATCTCAAATTTTCCAAAATCTTTTTGATTTGTTCCCACTTTTGAAAATATTTTAGCCTCATCATCATATAAAATTTGTCCTATGGATGATGTTACATTGCAAGTAAGTTCAATATCTATAATGCCAAACTCTTTTGTAAGTAGTACATATTTTGATTCATCTGCTTTGGGATTACAATTATATCTTGAATATAAATGTTTTTGACTCAATGGGTCTTTTGCACTATCTTCTTTTTTGGCTTGACCTGATTTATTGTTATCGCTAAATACTATAAAATAAAAACCGTCGGTTTCATTGGAACAATTTTCAAATCTAAGTCGCCACATTTTTCTAAACCACAAACTATCTTCTGTATCATACTTATTATCTATAAGTGATAAATACCTAGTATAATTTAAATATGTAATAAGATAAGATGTTGCATCTTGAAGTTTTGAGTCTATTTTTTTTGGAATTGACATACTATATATAATAGAGATAAGAAAGATTGCGAAAACTATTTCTAAAAAGGTGATTGATTTTTTCAAGTTTCCTCCAAAGTATCAAAAGATACCTTGGAAGAATTATACTGTAAGTAATTTAAAAGATTATTAAAGCTCGTCTGCCATTTGTACATCATATAAGATGTCATCAAACGGATGTCTATACATAGGCATAGCAAGTCTTTTCTCATCAAGAACGTGACCTATGAAACCTATAGTTCTACCAGCTATAAAGAATGCATTTAGAGTACCGCTTTGTACAAACTCATTGATTTCGTCTTCGCTGTAACCTAACGCTCTCCACATATCTACCATTAAGATACCGATAGTACCGTCAACGTTTAAGATAAGATTGTCTTTTTTACTTGTTGTTAACTGCTCTACATCTAAAGCATAATCAAGTAACGGTGTAGCAGGGAAATATTCTGCTGCATATTTTTTAAGTCCGCTTACTCTTAGGTCAGGATTTCTTAAAGACTTAATTCTATGTCCGATACCAGGAATCGGCACACCTTCTTTTTTCATATACTCTAAGAACTCAGCCGGAGTCATTTTGTTGTCGTGTGCATATTTAAAATACTGTGCAGCACCATCGATAGCTCCACCGAATCTTGGTCCTATTGTTAAAAGACCTGTTACAAGTGATTCAACAACACTTTTACCCGCTCTTGCAGTTACTTTTGCATTGTGAGCACCTGAAACTGCAGGACCGTGGTCTGCAACTGTTTTGATAACAGTTTCAATAAAATCCGTTGCCCATTTCGGGTATCTTTTTTTGAACCATAATAACGCAATAACATCACCGATTCCCATACCAGTCTCCGGTGTAGCAACGCTTGATATAGGGTATCCTGCATAAGTAGCCTCATCACCTCTATCATCACTGATAGTACAAATGAAGTTTTTGCTCCTTCTTATTTTTGGAATAACTCTAAGTTCAGGCTCAGCAATATCACCGATTACACCCTCAGCTTTTAACTTAGTATATACTTCGTTAATTTTATGTGGTAAATCATTGAATGATGCAGGTACATATATACCGGCCTCAGCCATAGCTTTGTTTTTTGCAACTGCAGTTTCAGCATCTGCATTTGCACTAGCGCCTGCATGACCAAACTGTACACCGCTACTAAAATGTTCTGCTATCGTACCTATACACCAAGCAATGATTGGTTTTTTTATTTTACCGCTTTTTACCGCTTCAATAACTTTGTATTCTTCAGTACCACCTACTTCACCAAGAAGTACCATATATTTAACAGCCGGGTTTTGTTCCATTCTAAGAAGGTTGTCTATAAATACTGAACCGACAAATCTATCTCCACCTATCGCAACACCTTCAGAAATACCGTCGGCATTGATTGAGATAATATTTGATAACTCATTGAACAAACCACCTGATCTTGTTACTAGACCACAACTTCCTGCTCTATGTAATTTTGAGCTAATAATATTTTCTATAGTACCACCAACGTTTGCAATTTTAAATGCACCAGGAGCTATACCACCTACCGTAGCAGGTCCTATTACGGTTACACCTTGTGTTCTTGCAGTTGCGTTCATTTTTCTTGCAAGTCTTTCAGGTATACCTTCAGCAGTAACCATTATAGTTTTGAATTGTTTTAATTCAATAGCTTCCATTGTAACGTCATAAGCTGTTCTAAATGATGCAAAGTTTAATAATACGTCTGCTTTTGGGAAAGCTTTTGCAGCTTCAACAGTGTTTTTAAACAATGGAATCATAATTTCATCAGGTCCGTAAAAGAACTTGTCAAATTTACTATCAGCAGTAGGTGCAACGATAGCAGCAACCGACGGTTTTTCTCTGTTGATTACATAATCATAATCAAGCATTCTTTGGATTGCACTTTTATTGTTGTTCCAAAATATTGATTGTGTCTCTTTTGTAAATAAAGCACTCATCATTTTCTCCTTATTTCTCTAATGCCATTCTAACAATATCAGTTACATGCGTTTCCGGTCCATATACTTCTATATATAGTCCTAATCTATCTGCTGCTTCTTTAATGTCTTTTAGACCTTTTTCATAGTTTGGTCCACCACGTCTTACATATATTCTTGTACCTACAGATTTCATTTTGTCTGCATAGTTTTCAAATGCTTGGATAATACCCGTAAAAGTTTTTGCAACATCCGTAAAGTTTGCAATAGCTCCACCGATGATTAAAATTTTGTCTCTACCTTTTGCATCTTTGTTTCTTGTCATAAGATCTAAAACAGTTTCCGCATAAAATTTAGTTTCACCCGTAGTAGGTCCACCGCTATACTCACCGTAATTTGCTAGGTCAGCTACGTTACCGCTTAGGTCTGCAATAGTATCAGCATACACAACAGATGCTCCACCACCGGCAACCATTGTCCAAATTCTTCCCATTGGGTTAAGAACAGTTAATTTTAACGATGCACCTGATTTGCTATCTGCTTCAGCTATAGCTTTTTCTTCAGGACTTAAATCTTCCATACCAAATGCTGTAGGGTATTCTATTTCACCCCAAGTATCTCTCATCAAATATCCGGCAGTATCATCAAGTCTAGCAACTAGGTCAAGAATTTCTATTCTATCTTCTATCATAACTATAGGGTTGATTTCAAGATATGCAAAATTCATATCTCTATAAAATTTGAAAAATTGGATTGCAAAAGATGTAAATCTAATTTTATCTTTAGCAGGAATCCCAACAGGAATATTTGCTTTTATAGTGTGTTCCATATCTGCATCAGTCATATTTATAGGTATTTTTACCTCTACAACTTTATCCCAGTTTTCTTCAACTTCCATTCCACCTTCAGCAGACATATATAATACGTCGTCTTCACCTACGGTTGTAGCTGAAATATAATACTCTTGCTCTTGAGTATGTGGAGTAAACGGCTCAACTATATAATGTGTTAAAGTACCGTGCTGACCGCTTAAAAGAGTTGTTGTATGAGAAGATTTTTCATCTATCCATGTAGCAGCTTTTGCTAAACTTACATCACCGGGCTTTTGATCTTTAAAAAGAACCAAACCGTTTTTACCTCTTTTACCGAAAAGCATATCAGGTTTTGCAACTAGTGGCTCTTGCTTTAACCACTCAAAACCGTGTTCTTTTGATTTTGCTAATAATTCTGCACCACTTGTTACAAGTACAGACTTAAAACCATAGTGAAAACCGCTAAAATAGTTCTCCCATTGTTTTGAAAACAAAGTTTTACCGTCGTATTCACGAATTGCTCTTTGTGCCATTATGAACTCCCTTTTTATATCTTTAATGTAATTCTAACAGCAATGTGCATAAAAGGAACTAAAAAGTAACAATATGTATCAAAAAGGATAGTTTAATTGTTTAGTTTGGTAACAAAAAGCTTAACTATGTTTCTGTCATAAACATTGATATCTATAGTATCATCGTATATCTTTGGTTCTTTATTACTTATATAATACTCAGAACCTTTACTTATTCCGTACATTTGAAGCCTCAATTGCAGTTTTTCATCTTCACAAAATACATTATTAATATTTCTCTTTTTGAGTTCTTTTGATATATCATCCACAAAATGATAATCATAGGCAAAATGTTTGGATGGATTTGACAACACAATATATAACGGTTTATTAAAATGCAAAATTAAAAAATTTAAAACCAAAACAACTAAAACTATATTGACGCCTATTTTATGATAGCTTCTAAATTGTCTTAGTCTAACTCTATATGAATGCATAAAAAGTTTTACCATCATTGGGATTGCAATAATAACAAACGGTGCAAAGTCGGCTATATCTATTTTTTGTCTAAATGACAATATTAATGAAAAAGCAAATGCAACTATGCTTACAAACCAATATAGAGATTTTGTTCCCTTAAATGAAATTTTATACATAGCATAAGCAAAATATAAAAATAGTAAAGGGGAAAAAATAGAGGCATAAATAGCTATAGTATTTACAAAATGTCCTTTAGGCTTACCACCCGTATCAAAACCGAATATGGACATAGACAAACCGAATAAAATTAAAGAAACTACAAGTAACTTATTCTCTTTTTTATAAAGAGCATAAAAAAATAAAGCTAAGTAAAATATTGCAAAGGAGTTATCTATAAATAAAAAAAGGGCAAGAAGATAAAGGTTTTGTTTTTTGGTTACCTTATATATGTATAAATATAATAATATACAAAAGGTTACTATTATAGATTCATTTATAATCAGTGCCGCACTATTAAGCCCCGGCAATATAGCAAAAATAAGGGTTGTTACGAATCTATCAGTTTCTTTGGTGAAATAGTCGGCTGTTAGTAAATATAAAAGTATTACGCTAAGTGTGTAAAAAAGTATAAAAGGTATTCGTACGCTAATTGGATTTGTCCCGAAAAGTTCAACCCAAAAACTACTAAAATATGATAAAAAAGTTTTGTGTTCATTTAATATAAGAAGTGATTCCTTATAACTAAAGCTAAGATTTGTAGCACTTAACAATAAAATAGCAATAAACACCACTAAAGCTATAAGTAAAATAGGCTCTAGTAGTGATCTGGAAAGTTTCATAGGTCTAAAAAGTTTTTTAATATCTCTTTGCCGTACTCACTCATCACGGATTCAGGATGAAATTGTACACCGTAAATATTTTTACCTTTTATTTTGAGAGCCATCAATTCGTTATCATCTTTGCTATATGCTAAAGGCTCTATAATATCAGGCATTGTATCTTTTTTTATTATCAAAGAGTGGTATCTTGTTTGTGTAAACTCTTTCGGTAATCCCTCAAAAATACAACTCGGATTCACAACTTCTATTTTAGATGTTTTACCGTGCATCATATTTGGAGCCTTTACCACATCACCGCCAAAGGCTTGACCTATAGCCTGATGCCCCAAACAAATACCTAAAATCGGTACTTTGTCCGCAAAATATTTTATAACGTCAAGACACACTCCTGCTTCATTGGGAGTTGCCGGTCCCGGAGAGATAATAATCTTTTCGGGATGAAGAGCCTCTATTTCTTCAATCATTAGCTCATCATTTCTGATTACTTTTAAATCAGCTCCTAGTTCAAAGCAATACTGAACTATATTGTATGTAAAACTATCATAATTATCAATCATTAAAATCATGGTTAATTCTTTTTATATTTATTTTGGTTAATTATACCGACTATTCCTTTTAATTGTAATTAATTTATGATATACTATTATTTACAAAATTGTTAACAAGGAGCAACAATGGCTTACTTTGATAATGCAAAAGTAGGAGATAGCGTCTATGGTCTAGTATTTGGTGCGGGTGAAATAGCTCAAATATTTGAAGATAGCTACTATAAACTTATGGTTAGTTTTAAAAACGGTTATGAAGTGCCTTATACCGACGACGGTATTCCAGGGTGGGGAAATTTTAAGAAACAAACACTATTTTTTAAAAAAGATGTTGATTTGACGGATATTGACTTTGCACCTGTCTCAAAAGTATTATCTGCTAAAAAAATTATAAAACTAAGAGAAAAAAATAAATTACAAGTAAGACTTCCGTCAGGTATTTGGAAAAATGCTAAAAAAGCGGAACCTTCTTATGTTGAAGAACTCTTAGAAAAAGAGAAGTTCCACTTATTTAGAAAAAAACAAGATAAAGATAAATCTAAAAAAGAGAAAACAATAAAAGAATAATTACAATATCTCTTTTATATGAAGGTTTAGGGAGATGTTCCCCTTAAACTCGTTTAATCCTAGCGTTGCAATAAAATTGCAACTATTGAGCTCGCAATAGTTATTTGCCTCTTCTCCAAAAAATAGTGCCTCAAAAGTATCACTTATATTTTTAGTAACCACAAACTTTGTATGTTCTTTATTTCTACCTATGCTTAAAACTTTTTGTATTTGAACGTTTTTAAATAAAAAATATGGTTTTTCGTTTTCAAGTCCGTAAGGTTCAAACTGCTCAATTATATCAAACAATTCAAAATCAACCTCTTCGAGTTCTAATTCACCTAAATAATCATTTCTATCTTCCGACAGAGGTGGTAATTTTGAGAAATTCTCATTAAGTGCTTTTCTAAAATCTTCTAATTGTTCTACCTTCAAACTAACTCCGGCAGCACTTTTATGTCCACCAAAATTTGATAAACTATTGTGTGACAATCTCAACAATTCATATAAATCTATTAATCCGCTACTTCTAGCACTACCTTTGATTGAATCTTCTTTTTGGGTTAAAACAAAAGTGGGTTTTTTGTATTTATCGCAAAGTTTAGAAGCTACGATGCCTAGTATCCCTTCATTCCAATCAGGGTCAAAGACTACTATAACGTTATCATCTTGATTAACCATTTTTAGTGCATCTTGATAAATGGATAATTGTAACTCTTTTCTTTGGTTATTTAGTTCTACTAGTCGGTACAAATATTTATTGGCATCAAATCTATTTTTACTCAATAAAAAATTTAACGATATCAAAGGGTCATCAAGTCTTCCCGCACTATTTAGTAACGGTGCAAGTAAAAAACCTATATCTTCACCGTTTACTTTTGATTTATTACACATGGTTAAAAATTCTTGTAATGCTACCCTTTTAGATTTAGAAATATATTCTAATCCTCTTTTAGCCATCGCAAAGTTAAGTTCACGCATAGGCATAATATCGGCAATAATAGCAATAGATAATATATCCAAAAAGTCAGCCATATTTATCTCAAGTTTCAATTCTGATTTTAAAGACGCGCATAAATACCAAGCCACTTGAGCACCGCAAATATGTTGATAAGGAAATGTACAATCAAGTTGTTTCGGGTTTACTATTGCATAAGCTTTTGGCAAAATTTCAGGAGGCGTATGATGGTCCGTTATAATTAGGTCAATGCCCCTTTCATAACAAATATTTGCCGCTTCTATCGCACTTATTCCGTTGTCAACGGTTATTACGACTTTCGTATCTTTATCAAGGCTATCGATTATTTTGGAGCTTAATCCATATCCGTGTTCAAATCTATTGGGAATAATATACTGTATATCATATTTAAGAATATCAAAAAACTCAACCATAATAGCGGTTGATACTATACCGTCAACATCATAATCACCGACAACGGCTATTTTCTCTTTTTTTGCGATAGCTTCTACTACCCTTTTTGAAGCTTTTTCAATATCTTTAAAAAGAGTAGGAGACGGAAGTGTTTTTAAAGAATTGTACGAGTCACTTAAAACTCTATTTGAAAGTATCCGGTAAAGTTTTTCCTTATTTAATACCATCTACTTTTTACTTTGTTTTATAAACTCTAAAATAATCGGGTTAGGTGATTGTAACCTCGATGTGAATTCAGGATGAAACTGAACTGCAACAAACCAAGGGTGGTCTTTTAGTTCTACCGCTTCAATAAGTCCGTTTGACTGACCGCTGATTATCATTCCTGCATTTTCCAAAGCCTCTTTATACTTAGGATTTGCTTCATATCTATGTCTATGTCTTTCGAAATAAACTTTATCGTTTCCATAAGCTAATTGAAGCTTACTCCCTTTTTTAGGCTCAAAAGGGTATTCACCTAATCTCATAGTTCCACCCATAGGTGAAGTAGTAGTACGAAGTTGTTTACTTCCGCTTTGGTCTATAAACTCATCTATTAGGTAAATCATAGGCTCTTTAGGCTCTTTTTCAAATTCTACCGAATTTGCACCCTCTAATCCGAGTACGTTTCTTCCGTACTCTAAAATAGCAAGTTGCATACCAAGACAAATACCTAAAAACGGTATTTTGTTTTCTCTTGCATATTTAATAGCTGCGATTTTACCTTCGACACCTCTTGCACCGAATCCTCCTGCAACCAATATACAATCAGAGTTTTTCAAAAATTCTTCTGCTCCACGCTCTTCTATTGACTCAGAATCACACCAATTTAAATGAACTTTCGTATCAAGATGAGCACCTGCATGCAATAATGCTTCTATTAAAGATTTGTAAGACTCTTTAAGGTCTAAATATTTACCTACAAAAGCTACGCTAATTTCATGTTTTGGAGCAATGATTTGTTTGACTAAGTTATCCCACTCATCCATATTAGGTACAATTTTATCTATACAGAAATGTCTTGCTATAGGTGTTAAAATATCTTCTTTCATAAAATTGATAGGTACTTGATAAATACTTTGTGCATCTCCCGCTTCTATAACCGAATCTTCAGGAACGTCACAACTCATAGCAAGTTTTTTCTTCAAATCACGAGGTAGTTTTTGTTCCGTTCTACACACTAACATATGAGGGGTTACCCCTATACGTCTTAACTCTTGAACAGAGTGTTGCGTAGGCTTAGTTTTAAGTTCTCCCGCTGCTGAAATGTAAGGGATAAGAGTAACATGGATAGACATAACTTGATTTTGTCCAAGCTCATGTCTGATTTCTCGAATGGCTTCCATAAAAGGTAACCCTTCAATATCACCTACAGTTCCACCAAGCTCAACTATCAAGAAATCATGACCTTCACCGGCACCGAATATTCTGTCTTTTATCTCATCTACTACGTGAGGTATAACTTGAATAGTTTTACCTAAATATCCACCTTCTCTCTCTCTTTTTAATACCGATTGATACACTTGCCCTGTTGTAAAGTTATTCATTTTTGCCAAAGTAGCATTGATAAATCTCTCATAATGTCCTATATCAAGGTCTGTTTCAGCACCGTCTGCAGTTACGAAAACTTCACCGTGTTCTAAAGGACTCATAGTACCAGGGTCAACGTTTAGATACGGGTCTATTTTTAGCATACTTACGTTAAAACCGGATTGTTTTAAAAGTGCCGCTATTGAAGCAGATGTTATACCTTTACCAAGTGAGCTTAAAACCCCTCCCGTAACAAATATATATTTAGTTAGTTTTTGTTGTGTCATTTAGAGTACCTTGAGTGATTATTTATTATGTTTATTTTTCAGATTTTACCATAAAATTGTTGAGAGTTTGATTTGATTTTAATTTTACGGTAAAGATGACTTAATATTAAATTAATCTTAAGAAATATATAATTGTTAAAACACTCGCAAAGGAGTCTTCTATGCAAGTGAACCCTAAAATTGCAGGTGATGCAATAAATGCTTTCAAACAAAACACTTCCGACAAAAAAATCAAAATTTACAAGTTGAAGAAAAATCGATTGAACAAACTATCAACGATTCGGCAGTAGCGGTAAAATTATCAATGAATGCTCAATAGTCCTTTTTAGCATGAATACTTCGGAGTTAACAGAGAAAAATACTATTATACAAGGTGCTTTGAGCGGTAGTGAAGAGATATTGGAGTTTTTATCAGGTAAAACAACGTCAAGCGGTATGAGTCTATCTAATATCGGTTATGAAGGTAAACCTATAACGGAACTCTCCGTCGATGAAGCAAATGAACTTTTAAGTGATGACGGTTTTTTCGGGATTGAACAAACTTCCAATAGAGTTGTTAATTTTGTATTTAGCTTTGCCGGAGATGATTTAGAACTTTTAGAAAAAGGTAAAGCGGGTGTAGTGCAAGGTTTTGAAGAGGCACTAAAAATGTTTGGCGGTGAACTTCCCGAAATATCATATAAAACACAAGAAAGAACTCTGTCTTTGATTGATGAAAAAATTAACAGCTTGAAAAATAAAGAGTGATTGTTTTGTAAAGTGGTGGCGCGGGGCGGAATCGAACCGCCGACACAAGGATTTTCAGTCCTTTGCTCTACCGACTGAGCTACCGAGCCATCGTTTAAGGAGTGAAATTGTACTCTAGTTACTATTAAAATAAGCTTAAAAATAAGTGATATAATCTATTTTCTTGAATTTTCTTTTAAATGTTTGGCACATATATAAGCACTTGTAAAAGCCCATTGGATATTATAACCGCCTAATTCCCCCGTAACATCAAGGACTTCACCTATAAAATATAGCCCTTTTTGTAAGGTGCTTTGCATATTTTCATCTATATAATCGGTATCGACCCCACCTTTTGTAACTTCTGCTTTTGTATAACCGAAATTTCCTGCAGGAGCAAAACGATAATCATGAATCGAACTTAAACGTTCTATCTCATCTTTTGATAGTGTATTGAGTTGTTTATCTTCCAAACTTACGGCATTTAAAAAGCTTGTAATAAACCTTTTTGGCAACGGCAAAGCATTGGAAATATTTTGTCTAGCGTGTAACAACTTTGTTATATTGACTTTTGGCATAAAGTCTATACTCAAGCTCCCTTTATCCCAATAAAGTGAACTGCTCAAAACGGCAGGTCCGCTTATACCTTTGTGTGCAAAAAGAAGTGAACCCTCTATACATTTATCTTTAACCGATATTTTTACATCTACACTCAAACCGCTGAGTTCTTTAAACCAAAATTGATCTTTTTGTACGGTAAAACCCACAAGGGCAGGATTTAGCGGCTTAATAGGATGATTAAATTTTTTGGCTATATTAAAACCTATATCACTGCTTCCAAGTGCTTGATAACTTAAACCTCCACTTGCTACGATAAGATTTTTCGATTGGATTAGACCTCGTGATGTTTGTATCGAATATACACCGCTTTCAAACTCTAAGTCTAATACTTTCGTATTAAAAAACTTTTTACATTTTGTACTATTTTTTGCGAAATATTCCAACACTTCGGAACTTGAATTACAAAAAAACGTCCCTTTTACTATTTTTGGATTTAGTTTTACTTTAATACCGTTATTTTTTAAAAGTTCAAGTAAATCTTTTTCGTTGAATTTGGACAAAGCTTTTTGTATAAAATCCTTATCCCCCAAGAAATGAGAATGTGACATAAATTTATTTGTAATATTACACTTACCGCCACCGCTGACTTTAACTTTTTTAGCTATGGATTCATTTGTTTCTATTATTGCGGTATGTGAGTTATTAAGGATACAAGCACATAGCATACCGCTTGCACCTGCACCTACAATTGCATTTTCGAATATCATTGTTTTACTTTTATACTAAATATCACTTTGGCATCTTTATATTCATACCCGATAGTATATCCATTGACATCAAGAAGATTTTTTGTAATGTAAAGCCCTAGTCCAAAACTACCGTTTGAAACCTCTTCTTTGCCGTTAAAAGGTTCAAAATACTCTTCCAAAGGTTTTTTCAAACCTTCGCCTTGGTTTTCCACATATATAATACCCTCATGGTTATAAATATGTACCATGCCGTCGTTTGAATATTTGATGCCGTTTTCTATCAGGTTTTTTAGTGCTATGCTAAAGAGTTTGAAATTTACCGATATTTTTTCATCTTTTATATCAAGTTTTACGCTATCTTGTTCGATATACAATAAATCAAGAGAATTATCTATAATATCGGATACGAAATACTCTTTTTTCTCTATTTTATGTTTTGTAGCTATAACTTCTTCAATGGAAGCAAATTCGTTTATAAGACTCTCTAATCTATAAAATATTTTTGCGAAATCCTCTTTTTTTGCTTCGTCTAACTCTACCAAGAACTTACCTTTTGCGATAGGTGTTTTTAGTTCGTGCATTATATTTCTAATAAATACGTTTCTAGCTTCTTTGATATTTTTTAGCTTTAAAGCACTTTTTTTGAACTCTTTTGCAAGTAAAGTTACCTCATCGTTTGCTTTTGAATTACAACATTCAAAGTCAAAATTTTCTTCACCCAAACTTTGAACTTTGTTTTTCAACAGTTTCAATGGATATAACTTCCGAAAAGTAGCAAGAGCCGATAATATAAGGGCAGTTATAATAAACCCGAAAATTGCAACTATAAAAACTGTATTACTATATACTTGTGAATCATTATCTTTTATAAGAAGTTTTTGTCTTAAGGTATTGAAATGTAAATAGTAATTATCCCCGTTTAACAATAATTCAAAATCAAATATTCTATGTCTTTTATGAAAAATTTGCTCTGTTTTCTCTGAGTTTAAAACCTGTTCGACAGCTTCTCTAGATGTCAGTATCTCAAGATTTAAAGATTCGAGATTTTGTAATAATTCAGGAGTAACTCCTCCACGTCTATTACATTCACCGTGAATCATCCTAACTATAGGGAAATATCTATGTTCCAAGTGCTCTATTTTTTGCTCATAATTTGATTTAATTACCACCAAAAAACTAATTACGACTAAAACAAACGATATAAAAAACGTAACCCCTAGGGTAAAAAATATAGAATCTTTTTTCATTGCATAAACCTATAACCCATACCTCTTATTGTTTGTAAAAACTCAGGATTTTTTGGGTCTTTTTCTATTTTTTGTCTTATACGATTTATAATAACAGCTAAAGAACCGCTATTTTCATCATCGCTGTTTAAAATGGTACAATTATCAAAAATCTCTTCTCTACTTATAACAAAACCTACGCGGTCTATAAATAGAGAGAAAATTTCATATTCTGCGGCAGTAAACTTTATAAATTCACCGTTTTTGGTAATCTCTTTTTTCTCTTTGTTAAGTTTAAATATTTGATTTTGTTTTAGATTTTGAGTATCTGACACGGATATATTGTATCGTCTAAGGATTGTTTTTATTCGTACTTCTAACTCTCTGGGATCATAAGGTTTTGGCAGATAATCGTCTGCTCCAAGTTCTAAAGCAGTCACTTTATCGGTAATATCACTTCTTGCACTAGATATGATAATAGGAAATTTATGTTTTTTTACTATCTCTTTGCAAACTTCTAAGCCGTCAAGCCCGGGCAAAGTCAAATCCAATATTACAAGCTCATATTTTTTTAGATTAAAGCTAGACAACGCCATAAAAGGGTCATCGTAGTTTGTAACATTGATATTAAACTGTTTGAGATATGAAGTCAGCATCCCTGCCAACTCCATATCATCTTCTATCATGGCAATATTTATCATTTACTCCCGCAACCTTTTGGCTTTTCGCTACCGCAACCTTTTTTACCTGAATATTTTACAAAATCATCAAGCTCTGCTTTTAACTCTGCTTTTTGCTCTTTTGTTAGAACTTTATATACTTTTTCTAACATATCTGCTTTGGATTGTACCATAATTTCTCTTGTATTTTGAGCTTCCATAAATTTTTTCTTATCAAACTTATCGGCACTAAATGCTGAAGCTATATCTGTTTTTGCTTTTACCTCATCCATATACTCTTTCATAATTGCATCTATTTTTGACTCTTGCTCTTTTGACAAATCAAGACTCATAATAGTATCCATGGCATACATCATAACTCTTTTATTACCCATCATATCACATCCACCTTTTTGATGTGAACCGCAACTCATATTTTTTTCACTACCGCATTTAGGTTGTGAATCCCCGCACCCTTTTGAATAACCTTGATTCATACAAGCAAATACCGATGAACCGAAACCTAATGTTGCAACTAAAACCGTCGCCGTAACTAATTTTTTCATATCTTTCTCCTATATTTTTAATATAGCGAAAGTATAACAGTGTAAGGTTAACTGCTTTTAAACTTTAGTTTAACGGTATATTAATGATTTTATACCCCAGTTTAATAAAGCCCTCTTTTCTTTTTTTGTAGGTACTAAGTAAAATTGGGTTGTGGGAATCTAATATATCTATACAAAGGGTATCGGTAATATCGCTTCCTCTTCCAACACGTCCTAAATACTGGATGATTCTGCCGTAGTACGAGATAGGCGTAGCAAAGATAATAGTATCTAAATGCTCCAAATCAACACCCTCTCCAAAATATGCACTACTTGATAATATAAGAGGTGATTTTGTCAAAATCGCTTGACTTGCATTTTGTTCTTTTTTGGTTTGGCTACCGTGGATGGTAACGAAATCTACGTTTTTTTCTCTAAGTAAAGATTCTAAGATTTCGATATGTTCTACCCTATCGCTTAGAAGTATAATGTTTCTATGTTTATTTTCTAAAACTTGTTCTATGATAATATCGTTTCGTTTTTTATCGTTGATAAGCTCACTCAAAATCTCCGTATAAGTTTGAGCATTTGTTATAAAATCGCTTTCAATCAATTTTACTATTTGGTTTTTGTGTTTTGCTTTTGGGCTCTCTTCATACACTATACCACCCACTTGATGGAACAACAAAGGTTCTAATCCGTCTTTTCTATGCGGTGTGGCACTAAGCCCCAATATATATCTGCCTTTAAATTTTTTAATCAATGTCTCAAAACTATATGCCGGAATATGATGACATTCGTCTATTATCAAAAATGAGTACTCTTTCATAATATCTTCGTTGTTTTTGATACTTTGTATGGTTGCAATATCTAACTTTTTATTTAAACTATTTTTACTTTTACCTAGTATTCCAAACTCTGTACTTGAAACTCCAAAATAATCACTTAACCTTTGTATCCATTGGTCAAGCAACATATTTTTATTTACGAGAATCAAGGTATTGCACTCTCTAAGCTCAATCATTTTTGCACCTATCAATGTTTTGCCGAACCCAGGAGGAGCAACACATACTCCGTAGTCGGTCGAAAATAGCTTTTCAACGGCAATTTGTTGATTCGGTCTTAATTGGAATTTTACGTTAAACTGTACCTGATGTTTATAAAATCTGTTATCTATAATATTATACTCTTGATGATGAAACTTTAGAATTTTAAGTAAAGTATCTTTTAGACCTCTTGAGATTATAAACTCACCCTTTGTTTGTGTAAAATTTTTAATAAATTTAGGGGTATTGTATATGGGCTTTCTAAGCCTAAGAAGTGTTTGATAAGTTGGATTCTCAAATGTTAATATTTGTTTTAACTCGTTTAGTATTTGGAAATTGATACTATTTGGAATATATATATTTTCATCAAGCACTATATTGATACTTTTATCAAGAAGTCCAAGTATGGAGTAGTGAGTAGTTTTTTTGATATTTTTTAAAAAACTCCATTGGGGATTATACGGCTCACTTGTATTTGCATCTATAAAAAGTCTTTTGTTGTTTTGAATATCTTTTAGATTGAGTGCGAAAGAGTATTTCTTGAAAAACTCCACTTGAATATTTGCAAAATTTTTTTGTAAAGAGTATTTTATCCTCTCATACATACTTAAATCATATTCATACTCAAAAAAACACCAACAATTAACTTTCTCATCAGTGGGATACTCATAATGAATTATAATCGATTTTTTTAAAAAAAGTGTTTGAATTTTGGGTAAATCCGCTTTGTTTATGCAAAACATAATATGAGAATATTTAGAGGCAACGGACTCATCATATATAAGTTTGGAGTGTCCCAAAAGGTGATTTTTAATATCTCCTTTTGATATATTTGGATTGTATGATTTAAAAAAAGTTTCGTAAAAAATATCTATTTTATCATCTGTTGAGAAATTTTGAGATAAGGTAAACTCTATCTTCTTTATCTCTTGTTCAATTTCATCTTTCTGAGCATATAAAAGTTCCAATCTTTGTTTTAAGTCATTACTCATATATTATGAACTTTTGGCATTACCTTGTGATAAAAAATTAAATTTATGTTTGATTTCACCGTATCTACTTTTGAACGATGAATTTTTTACTTTTACTTCACCGTCAAAGAAACCGCTCTCTTCAACAGTCAAATGCGAATATGTAAGCTTGCCCATTATCTTACCTGATGCCATAATATGTACGTGTGTAGCGTCCACCATACCGTCAAGTAATCCACACACAAGAACCGTGTCTGCTTTTACTTCTCCAAATACTTCACCTGTTTCACCTATAGTAACCGTCTCTTTAGATACTATAACACCCTCAAATTTACCGTTGATGACAACATCACCGTTTGTATCGATACCACCGATTACAAAACTATCACTCGCAATTATTGTTGCGCTATAATTTTGTTTTGAGTCTCTATTAAATTTATCAAATAGTCCCAAGGAACGCTCCTTTCTTGTTCAAATATATTTTCATATTTACCCATATCCCAACTTACAAAATGGGCCGGGTTCAGCCTTTGACCTGCAAATTTCACTTCATAATGTAAATGAGGTCCCGAACTTCTTCCTGTGTTGCCTGTTAAAGCTATCACATCACCTTTAGAAATCACTTGCCCTATTTTAACATTAATTTTGCTTAGATGGCCATAAACCGTTTCAAATCCGTAATTGTGCATAATAGTCAAGACCCTACCGAAAGGTCCACCTACTGTACTATTTGCTTCTACTACAATACCGTCAGCCGTCGAATATACGGGCGTTCCGGTACTTGCCCTAAAATCAATCCCTCTATGAAATTGTCTAACTTTTAATATAGGGTGTATCCTATAACCAAACGATGAAGTTACAAAAGTCTCTTTCAAAGGTGAACCGCTAGGGATAACTTTGAGCATATAACTTCTATTTGACATAGTAATAGCGGCTATTTTTGCTCTTTCTATAGGAGATTGGTTTGCATCAAGAACAATATTCATTTGGCTCTCAATCTCTTGTAACTTACTGTCCAAAAGTTCTAAATCTTGCGTCTTATCCTCTAGTTCTTGTGAATAAGTTTGATTTTCCACATTGAGTTTATATAGTTGCTGACCCAAAAAAGAGATAACAAACATACTCAAAGTAGCGACTAATACAACAATCAATAAAAGCCAAACTAAAATCTTTTTGACTAGTTTTGAAACCGTATAAGATTTAGTCCCCCTTGCATCTGAAATTGTAATAATTAGTCTATTTCTCATAAAACTTTAAAAACTCCTCTACTACCTTAAATGAGCCAAAAACTAATATATCCTTATCTTCAGGGATATGTGTAAAACTACTATAACTTATATCAAGCTCATTTAAAACATTCTCAAGTTTATCTCTTCCCAAAGCCCTTGTATCATCAATATCTATAATATATAAATGCTCTATTATAGGCTTTAGAATAGATAAAACTCTTTTATAATCTTTATCTTTCAATGTATTATATACTAAAAAAACTTTCTTCTTCTCAAATTCTTTGTATATAACATAAGCACCGAGAGGATTATGTCCTACATCTATCGTAATATTAGGTGCAATTCTTTGACATCGTCCTTGTATATTAATACCTTTAAAAGTATCAATATCTAATGGGATTTTTAAATATTCCAATGCTGAAATAACCGATAAAAGATTGTCGTTTAAAAACTTTTGTTCAAAAATATTATATGTTTTTTTTGAATTATCAAAATCATCGAATCTAAAATATTGCAAATGTTTTGATGTAGCAATATTTCTTGCTATTTCATAAACTTCATCATGAATTTGCTTTGCTACAATCACTGCCGTATCCATACTACGAACTTTTGTAGATGTTATCTCTTCTATTGTATTTCCTAAAAAATCTTGATGGTCGTAGTCCACGGTAGTAAGAATTGTTAAGTCGTTTTTTATAACGTTTGTAGCATCAAACTCCCCTCCAAGACCTGCTTCAAGGACTAAAACATCCTTATCGTTACTTAGGAGTAGTGCTAAAAGCGTAGTATATTCAAAATAAGAAAGGTTGCCTATAAGTTCTTGAGGTAATAACTTTTGAAGTCGTATATAGTTTATCTCTAATGTTTCATCGTCCACATCTTTACCGTCTATCCATATACGTTCATTGAATTTTAGAATATGAGGTGAAGTATAATGTAAAACCGAATAATTTTTTCTATGTAAATACTCAGCTAAAATACGCCCGGTACTCCCCTTGCCGTTTGTACCTATTATATGTATCGTACACTTAGGCTTTGCAAAAATGCTTATATAATCCCAAGCAATCTTAACGGTATTTATATTTATTTCACTAAAAAATAGAGTTTTTTTTTCTAAAAACTCTTTTAAAGATATCATATTAGGTATTATATCAGTTTTGCTTATCATGCTTAAAACTCTCTACGGCCAATTTTCCTAATATATCCTCTAGTGCTTTGGATGATGCTTGCTTGATGGCATTAAATCTCTCGGCATCTGTAATAGTATAAATATCTCCCGCTTCAAAATCATACTCACCGCTACTACTTACGGTACCTTTTTTTTGTTTATTGTCGTAATTCAAAGTAACTTTTACGGTTGCTCTATAAGTTCTTACGTAACCTTGCGTATCATACTGAATTTGAGAAATTGCAGGTTTTCCTAAAGATACATTCACTATCGTATCTGCTAACTCTTTTTTATCTGTCAAAACAAGCCCTAGATTACCTACTATCATTTGAGCTATACTATCTTGTAAAACAACACTATTTTGCGGGTCTTGTAAAGAAGGCTCACTATTAATGTAAACTAGCCCATGAATCTGCTCTCTTGCATAATGAGTTACCGGCTTATAACCGCAACCGCCTAAAAACAAAAGTCCTATAACCGCAAAATTTAATAGTGTTTTTTTCATTGTATTACTTTATTACGATATTTATTAGCTTATTTGGAACTAATATCTCTTTGATTATCTCTTTACCGTCAAGCCACTTAGCACACTCTTTTTTTGCAAAATCCAAAGTTTGCTCTTTCGTAAAGGTTTTATCTATTTGAAGCTCTGCTCTTTTTTTACCGTTGATTGTAACGGCGTAGTTGATAAACGACTCTTCAAATACCTCTTGCTTAATATCAAGAAGTTTGTCAAAATTTGCTCTACCGAATAGTCTATCTGCCACTTCGCTACAAACATGAGGTACAATCGGCTCTAAAATATTTGTAAGGATATAATACCCTTCACTCCACACCTCATCGTTTGATTGGTCGTTTAGTGCATTCATAGCTTCCATAACCGCAGCTATTAGAGTATTGAACGTATATGTTTTTGTATATACTTCATTTGCTTTTTTTAGTGCTTCATAGACTTTCTTTCTAGCAAATTTTTCCTCTTTTGATAAGGCACTATGCTCTATATTTGAAAACTCTTTTAATTCAAAACCAAATGATTTATCGTAAAATCTTCTCAAAAATCTATAAGCACCCTCTACGGCACTATCATTCCACTCTAGCTCTTTGGTTGGAGGGGCTGCAAAAAGCATAAACAATCTTGCGGTATCGGCACCGAATTCTTTGATGATACTATCAGGGTCAACTACGTTTCCTTTTGATTTAGACATCTTAGCACCGTCTTTTAAAACCATCCCTTGCGTTAAAAGGTTTTTAAACGGCTCACTTGAAGTTGTGTATCCGACATCTCTTAGTGCTTTTGTGAAAAATCTAGCATATAAAAGGTGTAAGATAGCATGTTCTATACCTCCGATATAATGGTCAACATCCATCCAATACTCACTATCACCTTTGTCGATACCTGTCGTTTTCCATTTTGTATGGTCAGTTGCATATCTTAGGAAATACCAGCTTGATTGAACAAAAGTATCCATAGTATCTGTTTCTCTTAGAGCCTCTTTGCCACATTTTGGACACTTGCAGTGTTTCCATGTAGGGTGAGTATCAAGTGGATTTCCCTCGCCCGTTATTTCTACATCTTGCGGTAGTGCAATAGGTAAATTTTCTAGTTTTTCAGGAACAAGTCCACACTCATCACAATGAACAAACGGAATAGGTGCTCCCCAATATCTTTGTCTGCTAATACCCCAATCTCTTAGTTTATAGTTGATTGTTCTTTTGCCCAGCTTTGTAGCTTCAAAATGGTTTATTATAGCCTCTTTTGCATCAACGTTTGACATTCCGTTAAATCTGTCGCTATCAATTAATTTACCTTCTCCCGTATAGCAACCATCACCCATATCATCTGCGATAATCACTCTATGTATAGGAAGAGAAAATTTAGTTGCAAATTCAAAATCTCTCTCATCATGAGCAGGAACCGCCATAACCGCACCGCTTCCATAGCTTCCAAGTACAAAGTTTGCTACATATACAGGTACTTCTTTACCCGTCAATGGATGCACTACCGTAATTTCAAGACTAACACCGTCTTTATCTTCAGTCATTCTTTGTTTTTCAGGAGTATTCATCATAGTAGTTAATTTTTCAAGTTTATCACTGCTAATTAAAGAGTTTTTTACTATATATTTTACTATTTCATGGTCAGGTGCAAGAGCCGTATAACTCACTCCGTATATCGTATCCGGTCTTGTCGTAAATACGGAAAATTTATCAAAACTATTACCTAACTTTGATTTTGAACTTTCACTTAATGCAAAGTCAAATTCTAAACCGCTACTTTTGCCTATCCAATTTTCTTGCATCGTCAATACTTGTGATGGCCATCCCTCTTTTAGAGTTTCTAACGACGTAAGAAGTTCGTCTGCATATTTTGTGATAGCAACATAATACCCCGGCATTTCTCTTTGAACTACTTTTGTACCGCATCTCCAACAACACTCATCTTCAACTTGTTCATTCGCTAGTACCGTCAAGTCATGTGGACACCAGTTTACCGTAGTGAGCTTTCTATACAAAATCCCGGCTTCATACATCTTGATAATAAACTCTTGCTCCCATTTTGTATAAAGCTCATCACTTGTAGCAAATTCTTGATTTTTGCTAAACGAAAGCCC
The DNA here is from genome assembly GCA_020723015.1 of Arcobacter nitrofigilis. GTDB lineage: Bacteria > Campylobacterota > Campylobacteria > Campylobacterales > Arcobacteraceae > UBA6211. The sequence goes on from DYJR01000016.1 coordinate 21,004, forward strand.
TAGAGAGTTAAGTTCATCTCTCATATAGTCTATATTTTCATAAGTCCATTTCTTTGGATGAAGTTTTAGCTTTATAGCTGCGTTTTCAGCTGGCATACCAAAGCTATCCCAACCTATCGGGTGAAGAACGTTAAAACCGTTTTTTCTATAATATCTAGCGAATGCATCACCAATAGCATAGTTTCTAACATGCCCCATATGTATTCTTCCGCTTGGATACGGGAACATACTTAAAATATATTTTTTCTCTTTTGTTTTATCGCTACTAGGCTCAAAACTACTATTTTCAGCCCAAAAATTTTGCCATTTCTTTTCAATCTCTTGTGGATTATATTGCATATTTTTTGAAGCACTGAGGTACTTAGGTGTTTATGTACTAAGTCTTAAAACTCAGCACACTCAGCACCTTAGTCACTCAGTACCTTCCTCCTTTTTTAATATTCTTCTTTTTCTTGTGCTTTTGCACTCTCTATTAAAGTAAGTGCTACCGAAAACATATTGGCCGCTATTGCACCTATTGCAAGACCTATAGCAAGACCCAAATGATCCGTTGACGTCATAACTATAAACGCAGGTATCAAGTGTAAGTCAGCCACCAATGAACTAGCCAACAACTCAGCCGAAAGCAGGTTTTTAACACCTATTTTCAAAATAGTAGAAATAACGTTTACACTTGCTGCTATAAACAGTAAGATTACATCCGGTTCATATAAAAAACCTGCCGTTGTAGTCAAAGACATCAACGTAAAAAATACAAATATTACCTTTCCCCAATCCATCTTTTCTCCTTAATTAAACTATGCCTTTTTCATACATAGCTCTTATTCTATCTTTCTCTTTTTGTTTTTTAAGTTTTTCCGCTTCTTTTTGTCTAAAATTATTAACGCTAAATTGTAATTGAACTAAAAATGTAGATGCCACGAATATAGAACTATATGTACCGACAACTATACCGACCAATAAAGTAAACGAAAAGCCACTGATTATTTCACTACCGAATATATAAAGGGTAATAACAACCAATAAAGTAGTAAATGACGTCAATGTCGTACGTGATAACGTATTTGATACGGAATCATTTATGATTTGGGTTAATTCACTAGAACTTGATTGTGAAACTTTCTCTCTTACCCTGTCAAATACTATAATCGTATCGTTGATAGAATATCCAAGTACCGTCAAAAGTGCAGCTAAAATATCAAGATTAACTTCAACGCTAAATAAAGAGATAGCACCTACTGCAATAACTAAATCGTGGATTAATGCCAATATAGATGAAACCGCAAATCTCCATTCAAATCTGTAACTCACGTAAATCAAAATCACCGACAATGCAAGGACTAATGCTATAATACCTTTTTCTCTAAGTTCATTACCTACCTTTGGTCCAACCATATCAACACGTCTTAACTCAAAAGTACCGGTAGTTTTTAATACGGAACTTATTTGGTCACCGATATCGCTACCTAGTTCCGTAGATGTATTTGTGATTTTAATAACTACCTCATCGCTACTTCCAAATTCAGTAACTACGGCACTTTTAAACGCTTCATGTTTTGATAGTTCTTCTCTAATAGAGTTTATCGGAGCTTCTTGCTCATACTTAACTTGTATAATAGAACCACCTACAAAATCTATACCGAAATTGAGGCCCTTTGTACTTACAAGTATCAAAGATGATACAAATAAAAACAACGATAGACCCAAAAATGGGATTCTATACTTCATAAAATCATATATCTTATCACTTTTGAAAAATTCCATCGTTTATCCTTATTTGATTCCAAACCATTTTTTATTGTTTTTGTCTCTGCTAATTTTTTGTAATAAAGCTATATAAATACCGTGCGTTCCTAAAATAGCGGTAATCATAGAAGCCAAAATACCTATAGAGATAGTAATAGCAAAACCTTTTACAGGACCCGTACCATAAGCATAAAGGATAATAGCTGCTAAAAGCGTTGTAATATTTGCGTCCAAAATCGCTCTCATAGCATTTGCATAACCCTCTTCTACGGCTTTAGCTACAGATTTACCCTCTTTTATAAATTCTCTTATTCTTTCATTTATAATTACGTTTGCATCCACTGCCATACCTATGGTCAAAACTATACCTGCCATACCCGGTAACGTCAAAGTAGCACCGAAAAAAGCCATAACGGCAAGAATAATAAATATATTTGAAACGAGTGCTACATTTGAAATAATACCTGCATAACCGTAATACCAAACCATAAACACCACGATAGCAACAAAACCGCTAACAAGAGCTATCAAAGAAGTTTGTATAGAATCTGCCCCTAGACTTGGTCCAACCGAGCGTTTCTCTAGCATCTCTACACTTGCAGGTAATGCACCGCTTCTAAGAGCTATAGCTACATTTCCGGCTTCCATAACCGTAAAGCTTCCGCTTATCTGACCGCTTCCACCGCCTATTCTTTCTCTTATAACAGGTGCAGAATAAACCTCACCGTCTAATACTACGGCAAGACGAGTTCCTACATTTGAAGCCGTAAAATCTCCGAATATACTAGCTCCGGCATTGCTTAAAGTAAAATTGATAACAGGAAGGTTTGATTGGTCAAAAACTACCCTAGCGTCAACTACATCTTCGCCCGTCAAAATAGGGAGTTCTTTAAGTAAATATTTGATTTTCGGATCTTTTGCATCAGGTTTGATAACGGCTCCATAATCCCTTGCACTTTGTTCGTTTAGGGCATATACCTGGTCAGCTCTTGCTTCATCTACCGCCATAAGTTCCAAGTTAGCAGGACGAGCGATAAGCTCTCTAGCATGTTTTTCATCTTCTTGAGTTTTAATTCCCGGAAGTTCCACCACTATATCGCTTATCCCCTGTCTCGTAACGGACGGTTCCGCCAAACCAAACTGGTCAAGTCTGTTTCTAATAGTCTCAACCGCTTGTGATACCGCCATATCCTTTACTAACACTACCTCTTGTTCGGTCAATGTCAGCGTATAGTTAAGGTCTCCGTCTTTTTCAAAGTGGATACCTTTGATTTTAGTAATTTCAGTTTCAAGACGCTCTATTTCATCACTGTCAAGCAAAATAAACTTGATACTATTTTCATCTAGTCTAAAATCCTCTATTAAAATACCCTCTTTTTGAGCAAAATATTTTAAACTTGTTGATACCGATCTAATTTTATTGTGTACTGCTTCTTCGGTTTTAACACCAAGCCTCATATGCAAACCACCTTGCAAATCAAGCCCTAAAGAGACCTTTTGCCCAGACTCAGTCTGTAAAATAGAAGGCATCGTAAACACTATACCAAAAACACTACACAATAAAAATATTACAACTCTATAATTAAAAAACTTCACCGTAATCCTTTGTTACAAAGCAAGCTAGTGCTTACTTTGTTTCTTTGTCAACTAATCTTGCAACGTAATCTTTTATGATTTTAACTTCAGTATTATCGGCAAGTTTGATTCTGAAAAACTCGTCTTCAACCTTTACTACTTCTGCTATTAAGCCACCACTTGTTACAATTTTATCGCCTTTTTTCATATTTTCTAACATCTGCTTATGTTTTTTCGCAGTTTGTTGCTGCGGTCTGATGATAAGAAAGTAAAAAATTGCAAATAATACAATCAGAGGTAATAATGAACCTATCAAATCTCCATTCATGTCCTGTCCTTTTTTTGAGAAATTCGGATAATTCTACCAAAACTTACATAATAAAAGCCTTTTTAGGCGCTATAAGTTTGAGTTTGTTTATATATTTGGACTTCCTTGGATTTGAAAACAGGGCTATAAATACTTTTTTTGGATTGATTGGATTATACGTAGCGTTGATTGTGGACAAAAAAGGGCTGTTTTGGTACGGATTTTTTGTGGGATTGCTATGGTTTTGGTGGATTAGTATAAGTTTTATTTACTATGAATTACAATATCTTATACCGCTTATAGTTTTATTTTTTGCTGTTTTATACGGGGTTTTATTTTTTGTTACAAGTTATTTGGATAAATTTAATCTAAGATTTGTAGGTATTTTTCTACTCTCTTTTTTTGAACCGATGGGATTTAACTGGTTTAAGCCTGAAATAGTTTTTGTTAGTTCGTATTTAAACGCAGATAAGATAACACTTTTTGTCGTTCTTGCTTTTTTCGCTAGTTTTATGTATATAAAAAATCATAAGATAAATCCTAAATGGCTATTGATATTTTTGATACCGTTTTTGTTTTTGGCGGATGTAAAAAAAAGTGAAGTCACACTACCGAATATAAAAATAAAACTGGTTACCATGGATACCCCGCAAGATTTAAAATGGCACAGAGAATACCAATCAACACTTATAGGTCAAAATTTGCGTGAAATAGAAACAGCAATAAACGAAGGGTATGAAGCGGTAGTTTTACCTGAAGCTACTTTTGCGTTAGCACTAAACGTAAAAGAGCCTTTGATGGATAGACTAAAAGAGCTTAGTTACAAAATAGATATAGTAACGGGAGGAATTTATTTTGACGGCACGCACCACAATAACTCAACATATTTTTTCTCAAAAGGTGAGGTTCAAATAGCAAATAAGATGGTTTTAGTACCTTTTGGCGAGGCTACTCCTTTGCCTAAATTTATGGTGGATTGGATAAATGATACATTTTACGGCGGTGAGGAAGATTTCGTACCGGCAGTTCAACCTACAGACTTTGAAATCAAAGGAGTGAAGTTTAGAAATGCGATATGTTATGAAGCAACTAGTAAAGAGATATATGAAGATAACCCAAAATATGTAATAGCCACTTCAAACAACGCTTGGTTTTTACCTAGTATTGAGCCGAACTTGCAAAAATTACTTATGAAATACTATGCAAAAAAACATCATACGGTGATTTATAGCGTTGCAAACGGTTCAAAAAGTGAAATAATTATATTTTAAGTTTGTTATAAACTCTATTTGTATAAAATCCGTTTATGAATAATAAGATTTTAATAATTTTTATATTGTCGTTTACTTTTAGTTTTGGTAGTAATTTTTGGAGCATAGACGAGTATATAGCTTTGCATCCGGAACAACAAAAATTAATGGAGAATTTTAATAGCCTAGTCCAAGCTGATGCCGTCTCGCTACCTAACAAAAACAAAAAGATAAAAATAACTCTAATATACCCTTATGAAGAGGTGTCCGATTATTGGTTAAAAAGTAAAAAATCCTTTGAGTTAAGGATGCAAGAACTAAAAATAGATTATGATTTAGAAGCTTTTTTATTAATCAGAGTGATATACAATCTCAAAAAGCTCAAATTATAAATGCACTTTCAAATAATAGCGACTATTTAATTTTTACTCTTAATGTGTCGGAACACCAAAAATTGATTTCTCAGGTTATCTCCCAACAAAAAACAAAGGTTATATTACAAAACATAACGACTCCTATAAAAAGTTGGGACAATAATCAGCCTTTTATGTATGTAGGATTTGACCATATGGAAGGTACAAAACTGCTAGTCGAATATTTTAAAAAACAATTTCCAAACGGTGCTAAGTACATCATGCTTTACCATAATGTCGGATATGTGTCACAGATGAGGGGTGATAGCTTTATATCTTTGATGGGTAATAAGTATATACCTAGTAAGTCATTTTTTACATATGGAAAATCACACAATGCACAAAATGCACTACAAAATTTACACGATGATATAGACTTCGCATATAGTTGTTCTACAGATATTTCGGTTGGGGCTTCTCATGGTTTAGTCAACTTATCTAAAGCTAAAAAGATATTACTAAACGGTTGGGGCGGAGGAGATAAAGAAATAGATATGCTTTAAAAAGGTGAAATTGATGTTACCGTAATGAGAATGAATGATGATAATGGAGTTGCAATGGCTGAAGCTATTAAACTTGATATTACATCCCAAAGTAATAAAATACCTTTAATTTACAGCGGTCAATTCGTTTTGATAGATAAAAATATTGATGATGTTAAACTTGATTCCTTAAAACAAAAAGCATTTAGATATAGTAAATGATAAAAAACATGAAACTCAGTATTAAAACATTGTTTATTTCATTAACGTTATTTGCCGTTGTATTTGTATCTTATATTGCATACATACATATTATCATCTAATGCCATGAATAAGCTTTTTATACAGGGTTCAACAA
>DYJR01000094.1 GCA_020723015.1 Arcobacter nitrofigilis
TCTATCGCTTGTGTTTAGAATGCTAGGTAACCATAACGTGGTGAAACTGGACAACAAAACAATACAATTGCTGATGCTATGTTGGATAGGATTGTAAATTCTTCCCATAGAGTTTTTATAGATGGTGATTCATTACGACCAAAATATGGAAAAATTGTTAAAGATTATGAATAATTTGGAGTAACACTTGGACACCTTGTGTTATACTTTCAATCTAGAATTTATTCTTAACTAAAGTGTCCAAGTAAAACTGAAAACAGTGTCCAAGTAGACCGATTTAGGCAAATTTATAGTGATTTTATAGCCTAAATTTATGGTAATGGAGTATCCAAAGGTATTGGGTTGCAGATATACCCATAAAGCAAAAAACCCCAGAGGGTTACTCTGAGGTTAAATGCCGACCGCGATCCCGCAATCCAAGTGTCAAGTTTTACTATGTTAAAACATAAAGTTTTATTAAATAGACATATTAATACTTATTCAAGCTTTAATCTCTTGAATGGACAAAATGAATTTCATACGACTACTGATTTTATCGATGTTTGAAGTATATAAGTGGTGCGGATGAGAGGAGTCGAACCTCCACACCTTTCGGCACCAGATCCTAAGTCTGGCGTGTCTGCCAATTTCACCACATCCGCATAAGTGGTACGCCCTGCACGATTCGAACGTGCGACCTACGCCTTAGAAGGGCGTTGCTCTATCCAGCTGAGCTAAGGACGCTTAAAAAAGTTACATTTAAAATAAAAATGGGGTGGATGATGGGAATTGAACCCACGACCCTCAGGACCACAATCTGATGCTCTAACCAACTGAGCTACACCCACCATCTTAAAGTGGTCGGGGCGAGAGGATTCGAACCTCCGGCCCCTTGGTCCCAAACCAAGTGCGCTAACCAGACTGCGCTACGCCCCGAACAAAGTCTCAACATTATTTAAAATGGAGTGGAATTATATCCTAATTTTTAGTGTTTGTCAATAGGTTTTTGTTAAAAATGATAAAATTTTTTAACAAATCCCGACTTTAGGTCGGAATTTATTAAAATTGCATTAATCCATCCACCGGACTTGAAGCCGTAGCATAAGGTTTTTTAGGAATTCTTCCCGCTTTGTAGCCTAATCTTCCTGCTATTACCGCATGTTTCATAGCAGTTGCCATAGCTATCGGGTCATTTGCACAAGCTATTGCCGTATTTGTCAAAACTGCTTCTGCTCCTAGTTCCATAGCTATTGCAGCGTCACTTGCACACCCTACGCCTGCATCTACTATTACGGGAACTTTCACGGCATCTTTTATAAATGCGATATTGTATTTGTTTTGAATCCCTAGACCGCTTCCGATAGGTGCTGCTAAAGGCATGATAGCGTCAGCTCCCGCATCTTCTAGTTTTTTTGCTATTATTGGATCATCACTTGTATATGCCATGATAGTAAAGCCGTCTTTTTTTAGTATTTCACAAGCTTTTATCGTCTCTATTACATCAGGATATAGAGTCTTTTGAGCATCGCCTATTACTTCAAGTTTGATTATATCTATACCTGTAGCTTCACGCATTAGTCTAAAAGTCGTAATCGCTTCTTCGGCTGTAAAACATCCTGCACTATTAGGTAGTAGTTTTACATTTGTATCTTTGAAATAATCAAGCAAATTTTCTTCATTCGGGTTTGTTATGTTTACCCTTCTAATCGCTACCGTGATAAGTTCGCTTCCGCTAGCTAACGTAGCTTCCCTTGTGGTTTGGAAATCTTTATATTTTCCGCTTCCTACTATTAATCTTGAGTTAAATTCATATTTTCCTATTTTTAGTATATCGCTCATTCTACGTTCTCCTCTATCCATTGCAGATATTCTGCACTTGCTTTTGTTATATCTATACCTATAATCTCGGGCAAATTATAGGGATGTGTTGCTTTGATAAAGCTTTGTATTTCATCATACTTTGATTTTTTAGTTTTTATGCTAACTATATACTCATTGCTTTTATGCACCTTATCTTCATAGGTGTAAAAAGATTTTATTTTATGTATTTGTACACAAGCAACTAACTTTTTTTGCCAGTAACAAAGTGGCTATTTTGTTAGCATCTTTTTTATTCTCATACGTGGTTTGGATTATGCAATATTTATTTATAGTTTTCTTACTCCTTCTATCAAATCTTGAGGTTTTAGAGAATAGTTATTATAAGGGTATGTTTTTGCACTCAAAGTAAGTGCCAAAGAGCCGTTTATCGCACTTTGCAATGCATCATACCCTTGGGCTAGATATGAAGCGATAAATCCGCTTAGTACATCACCGCTACCCCCTTGGGATAAAATACTTGACCCGTGAGGGTTTATATACATTTTATCGTTATGAGAGATGATAGTATTTGCCCCTTTTAGTATGAGAGTGATATTTGGGTATTTGCGACAAAATAGCTCTACATAAAAAAATCTGTTTTCCTGTAGGGTTTTGACGTCAATATCAGCAATATCGCAAAGTCTCAAAAGACTACAAAACTCTTTTGGATGGGGTGTAAGGACTATGTTTTCACCTTCTAATACATCAATAATAATATCGGAGTGGAACAAATCGGCATCGCAGACTTTAGGTACGTCAAGTGTTAAGATTTTTTTGATTTCATCTTTTTCAAAATTGCCTAGACCCATCCCTATGGCTATGGAAGTGATATTGTGTGGGATATGGTGAGTATGCATGATATGGTGAGGAAGTGCTAGTCTATCATCATGGGTAAGTACGCTTACAAGTCCAGCACCTAGGGCAAAACCGGCATCTCCTGCTAGTACCGAAGCTCCTATTTTCTCTCCTGCAACAACTAAAATATGCCCGAAATCACCCTTGTGTGACGACTTTTTAGTTCTTATCGGTAGGTTTAAGTCTTTTTCTTCCAAACAATAAAAATTTGTACCCTCTTCGTATTTAGTATCACATAGACCTAAATTTGCTATTTTTATATCACCGGTATAGTCCTTTGCCAAATCACCTAAAAGTGATAACTTCAAAGCTCCCATGGTGATAGTTGTATCGGCTCTAAAAGCTACGGGAGATGGATTGCCTTTTACATCGATACCGCTAGGTATATCACAAGCTATTTTGACGGCTTGCTTGGTGTTTAGAGTTTTTATAATATTGATATAAAAATCGTTTAATTCTTTGTTTAATCCGCTTCCGAACATTGCATCTACAATAAGATCAAAATCTTTATCAGGCAGTGTATCGCAAACTTTTATTTCTAGTTTTTGTAACCTTTGAAGTTGTATTTTCCCCATAGGTGATTTTGGTTCACTAGGGATACACGTCGTTACTTCATATTTACCGTCAAGTAACCTTGCCAATGCCATACCATCTGCACCGTTGTTTCCGCTACCGCAAACAATCAAAATATTTTTTACGTTCGGTAGAATTTTGATATGTTCAGAGATGGCGATGGAAGCATGTTCTTGAAGCAAATCTTCATTTAAACCGTATTTTTCATAACATCTTTTATCCAAAGATTCAACGCTTTTATATACTTTTTTCATACTTATTTCCTAAATTTCCAACCGTTTTGACTTAGCACGTCTTTAATCTTGTCTTGTAGTTCACCTTGTAGTTCTAGCCATTCGTTATCTATAGTACCGCCGCAACCTAGTTTTGATTTGAGAAGTTTCAATACCTTTTTTTATCATCGTCGTTACATACGAACCTACCTACTATGGTAACCACTTTGCCGTTTCTTTTTTCTCTTTTAAATACAAGCGGTTCTTGATGTGAAGATGAAGTAGTAGAAGATGACTTATCGGATACTATGAGTTTACCGCTCTTATCACTTTGCATACCCTCTAGTTTGGCACCTATTTCAAACAATTTTTTTTTCATAACTTCTCCAAAAAATTGCATTATCCATTATTATACCAAAAATATCTTATTATCTAAAATAATTGTTATTTTACGAAAATTGTGTTAGAATGGATAATATTTTATTTTTAATTAGCTATTAAGGCGTTTTATGAATCTTAGGGTACTCTTTGTATTGTTTTGTGTATTATTTATCTCTGATGTCGTCTATGCGAAAGAGAAAATAGTATTCGGTATATTTGAAAATAGAACACGTGACATAGGCGTCAATAAATACAATGTGTTAGAGGAATATTTAAATAGTAAGATTAATAGCAATGAGTACTATATAGATATTGAGACTATGACGTATGATGATATAAATAATGCCGTATGGAATAAGAATATTCATTTTATTATGGTTAGCCCTTTGCATTATATAGAACTTAAAAACCAAAACTTAATATCGAGTACTATCGCTACTTTAGTGTATAACTTGGTAGGTAATTATACGTCAAGTTTTGCTGGTACGATAGTGACTTTACAAAAACGAGATGATATAAAATCCCTTGAAGATATAAAAAAACAAAAAAATCGCGACGATGGGTGAGGGGTTTTTCGGTGCTTATCACCAAAATTTAAATCTGAAGTGCAATTTTTTGACCTAAAAAATTATACCAATTTT
>DYJR01000095.1 GCA_020723015.1 Arcobacter nitrofigilis
TTTTTCTTATTTCAAAGACAACTTAAAAAATTGCACTTCAGATTTAAATTTTGGCCCAAATAAAAGGATACCATATGTATAAAATAGCTTTAAGTTTTCTTTTTACCGCAGTTTGTGCCGTCTCTCTCTTTTCTCAAGAACATGTCATAGACCAAATCGGTAGGAAATTCGTACCTTCTCAAATTAAAGTAAAAGTCGGCGATATTTTAAGATTTACAAATTCAGACCCTTTTGCACACAATGCATATACGGATGATGTTTTAAATGAATTTGATACCGGTATGCAAAACAAAGGTCAATCTGCCGTAGTACCTATAAAAGCCAAAGGTACGTTTAATGTTAACTGTATGATTCATCCCGAAATGATTTTAAAAGTTACCATAGATTAATACAAAAAATCATATAATCACACTAAAATTTCTAAAAAGGTTTGACGATGGATAAATTTGAAAATGTTACGGTTGTAAAAAAAGCAAACGTTTATTATGACGGAAAAGTTACAAGTAGAACGGTACTTTTTGCTGACGGCACAAAGAAAACATTAGGTATTATGATGCCGGATGATTATGAATTCGGTACGGCAGAAGCTGAAATAATGGAAATACTAGCAGGTGAACTTGACGTATTACTTCCAAATTCTAATGTTTGGCAAACTATAGTTGCTCCTGCTTCATTTGAAGTACCTGCAAACTCTAGCTTTAAACTAAAAGTAAAAACACTTACGGATTATTGCTGTTCGTATATAAAATAAATAGTACCTCCGTACTATTTATTGCAATTCCCTTTGTATCATATATGATAATTCTTGATTATTTAAGCTTGAATACCTATTTTTTATACCTTAAATATACAGCACTTAGAATTCATATTTTTTCCAAATTTAGTTCGTTAAGTATCTTATTTATCTCTATTTTCAATCTAAGCCTACTCATAAACCCTCCTTTATGATAATGATTATTGAAATAATACTATTAGTTAACTTAATGTTATATTAAAGATAAAACTAATAAATAATTAACATTAACTTTTTATAATTACGATGAATTTTTATTAAGGAGGTTTCATGGATATAATAGGACAATTTCCGTTGTTTTATTTCCCAGAGTACGGAAGTGCTTGGATGATGGGTATCACGGGTACCATACACATTTTAGCTTCACATACTTCCGTTGGTGCTGCAATGCTTTTTGCATTCTTAGCTTATAAGGCATATTCAGAAAATAGAACAGACCTATATCCTTATATGAAAAAATACGGTATGTTTTTACTTATTTTTTCATATGTTATAGGTTCTATTACAGGTCCCGGTATTTGGTACACGGCAACTGCTGCCAGTCCCAGAGGTATAAGTGCATTGATACACAACTTTGTTTGGGTATGGGCAACGGAATGGGTATTTTTCGTTTATGAAGTTATAGGGGTATTCGTACTTGTTTACTTTATTGATAAAATAGACAAAAAAACTCATCTAAAACTTACGTTTACGTTTGCTTTAGCGTCTGTTGGTACATTGGCACTTATTATAGGTATCATAAGCTTTATGATGTGGCCTGGAACGGAAGCTTTTTATGCTACGGGAAGTGCTAGTGACGCATTCTTCGGTATAAATACATTCCCTCATATGTTCTTAAGAATAGGTTTTATGATTATGTGTTCAGGTGTTATAGGTCTTGTTATATCAAGTGCTATGAAAAAAGAGAATGCTGAACTCTCAGACGAACTTACCAAAAAAATGGGTTATGTTGCAATGCTTGGCGGTTTTGTAACTATGTTCTTCTTTATGTGGTATATGGGTACTTTACCTGATAATGCCCATGCCGTATTTAACGTATCAAAAGATGAAGTTATACAAAATAGAATTATTCTAGCAATAATTTTTTCTTTATATTTCTTACTTGCTATTGTAAAACCGAGATTTATAAATCCTGCTTTTGCATCGGTAATGATTGCCGTAATATTGATTTCAGGACTTTGGCCGGGAGAAAAACTAAGAGAATCTATGAGAAAACCTTATGTTGCAGGTCAATATATTTATTCAAATCAAATTATTAGCCGTGATGTTGAAGGGAAAGGGATAAAAAGCGAACTACCTATCATAGCTGAAAAGGGGCTTTTACAAGTAAATCCTTTTGTTCCTGAAAACTTAAAAGTTATAACAGATGAAAATAAACTTCAAGTAGGTGAACTTTTAACTAAAATGTCATGTTCAAACTGCCACTCTTTGGAAAAAACAGGTGTATTTAGACCTTTGAAAGATAGATTACAAGGGATGGATAAAGAGGGTGTTTTATCAATTTTACACGGTATCGGTAGCGGGGGATTCCCTTATATGCCTAAACTTGCTCTACCGGAGCATGAATACGATGCAATCGCCGAATATATTGCATCTTTGAAATATTAAGGAGGGATTTATGGACGCATCCGTATTGTTAGCCCTTAGAGACCCAGCAGGTGTACCGTTTTACCCTGTTGTCTTTCAGGCATTATATGTTTTAACTTGGGCGTTACACGCAGCTTTTGTATTATTATCTTTAGGCTCCATGGGATTATCGTTGTATGGAACTTTTAGACAAAAAAACGATGCAAACTGGAAAATTTTAACACCTCATTTAATCCAAACAGGTAAAATAAGTGTTTCTATACTTATAGTTTTAGGTGTTGCACCGTTATTGTTTACTCAGGTTATTTATGATCCAAACTGGTACGTGGCAAACACGCTATCAGGGATATGGGTATTTACTTTTATATATTCTCTAATAGTAGGATATATAATGTATTATTGGTACTATTATGCAAACAAAGCAAATGCAGGTGGAGGAAAACTAATTGGTCTTATCTCCTTTGCAATATTGGTATTTGCAGGTATTTTAATGCACAACTTTGCGGTAACTTCTATTATGCCGAACGAATGGATGAATATGTATGCACCAAACGGTGTGGTAGATACTAGCGGTACGACTTTTAATATAGATATTGTTAGACTTGCATTTATGGTGAGCTTAAGCATTCCGGTAGTCGGTATATTTTTACAAAACTATAGTAGATTCGTAAGTACAAAAGAGGATTTTAGCAAAGAATTCGTAGCTTATACCGCAAGCTTAGGAACAAAACTAGGTGTTGTAGGTTTAGTTCTAAGTGCCGTTCTTTTTGCTCTATGGATGTTACAAATAGGATATTTAATGCATCCTCTGGTAATATCTACCGTTTTAGGTGTTGTCGTATTACTTCTTATGACTGCAGGAAATTCAAATAGCTATATAACTACGATTGTATTAGTTGTAGTGGCATTATTGATTTCTGCGGTAAGAGAGTTGATAAGATTTGACATTATGTCTAATTTAGGATATAGTATCTATGATTATCCTGTAAATTTAGAAATTCCTTCTATAGTAATGTTTTTATTAACATTCCTTATAATGGGTGGTGTAGGTGTAGCTTATCTACTTACCATGGCATGGAAAGTAGGTAAGAATCAAGGTGTTTTTGACGGTTCAAAAGATGTAGCAGTTACAAAATTAGGTAACTATACGCTTGCTATTATGGTTGCTTGGATGGTTATATATTTCGGTTGGGGTATGGCAATACTTTTCAATAATATTTTATAACAAATATTTGAGTCCAACATCTACATACTTGCCAAGGAGTACTTACTTCTTGGCATTTGTTATTGAAAAATGGAGTACTAAAATGACGACAGGAACCAAAATACTTTTTTTGGAAGATGATTTGCTTTATCAAGAAAGTATTAAAGATTTTTTAGAAGAAGAAAAATTTATCGTAGAAACTTGTAATAACGGTCAAGAATTCTTAAATAAAATATTTAACAATGTATATGATTTATATATTATCGACATAAACGTCCCTCAAATAGACGGCTATGAAATTATGAAAATGCTTAGAGAATACAATGATAACACAATGAAACTAGTACTTACATCTATCCCAAACGGTATTATTCAATCATTTAAAAACGGGTGTGACGGCTTTGTACATAAAAATACCGATTTAGAAGAACTGTTAATGAAAATTAAATCTTTGGTAAAAAGAGCATACCACTCATATACCGAGTGTATCAAAATTACAGATAACATGACATATAATTTATTTAAAAAACAACTTTATAAAAATAAACAAAACATCCTCCTAGAAATAAGGACATTAGCCGTACTAGATTACTTAATAAAAAAACGGGGTGAATTTGTATCAAGCGTAGAACTTGAAAAGAATATCTACCCTTGCAATAGCGAGTCAAAATCAAATGTTATAAGATACCATATTTGGAATTTAAGAAATACTTTGGGCAAGGATTTGATTGAATCTCATAAAAGCACCGGATATAGATTAAAGCCACTTGGTGTGTTATAGAGCGGC
>DYJR01000096.1 GCA_020723015.1 Arcobacter nitrofigilis
GGTATAATTTTTTAGGTCAAAAAATTGCACTTCAGATTTAAATTTTGGAGGGCAAACTATTCTTTTATAATACCTAAACTTTTATTAAAAAAACTAATTTTTAGCTTAAAATTAAAGATTTATTACGAGATATGATTATAAATAGTTACCTTTAGTTGTTTAAACTCCTATTGGGTATAATATCAGCTATTTTTACATAGGATTACATAAAAATGGCAAATGATACTATAAAGATTTTTGGTGCTAAAGAAAACAACCTAAAAAATATCAATCTTGAGATACCGAAAAACAAATTAGTAGTTTTTACTGGTCTAAGCGGTAGCGGTAAATCTACACTAGCTTTTGATACACTTTATGCAGAAGGTCAAAGAAGATATATCGAATCCCTTTCAGCCTATGCAAGACAGTTTTTGGACCGTGTAGGAAAACCTGATGTCGAGCGTATCGAAGGGCTTACTCCGGCTATTGCGATAGATCAGAAAACAACAAGCAAAAATCCACGTTCTACGGTAGGAACAATCACCGAAATATATGATTATCTAAGACTTTTGTATGCTAGAATAGGCTCCCAACACTGCCATTTATGTGGAAAACCTATTTCTAAAATGTCATCAAGCGATATTATAGAGCAGGTTTTATCTCTTCCTGAAGAGGCAAAAATAGTAATACTTGCACCGCTTGTAAACGAAAAAAAAGGTTCTTTTTCCGACTTGCTTGACGGCGTGCGTCAAAAAGGGTACGTAAGAGCTATGGTTGACGGTGTAATGGTAAGACTTGATGAAGAGATAGATTTGAGTAAAACCAAAAAACACTCTATAAAAATCGTAATAGACAGAGTTGTAGTAAGAGATGAAAATCGTGAGAGAATAGCAACAGACGTAGAAAAAGGGCTAAAAGAGAGTTTTGGCGAACTTGAAGTCGAAATAAGCAATTATGAAGAACTTGGACTTGAGTCAGGTCATATCCACTATAGCGAGCATATGGCGTGTTTTGATTGTAAAGTATCCTTTGAACCCTTAGAACCGCTTAGTTTTTCTTTCAACTCACCAAAAGGTGCTTGTCCTAGCTGTGACGGTCTTGGTATAAGATATGCCCTTGATATGAAAAAAATCATAAACGAAGATTTAAGTATCGATGAAGGTGCTATCAAGATAATCTACGGCTTCAATAAGGGCTATTATTTCAAAATGCTCAAAGCTTTTTGCGATGGTGCCGGCATAGATACAAAAAAAACTTTTAGAGACTTGGAAGACCATGAAAAAAAGGCGATATTGCACGGAAGCGTTGAGAGTGCCGATTTTACTTGGAAACGTCATAAACTAAGCCGTCCTTGGGAAGGTATCGTAAAAATAGCATACAATATGATCAAAGAAGAAAAAGAGATAGGTGAATATATGACCGAAAAAGTATGTGATACTTGCGGTGGAAATAGACTAAAAGCATCAAGCCTTGCCGTAAAAGTGGCAAATAAAGGTATTGCAGACATCATAAGTATGCCTATTGAAGATGTTTATAGTTTCTTTGACGACCATTCAAATTTTGCGTATCTAAGCCCAAAAAATCAAATGATTTCTACACCTATTTTAAAAGAGATAAGAGAAAGAATTTATTTCTTGTATGACGTAGGCTTGGGATATTTGACACTCAAAAGGGATGCTAGAACCATAAGCGGTGGAGAAGCACAAAGGATAAGGGTAGCTTCTCAAATAGGAAGCGGACTTACGGGAGTAATGTACGTACTAGATGAGCCTTCAATAGGACTACACGAAAGAGATACGGCGAAACTAATCCGTACCCTAAAAGCATTGCAAGAAAAAGGGAATACCGTAATAGTCGTAGAACACGACAAAGAGACCATAAATAGTGCCGATTTTATAGTTGATATTGGACCAAATGCAGGAAAATTCGGTGGAGAGGTAGTATTTAGCGGAGATTTGAAAGCTATGCAAAAAGCCAAAACTCTCACTGCACTTTATCTAAGCGGTAAAAAAGACGTACACTATCCATACAATCGCCCTCAAAACGAATATATCGAGATACAAAACGTCAATATCAACAATATCAAAGATTTATCCGTCAAAATTCCTTTGAAAAATCTTGTTGCGATTACCGGTGTAAGCGGTAGCGGTAAAAGTTCTTTGATATTACAAACACTCTTACCGGTAGCAAAAGAGCTTTTGAATCATGCAAGAAAAATCAAAAAAATAGACGGCGTAACCATAGAAGGTCTTGATAGCCTTGACAAAGTAATATATCTAGATCAATCACCGATAGGGAGAACTCCAAGAAGTAACCCTGCGACATATACTGGGCTTATGGATGAAATAAGAGATATATTCACAAAAACAAAAGAGGCAAGTATAAGAGGCTATACGGTAAGTCGTTTTAGTTTCAACGTCAAAGGCGGAAGATGTGAGAAATGTCAAGGTGAAGGTGAAATAAAAATAGAGATGCACTTTTTACCTGATATTATGGTCAAATGTGATGATTGTAAAGGAAAACGTTACAATGCTCAAACATTGGAGATTTTATATAGAGGCAAAAGTATAGCCGATGTTCTTGATATGAGCGTAAGCGAAGCTTTGGAGTTTTTTGCAAAAGTTCCAAAAATAAACGCAAAACTTCAAACCCTTATGGACGTAGGACTAGGATATATAACTCTAGGGCAAAATGCAGTTACACTAAGCGGAGGGGAAGCCCAAAGGATAAAACTATCCAAAGAACTAAGCAAAAAAGACACGGGCAATACACTTTACGTACTTGATGAGCCTACTACGGGACTTCATTTTGCCGATGTCGATAAACTAACCGGAGTTTTACACAACCTAGTAGAATTAGGCAATAGCGTAATAGTCATAGAACATAATCTTAACGTAATCAAAAATGCCGATTATATCATAGATATGGGACCTGAAGGTGGAAGCAAAGGCGGACAAATAATAGCAGAAGGTACACCGCTTGAAGTGGCTACCAACTATAAAGAGACCGGAAGTTATACGGGTGAGTATTTAGCAAAGGAGATACTGAGGTAATTAGTCACTAAGGTACTGAGCTAACAACCAAGAACTAAAAAACTCAGTACCTAAGTACCTCAGTGTCTCAGTAACTTAAAAAAGGATTTTTTTGGACAAGAAAAGAAGAGTTATTATAATAGGTGCTAGTTACGGCGGATTATATGCTGCAAAAGAGTTTCACAATCGTGATGAATTTGAAGTTTTGGTATTTGATAAAAAAAGCTTTCACTATCTTCAAACTGAAGCTTATGATTTCATAGCAAATAAGTCAAATATATCGGATATTACGATAGATATAGGCTCGTATATAAATAAGCTTTCATCAAATATCAAATTTATCAAACAAAAAGTATTAGAATTTGATGCGGAGCATAAAACTATACATACGGCAAGTGATTTTTATAGCTATGATTA
The DNA here is from genome assembly GCA_020723015.1 of Arcobacter nitrofigilis. Classification (GTDB taxonomy): domain Bacteria; phylum Campylobacterota; class Campylobacteria; order Campylobacterales; family Arcobacteraceae; genus UBA6211. The sequence goes on from DYJR01000096.1 coordinate 3,429, forward strand.
TCTGATCATTGCAACAGGTGCTAGAACAAACTTCCCAGCTTTTATCAAGGGTCTTAGGGAAAACTCCCATGGGGTAAAGACACTTTTTAGAGCTTTGGGGTTTAAACAAAAGTTTGAAAGTACCATATACGACTATATACTTAATAATGCCTTTGAACACCAAAAGACTACAATATCATCATAGACGGTGCAGGTCTTAGCGGTGTGGAAATAGCGTCTGAAATGGCATATATTATATAAACTGACTTTAAACGTCTAGGGATTAGATGTCTAGGATTTAACATCACATTGATAGACGGAGCTGATAGTATCCTACCCGATATGGATAGAAAAAATCATCTATGCTACGGCAAAAAGGCTCAAAGCACTTGGAGTTCATATCAAAACCAAATCATTTATCAAAGAGGTATTTCCAAACGAACTTATCTTAAATGACGGTGAAAAATTGCAATATGACTTTATGATTTTTACAGGCGGTATAAAAGTAGAACCCATAAAAAGTAACAAAGAATATGAATTAAACAGATACAACCAGTATGTAATAGATGACTACTACCGTATCAAAGGTGAATCTTGCGTATTTGCAATAGGTGATGTTGCACAAATACTTGACGGCGATGTACCGATACCTCCGACTGCTCAAAGTGCAGAACAAAGTGGCAGTACGGTTGCAAAAATATCACCAGGATAGAAAACCATCAACAACCTATCATAAAAAACCTATAATGAGAGGTATGTTTATAACTCTTGGCGGTAAATACGCAGTCGGTACGCTGTACGATAAAATAGTTTTTAAAGGATATACGGCATATCTTATCAAACCAAAATTTAAATCTGAAGTGCAATTTTTTGACCTAAAAAATTATACC
>DYJR01000017.1:0-4709 GCA_020723015.1 Arcobacter nitrofigilis
AAGCACACCCTAAAAAAGTTTAGCTGTTTAAGCTATTCTTTATAGGATGGTTTTGAAAATGTGATAATAAGGGTAATAATACCAAAAACTTATTAAAAATATAGTAAAATGGACTCAAATCTTATTTATCGGCGGTTGTTTTTGATTGAAAAATTATTTGTAAACCTTTCTATTAGAAAAATAGGTGTTTTAAGCTCTTATTTAATAGGTTTAATCATCTTCTTGTTTGCCATGATTATAGTTAATGAAGAGTATCATCGTTATGATAGAGAAATCAAGAAAATCGAATTACAATATTCCAATAATGAAATGGCGGAAATATTAAAGTCTGAAAAAACTCATGAACATAAAATCAGGATTATGAGGTATGTTATAGGTATAGGGGGTGTGACGCTTTTTATGTTTTTTACGGTATTTGGGATACTAAGACTCGTAGCTTTTTTGATAGAAAACGAGTTTAAAACTTTTATTGATGAGTTTTCAAATTCAGCTACTAAACATACCAAAATAGATGCTTCCAAATTTAATTTTGAAGAATCAAGGAGAATGGTAAAAAGTGCAAATACATTGGTTCAAGAGATTATAAATCGTGAAAGTGATTTGAAAGAATTGAATTTGCACCTTGAAGACAAAGTAAGACAAAAAACTATTAAGTTAGAAAATATAGTAAAAGCTCAAGATGAGTTTGTGAGAAAATCAATACATGAGATAAATACGCCTCTTAGTATAATTTTAACAAATATAGATTTACTCAAAATGCAACGTATACAAAATAAAAATCTAATAAATATAGAATCTGGTTCTAAGATAATTCATAATATATACAACGATTTAAGTTATATGATTAAAAAAGATAGGATTGAATATCCAAAGAAAATGATAAATTTTTCAACTTTTTTGTTTGACCGTGTTGCTTTTTTTGATGAGATAGCTAAGGCAAATAAACTTGACTTTGTGTTAAATATTAAGCAAGATATTATTATAAAATTTAATGAAATAGAACTTCAAAGAATTATAGACAATAATTTATCTAATGCAACAAAATATAGTTTTACAAATGAAGCGGTCTTTATAAAACTAGATATAAAAGAAGATATTACAGAGTTTGTGGTGACAACCAAATCTAAACAAATAGAAAATATTGATTTGATATGTAATGATTTTTATAGGGAAGATACGGTTAAAGGAGGATTTGGTTTGGGACTTAAAATCGTCAAAGATATTTGTGATAAAAACAATGTTATAATGTCGATAGAATCAAATCCAAAAGAGACAAAATTTATATATAGGTTGAGGCATGAAAATATTACTGCTTGAAGATGAAATAATGTTAAATAACTCCATATGCGAGTATTTATCAAACTTAGGTCATATAGTGTATGGGCTAACCAACGGTAAAGAAGCTTACGATACTATTGATGAGAGCTTTGATTTGTTAATCTTGGATATTAACGTACCTGGAATCGACGGTTTTGAATTGCTCGGTAAACTAAACGAAAAACAAATGACCATACCTGTGATTTACACATCTGCTCTTGTGGATATGGAAGATATAACAAAAGGTTATGAATTAGGTGCTATAGAATATATGAAAAAACCTTTTCATCTCCCTGAACTAGGTATCAAGATAAATCAAATCATAAAAAGAGAACAGTTAAATAATGCAAACCATATAATGTTTTCAAAAAACTATAGTTATTCTAAGCTTGATAAAACCCTTTATTATCAAAACGAACCTCAAGATTTGACAAAAAAACAGCTTGACATTATCCATATTTTAGCACTTAATATAAATATGATTGTGGATTTTGAGAGATTTAGAATGGATGTGTGGGACGGTGAACTTATAGATAACCCTACTATAAGAGCTGAGATAAGTAGACTTAATAAATCTTTGAAAGAGGATTTTATAAAAAACGTAAGGGGTCTTGGGTATAAAATAGAGAAGTTTTACCCGTGAATATGATAGAAGATAAAAAATATGTTTTGATTACAGGATGTTCCTTTGGCGGAATAGGGTATGCTACTGCTAGAATTTTGCAAGATATGGGCTATTCCGTCATAGCTACCGCAAGGGATGAAGAGGATGTAATTCTACTTCAAAACGAAGGTTTTATAGCTTTTGTTCTTGATTTAAGAGACAAAAAAACCATAGATAAAGCACTAAGAGAGACTTTGCATCTTACAAATAATAAGCTTTACGCACTTTTCAATAACGGTGGATACGGACAGCTAGGTGCATTGGAAGATTTGAGTACAAAGGCTTTAAGAGAGCAGTTCGAAACAAATCTTTTTGGGTATCATAGGGTGATACGAAAAGTTTTACCTATTATGAAAGCTCAAGGATACGGTAAAATAATCAATCACAGTTCTATTTTAGGGCTTATTAGTCTTAGATTTAGAGGGGCATATCAGGCAAGTAAATATGCTTTGGAAGGGTATAGTGATACACTAAGGCTTGAACTTGAAGGTACGGGTATAAGCGTAAGCGTCATCAATACAGGACCGGTAGAGAGTAATTTTCGTACAAACGCTATTAAAAAGTTTTATGAAACCGTTGATGTTCAAAATTCAAGATTTAAAGATATTTATGCGGATAAGATAGAAAATCGTAAAAAAAGCGGTTTTTCACTTCCTGCTTCAAGTGTAGCAGAAGTTGTTTACCAAATGCTTCAAAGCGACAAACCAAAACCTAGATATTACGTAACCAAAGCATCATATATACTTGCCTATGCCAAAAAAGTTTTATCAAGCAAACTAAATCACAAATTATGGATGGCTATATCGGATAGGGAGTGAACTAGCAGTATATTGGTATATTGGGGAAATAGTAATATCTCTTACCAATAACCAATTACTAATTACTAATTACTAATTACTAAGCTCTTTAAGAGTAGCTATATTTGCAGCTAGTTTATTGGTAACTTCAAGGTATTCAAGCTCAGGTTTGCTATCTGCTACTACACCTGCACCGGCTTGGAAATATACCACATCATCTTTGAGTAGAGTAGTTCTGATAGTTATTGCACTATCCATATTACCGTCAAAACCGAAATAAGCAATACTTCCGCTATAAAAGCTTCTTTTGATACCTTCAAATTGAGCTATTAGCTCCATTGCTCTTATTTTAGGGGCCCCCGTCATAGTTCCTGCAGTGAAAATCGCGGCAAAAAGGTCAAACATATCATATTTTTCATCCAATGTACCTTCAACATCGCTTACTATATGCATAACGTGTGAATACCTCTCCACTCTCATAAGGTCTGTTACTTTTACCGTTCCGCTTTTTGCAACACGACCCACATCGTTTCTACCCAAATCTATAAGCATTATATGTTCTGCCCTTTCTTTTGGGTCATTGATGAGTTCGTTTTCCATTTCAAGGTCTTTGGCTAGTGTCTGACCTCTTTTTCTTGTACCTGCTATAGGGCGAAGTAGAATTTGACCGTCTGTTAGCCTTACCATAACTTCAGGGCTACTTCCTGCTATAGAAAAATCTTCATATTGAAGTAGATAGAGATACGGACTAGGGTTTTTACTTCTTAGAACTCTATAAAAGCTTAAATGATCCACGATAGCCTTTTGAGTAAATCTATTCGCCATAAGGATTTGAAATACGTCACCGCTTCTAATCATCTCTTTGCTTTTTGCAACCATCTCAAAAAACTCATCTTTTGTATAAGCAAATTTACCTTCGTCTATAATTGTAGCTTTTTTCAGAGGTAAATACTCATAGTCTGTTTTTAGTTCGTTTTCTATCTCTTCCAAAGTATTTTCATACTCTTTAAGAGATGTTACTATTACAAGTTTTGAGCTTTTGTGTGAATAGCCAAGGATTATTTTTGGTCTGATTAAATCAAAATCGGCAATGTTTATATCATCTTTTAGATGTGACATTGATTTTTTTAGTTTCGGCTCAAACTCGCAAACCATATCATAACCTATATTTCCTATAAAACCGTCTATTAGGCCAATTCCAAGTTCTTTTGCTTTTGTTTTGTAAATCTCTTTATCTATCGTTGCATAATATTGTTTTAAAAACTTAAAAGGATTTGATTCTATTTCTTTTGTATTGCCTTGTTCGTTTAGATAAAAACTTTTGCCGTCTTTATGCCAAACTCTTTCTCTAACACCTACAAATATAAAGCTAAAATTGCCATCATGTGAATTACTTATGCTACTTTCAAATAAAAAAGTTATTTCATTTGGGAATAACTTTTTTACTTTTGCATACACCGATACAGGTGTAAATTGGTCTAAAAAAAGAGTTTTACTATAAAACATACTCTCTCACCGTTCTTTGTCTTAAAAGCTTAAAATAAAAGCACTATTTAGATCAAGAGCTTTTTTTACACTTGTTGTATTGCTATCTGCCTCTGCTCTACTATTAAAAGGTCCAACCAAAACTTTATTATAAGTCACTCCGTTTACCGTATCTTTAAAAACTTTATACGAGTAACCTTTAGATTTAATTTTATTTAGGAAATCATTACTAGGCTCTTTCGAAAATGCTCCTACTTGTATAAAGAAACCTTTCAGATTTGAACTCGTATTAGTAGTAGATGTTTTTGTCATACTACTTGTAGGTGTAGTCTGTGTAAATAGAGCTTTAGTATCTGCTTTTGGTGCAGTAGCCTTTGGAGCAGGTTCAGGTTGAACTACTTTTTTTTCTACTACGGGCTGTTTTACACTCTCTTTGATAGTTTCTT
>DYJR01000017.1:4809-24443 GCA_020723015.1 Arcobacter nitrofigilis
AGTTTCTTGCACAGGTTCTTCCGCCACAACAGGTTGTTGTATTTCGGTAGGTTGTTCTTGTGCCGATTGAGGCTGTTCTGTTTGAGTAGGAATATTTGACTGTTCCGCTTCTTTTTGTTCTTGAAGTTTTTTTAGCCTTTCATTTATTATTCTTTGATATTCTTGTTCAATACTCTGACCTTCTAGGGCTTTATCTTGAGCTATAGGTTCAGGAGCTTTTGTCAATGTGTCATCTTGTGGAGAGCCTGAAAAAACTTTTATTAAAATAAGTATTATTAAGAATAAAACTACAAGTGAACCTGCTAGAACTATGTATTTTTTCTTATCTTGTGAAGAAGAGTTGGCACTTAAGAGTATATCTTCAAGTTCACTGTTGGTATCGTTGTATGATTTTCCACCGTTTTGATTGTATGGATTACCTTCATCGGCATAGATATCGTTTGCTTTGAAATTTTCGCCGTCTCTTTGTTTTGAAGCTTTCTCAACTTTTCTTAAAAACTCTTCACTTTTAAATTCCATCTCTTCTCCTTTTATTTAGAGTATAGGTTGTAGGTGGCAGATAGTAGTGAAATACTACAAACTACCCTCTATAAACTACAAACTATTTTAATATGTTGATTGATTGTAAATTACAAACTTACCAGCCAACTCTTCAAGTTCTTTTTTAACTTGTGCTTGAAGTTCAGTGTTGTTTATATCGCTTAATACGTCTGCTATTTTGTTTGCAATAAATTCAAATTCAGCCTCTTTCATACCTCTTGCAGTAAGAGCAGGGCTTCCTATTCTGATACCGCTTGTTACGAACGGACTTCTTGTCTCACCCGGAACGGTGTTTTTATTTACGGTAATTCCTGCATTTCCTAAAGCTGCATCGGCATCTTTACCGCTAAAATCTCTATTTATAAAAGATAGCAATACAAGATGATTGTCAGTTCCACCGCTTACTAGTTCAAATCCACGTTTTACTAAAACTTCGCCTAGAACTTTTGCATTAGCTTTTACTTGTTTTGCATAAGTTTTCCATTCAGGTTTAAGCACTTCACCGAATGCTACAGCTTTTGCAGCTATTACATGTACAAGAGGTCCACCTTGAGTTCCAGGGAAAATAGCACTATTTACTTTTTTTGCTATCTCTTCGTCATTTGTAAGTATTAAACCGCCTCTCGGTCCTCTTAGTGTTTTGTGTGTAGTTGATGTTACTACATCTGCATAAGGAAACGGACTCATATGTTCACCGGCTGCTACAAGACCGGCAATATGAGCAATATCGGCAAATAAAATAGCACCTACTGCATCGGCAATTTCACGGAATTTTTTGAAGTCTATCTCTCTAGCATAAGCACTAGCACCGCAAACTATAATTTTTGGTTGTACTACCTTCGCTATTTCCATAATTTTATCATAATTCATTCTTCCGTCAAGTTCTACACCGTAAGTAAACGAGTGGTAGTTTTTACCGCTGAAGCTTGGTTTTGAACCGTGAGTTAAGTGTCCACCGTGGCTTAAGTCCATACCTAGAAGTTTATCTCCTGCTTGAAGAAGTGCTGCATACACGGCACCATTTGCTTGACTTCCGGAGTGTGGTTGAACGTTTGCATATTTACATCCGAATATTTCACAAGCTCTATCTATTGCTAGTTGTTCTACTTGGTCTGCAAACTCACATCCACCGTAATATCTTTTGTACGGGTAACCTTCTGCATATTTATTTGTAAATACGCTTCCCATAGCTTGCATTACGGCCGGACTTGTAAAGTTTTCACTAGCTATCATCTCTAAGTGAGTAGTTTGTCTTTTTAATTCACCTTGTACCATATCCCATACTAACGGGTCTGCATCTTTTAAACTTTTTTCTTCGATAAATGCCATTTTCTATCCTTTTCCTAAATTTATTCTTCTTCATTTTCTTGTTTTTTGATTGGTTTCATTGCAGGAAACAACAATACGTCTCTAATACTATGGTTATTTGTAAGCATCATTACTAGTCTATCTATTCCTATACCTTCTCCGGCAGTAGGTGCCATACCGTATTTTAATGCTTCTACGAAATCTTCATCCATTTCGTGTGCTTCGTCATCTCCACACTCTTTTGCTTTTAATTGATCGTTAAATCTTTCATATTGGTCAATTGGGTCATTAAGCTCGCTAAATGCATTTGCTATCTCTTTACCGCCTATAAAAAGCTCAAATCTGTCCGTTAATTCAGGCTCTGCATCGTTTCTTCTCGCAAGCGGTGAAAGCTCCACGGGGTAGTGTGTTATAAATGTAGGGTCTATTAGTTTGCCCTCTACAAATTCATCAAACAATACGCCGTAAAGTTGTCCAAGATTTAGTTTATCATTTGCTTCTAAGTTATTTGATTTTAAAAATGCCAAGATTTTTGTTTTGTCACCTATTATATCTGCCGGTACTCCACCGATTTGACTCAAAGAATCTATCAATCTAATCTCTTTCATATTTGAAAAGTTGATTTTGATATCTCCGTAAGGTAATACTTTAGGTAGTTCTAAGTGGTCGAAAAGATATTCAAAAAGCTCTTTTGTGATATGTATTAAATCTTTGTATGTTTTGTATGCCCAATAAAACTCTATTGATGTAAATTCAGGGTTATGCGTAGCATCCATCCCTTCGTTTCTAAAGTTTCTATTTATTTCAAAAACAGCTTCAAATCCGCCTACGATAAGTCTTTTTAAATATAGTTCAGGTGCAATTCTAAGAAACCTATCTACTCCCAGTGCATTATGATGGGTTACGAAAGGTCTTGCATTTGCTCCTCCTGCTATTGGGTGCATCATAGGTGTTTCAACTTCCAAGAAACCTTTGTCCTCAAAAAACCTTCTAATAAGAGAAACTATCTTACTTCTTAAATGGAAAGTTTTTCTAACTTCGGAATTCATAATAAGATCAAGATACCTTTGTCTGTATCTCATCTCTTTATCAGTAATACCGTGGAATTTTTCAGGCAACGGAGCTATAGCTTTTGTAAGCATTTTGATACTATCAACATGTAGTGAAAGCTCACCTTGCCCCGTAACGAAAGGATAACCGCTAACTTCTATAATATCGCCGACTTCAAAATCTTTTTTAAATACATCGTTGAAAAAACCTTCCGGAAGGTTATCTCTAGCCACGTATATTTGAAGCATATCGTACTCGTCTTCGATTTTCAAAAATGCTGCTTTACCCATAAGTCTATAAAATTTGATTCTACCTGCTACGGTATAAACTCTATTTTCATCTCTTTTATTTTCAAGATGTTCAATATCACTATTAACGTTCTTGAATTTCTTTATAGTCGTATTTCTACTAGATTCGTTTGAATATGGATTTATTCCGACTTCTTTTAAATGATTTGCTTTATCTATTTTTTGTTTTACATATATATCTTCGAACAATATTTCTCCTTATTTACAATCGCTGCAAATTCCAAAAATTTGCATATTATGAGACGTTATTTCAAATCCGTTTTTCTTTGCGATTTGTTCTTGTTTTTTCTCTATTTCGCTATCCATAAATTCAACTATCTTACCGCATTTCGTACAGATTAAATGGTCATGATGTTTCTTTGTATTACCTTCATATCTTTTACCTTCGGTTCCGAAAGATATAGAAGTGATAAGGTTTGCTTCCTCAAGAAAGCTAAGAGTTCTATAAACGGTTGCGATACCTATATTTGAATCAGGGTAGTCTTTTTTGACTACGTCGTGAATCTCTTCGGCATTTAAATGACCGTCAATACTAAATAAAATTTGTAGTATTATGGCACGTTGTTCCGTAAATTTCATCCCTTTCTTTTTGAGTAGGTCTTTGAAATCGTCTATAAGCTTGTTTTCGTTTTCCATACTATTCCTTTGTTTGAGGTATTGAATTGTTTTTAAAATCTTCTACGGCTTCTTTTGTTTTTGTCGTTGCGTCTTCAACAATTTTTTCTTTCACGTCTTTAGACGTATCATCTACTTTTGTTTCTATTTTTTTGACTATAGCTGATGTATCCATTTTTATTATTGCTGCACCCGTTTCTACAAAAATAGGGTACATAAAAGAATTACCGATTTTTGTTTTTATAACGTTTTTTATTGCATCTACTCTAGATAGTGCATAAAATATTATAGCAAAAATTAGAAATATTTTACCTGCACCGAATATTACGCCGAGAATTCTATCCAATATTCCTAGTCCGCTTAATGAAAACATTTTGCTTACCAATGTTCCTAGTAGATAAACAAGACCCCAAAATACTATAACGGAAACCAAAAAACCTATAAACAATATAGTCGATTCATTGTCTATTTTGAAAAAACTGCCTATAAAAAAGCCGACTTCTCGTGCAAGTCTTGATGCTACGAATATACCGCCGACTATACCGATAAGAGCAAAAATTTCTTTAATGAAACCTCTAAAAAGTCCTTTTAGTCCAAGAAGCGTAATAAGTAAAAGGGTAACAATATCAAATATATTTAAATTTTCCAAAAACAAAACCTTTTTTAAAATTGGCAATATTCTACCATAAATCTCTTTAAAGAAAATTTTGATAAAATGTCCAAATGATAAATAGATATAAAACTAAAAAAATTTTCGTCGGTAATGTCTCGGTAGGTGGAGATTCGCCGATAAGTGTTCAGTCTATGACTTTTAGTAAAACCGAAGACGTTCAAAGTACGGTTGAGCAAATAAATAGATTACATTTTGCAGGTGCTGATATAGTAAGATTGGCTGTTCCGGATATTGAAGCCGCAAATGCTTTAAAAGAGATAAAAAAGCAAGTAAAACTTCCAATAGTTGCAGATATTCATTTCAACCATAAACTAGCACTAGTGGCATCCGAGGTAGTTGATTGTATTAGAATAAATCCAGGTAATATAGGCTCAAAAGAGAGGGTTACAGAAGTCGTAAAAGCTTGTCAGGCACGAAATATACCTATTAGAATAGGTGTAAACTGCGGTTCATTAGAAGCACAATTTGAGGACAAATACGGTCAAAGTGCCGTAGGTATGGTTGCAAGTGCTGAGTATAATATAAAATTTTTGGAAGACTTGGGCTTTAGCGATATTAAAGTTTCCCTAAAAGCAAGTGACGTGCAAAGAACTGTTGAGGCCTATAGACTTCTTAGATCAAAAAACGAATATCCGTTTCATTTAGGAGTAACGGAGGCAGGCACTTTATTCCACTCTACTATTAAATCTTCTATAGCGCTAGGTGCTTTATTGCTTGAAGGTATCGGTGATACTCTTCGGGTTTCTATTACCGGAGAGCTTGAAAAAGAGATAGAAGTAGGGCGTGCAATACTTAAAAATGCAGGAGTTATAAAAGACGGACTCAATATAATCTCTTGTCCAACCTGCGGTAGGATAGAAGCTGATTTGGTGAGTGCAGTGGCACAGGTGGAAGAGGCTACGAAACATATAAAAAGACCTCTAAATATATCTGTTATGGGGTGTGTGGTAAATGCCATAGGTGAAGCAAAAAGTGCCGATGTTGCCATAGCTTACGGTAAAGGAAGCGGACTAATCATTAAAAAAGGGGAAGTTATAGCAAAACTCCCGGAAAATGAGTTATTAAAAAGATTTTTGGAAGAAGTAGAAATTGAAGCAAATAAACCTGAGTAGTAAAAAAAATTTAGTTCTTATAGTATCCGTTTTTGTTATATGTATGTATGTTTTTTGGTATTTTCTTGGAAAACCTGTAGAACTTAAGGCAACATATCATTTTAATGAAAAACTTCAAAGTGTCTCTTATGCACCTTTTAAATACGGCGAATCTCCTGCCGATTTGAATAACGGTCTTAAAATACCTGAAGAGAGAATTGATAAAGATTTAGAATTGTTATCAAAAAAATTTAAAGGTATTAGGATATATTCCGTTACCGGGCTTGAATCAATACCAAAATATGCAAGAAAACACGGTTTGAAAGTTTTACTCGGTGCTTGGGTTTGCGGTGATGAAAAAGTGACTCAAAAAGAGCTAAGAACGGTAGTAAGACTAGCTCGTGAGTATCCTGATGTCGTAGAAGCCGTAGTGGTCGGTAATGAAGTGTTGTTACGCCGTGAAATGAGCGGACAAAAACTAGGCGGTTATATATCGTGGGTAAAAGAACAATTACCTGATACAAAAGTTACATATGCCGATGTTTGGGAGTTTTGGCTTCAAAATAAACATTTAGCACAATCTGTTGACTTTGTAACTATCCATATTTTACCGTATTGGGAAGATTATCCAATATCTGTTGAAAATTCATTAGAACATATCAAACATGCCTATAATGAAGTTGCCTCTATTTTGAAAGATAAAAAGCTTTTAATAGGTGAAACAGGGTGGCCAAGCGAAGGTAGAATGAGGGAGGCATCATTACCAAGTCCTATTTCTCAAGCAGAGTTTATAAGAGGATTTTTAAGTATTGCAAACGAACACGGCTGGAACTACAATATTATAGAAGCGTTTGATCAAAGTTGGAAAAGGGCGAGTGAAGGTGCAGTCGGAGGATATTGGGGAATATATGATGAAAGTTCTAATGACAAAAATATAATAGACGGAGATATAAGCGAGTTTCCAAATTACGGGCAGTTATTTATCGTTTCATTGGTGCTTTTTATGATTTCTTTGGTTTTTATCGACAAAGTTCAAAATAAGGAAAATAATTCTATTGTCAAAGCTTTATTGTTTGCTTTTGTAAGTGCTATTGTATTGTCCTTGCAACTAAACCAATATCTCATAACATCAAAAGATTTTATCGATTATTTCCGTTCACTTCTCTCATTTGTAGGTATGATTGTTCTTTATATTTACGTTTTGAATATTTATTTAAATTTTACTCAAAATAATACGGTAGTAAAATCATTTGATACGGCTAGATTGTTTATGGTTGCTTTTGTGTTTATAGAAGCTTTTGCTATTTGTGTGGACGGGAGATACAAAAGTTTTGCAAATTACGGATTATTTTTCCTATTGATTGTATTTGCTATTTTGTATTTCAAACAAATATCGTCAACTTTTAGTACAGACCTTTTTGAAAAGTTCGTATCGGTGCTAGTTGCAGTTTGCTCGGTCGGTATTTTATATAATGAAACCTTGGCAAATATTCAAGCGGTAGCGTTTTCATTGATAATGTTTTTTATTGCAATATTGATATATAAGCAGTCCAAAAAGGCAAATCTAAAAGTAATGCTACCTTATGTTATATTTAGTTTAATAGCCGTTAGTGTTATTTATATATTTAGACAAAATGTATTTTTAAATACGGAATATATACTTTTATGTGAAAACGACCCTAAACTGTTGGTATGTATTATTAAAAATGCGGTTGGTTATATCGTGCATCATAAGATACTTGAATTAACGGCTTTGATTTTGGGTATCACCTTATTATTTTTAAGACATAAGATATTTGCTTACGTAGTTTTGTTTGTCTCATTATTTGCAATATTGTTTTTCAATTCAAATGCGGGTGCTATAGTTTTAGTTATTATACTATTTATCATCTCTAAGTTGGAAAATGATAAAATGTTTGCTTCAGAAATTAAAAATTAAGGTATTATTTGGATACGGTTTATAATATAAATATTGAAAGAGCTGTTTTAAGCTCGATACTTTTTAGTCCTGAAATCATAGAAGATGTTTTGGGTGTACTTAAACCTACGGATTTTTATTTTCCGGCTCACCAAAAAATATTTGCTACGATGCAACTTCTTCATTCACAGGATTTACCTATAGATGAAGAGTTTATACGTACTAAAATAAAACAAAATAAAAGCTCCATAGAAAAAGATTTCGATGATTCTATTCTTATAGAGATTTTATCGGCAAATCCTATTTCCAATACATCCGCATACATCGAGCAAATCAAAGATAGTGCGGTAAAAAGAGAACTTGCATCTTTGGCAAATAGTATCAAAAAAGTTGCTATAGAAGATGAACTCCCTTCAAGTGAAGCACTTGATTTTGTTCAAAACGAACTTTATAAAATAAGCGTAAATTCAGCTAGTAGCGAACTTAAAGATATGACTGTTATTACCAATGAAACCATCAGTTATATCAAAAGAATGAAAGAGATGGGTAATAAATTTCTGACAGGTGAAACTACGGGCTTTGATGATTTGGATAGAAGAACTACCGGATTTAACGGCGGTGACTTGGTCATCGTTGCGGCTCGTCCTGCAATGGGAAAAACGGCATTTACCCTTAATATGGCATTGAAAAACGTAGAATTAGGCAAAGGTGTTATTATCTTTTCTTTGGAGATGCCTAGCGAACAGCTTATGCTTAGGCTTCTTAGTGCAAAAACATCCATATCTCTACAAAACCTTAGAAAAGGTGACCTTGATGATATGCAATGGAGCAGATTAACTGCCGCACTAGAAGATTTGAGAACAAAAAAACTCTTTGTTGATGACGGCGGAAGCGTAAATATAAATCAGCTTCGTGCTAGAGTGAGAAAACTTGCTTCAAATCCCGACAATAAAATCTCAATGGTAATTATAGATTATCTTCAACTTATGACTGGAAGCGGTAAGGATAGACACTTAGAAGTGAGTGAGATAAGTCGTGGACTTAAGATGTTGGCAAGGGAGTTGAAAATCCCTGTTATTGCACTTTCTCAGCTAAATCGTGGACTTGAAAATCGTCCTGATAAAAGACCTATGCTAAGTGACTTAAGGGAGTCTGGAGCTATAGAGCAAGATGCCGATATTATTATGTTTGTTTACCGTGACGACGTCTATAAAGAAAGAGAAGAAGCACGTAAAGAAAAAGAGGCAAAAGACAAAGGTCAAGAATATAAAAGTGCTTTTGTAAACAAACCTGAAGAAGAAGCGGAGATAATCATAGGAAAACAAAGAAACGGTCCTATCGGTACGGTGAAACTAATATTCCAAAAAAATTATACGAGATTTGTCAACGCAGGGACAAGGGATGCTACACCTATTGAAACCGTATTTGAAACTATGGATAGCGGACACGATACGAAAATAGATATGCCGGACATTTTATAAAGAACGAATAATTAATAGTTAATAATTATTGAGTTACTTCGCAATATTTTTTGTAATATCGCGTTAGCGATTCGTTAATTGTTAGTTATTCATGATTAGTTGTTAGTTTGGATATTAAGCTATTTATTGGTACAATTTTGAAAATCAGTTTAGGAGAATACTATGGGTATGCCAAGTGGAATGGAATTATTAATTATAGCAATAATCGTGCTTTTATTATTTGGTGGTAAAAAAATACCGGAACTTGCAAAAGGTCTAGGTGCAGGAATTAAAAACTTTAAAAATGCAGTTAAAGATGATGAAGTTGCAGAAAATAAACCTGCTCAAAATATAGAAAATGCTACTACTACGGCAGAAGTAAAAAAAGAAGAATCTGCTAAAACAGAAGTAAAACCGGAAGTTAAAAATAGTTAATTGGGGATATTATTTGCAAGAAGTTATTAAAAGTTTAATAGAAACAAAACTAGGCAGAAGCGTAGTACTTGAAAAACCAAAAGATGTTAATCTAGGACATTTTGCTACTCCCGTTGCTTTTTCTTTGGCAAAAGAGTACAAAAAAGCTCCAAATGCTATAGCTATGGAGTTGGCATCTTTATTTGACGATAGTGAGATATTTGAAAGCGTTACACCTGTTAATGGATTTATAAATTTTAAATTATCGCTTTCGTATTTGGAAACACTAACAAATAAAGCGTTAAATGATGAGACAAATTATGCAAAAGGGTCTTTAAAAGAGGGAAAAATTTTGTTGGAGTTTGTTAGTGCAAACCCTACCGGACCGCTTCATATAGGTCACGCTAGAGGTGCAATATTCGGTGATGCACTCCTTAGAGTAGGAAAATATTTAGGGTATGATATTACAAGTGAGTATTATATCAATGATGCAGGGGCACAAATAGATTTGCTAGGTGTATCTTTGTATCTTGCCGCAAAAGAGTATATTTTAAAAGAAGATGTCGTATATCCTGAGGCTTATTACAGAGGCGAGTATTTGATAGAACTTGCAAATGAAGCTTGTGAACTTTACGGTAAGGAAGTTTTCAAGGATGCAACAAAGCTAGACGAACTTGTAGAATTTTCCAAAAACAAAGTAATGGAACTTATCAAAAAAGATTTAGGTGATATAGGTATCACTTTTGATAACTTCGTGAGTGAAAAATCCCTTTACGATAAATGGGAAGAGACCAAAGAAGTTTTATCTAAAAACAACTCTTTATACGAGCAAGATAGCAGAGTTTGGCTCCGTTCAAGCGAATTAGGCGATGAGAAAGATAGAGTCGTAGTAAGAGAAAACGGAGTCCCTACTTATCTTGCGAGTGATATAATATACCACAAAAATAAATTTGATAGAGGATTTGACCATTACATAAATATATGGGGTGCAGACCATCACGGGTATATTCCTAGGGTAAAAGCAGCGGTTAGCTTTTTGGGTTATGATTCAAATAAACTTGAAGTATTACTTTCTCAAATGGTTTCACTGCTTAAAGACGGTGAGCCGTATAAGATGAGTAAACGTGCCGGAAATGTTATATTGATGAGTGATATAACGGAAGAGATAGGTAGCGATGCTTTAAGATTTATATTTTTGACAAGAAAAAGTGATACCCACTTGGAATTTGATATAAATATGCTTAAAAATCAAGATTCGTCAAACCCTATTTTTTATATAAATTACGCCCATGCTAGAATTAATCAGCTGTTTGAAAAGGCAAATATTACGTTGGAACAAGTTTCAAAATTTGAGATTTCAAACGATATATCCCAAAACGGCAAAGATTTATTGTACGAGGCATTACTGCTTCCTGACGTATTAAATGAGTCGTTTAATAAAAGGGATTTCCAAAAAATTACCGATTATTTATATTCGTTATCCGCTTTTATTCATAAGTTTTATAATGCTCAAAAAATAGTAGATGATGAACATCAAAATAGTTATTTGAAAATTTTAGCAATGGCTGCTATGTCTATAAGAGTAGGATTGAAATTACTAGGAATTAAGGCAAAGGATAAGATGTAAAATGAAATGGTGGGTTTGGCTTGGTTTATTGATAGCTTTTATTGTTATCATATTTGTAACAGGTTATAGGGGTGGTGCAAAAGATGCGACGACTAATTATAATAAGGTTATGAGGCCAAGCGAATAACTCCCAAGGAGATTTTTAATGAAATGGGTGCTGATTATATTCGGTATTGCATTGTTTATAGCTTTGGTATTAGGATATAGAGGAGGAGCACAAGATGCAGCCTCTAATTATAATAAACTATTAAGACCGCAAGAAACACAAAAATAAATCTACATCTTAGAGGCTACGAGTGCCTCTATAGATGTTATCTGTTTTTAGCTATTTCCGCTAAAAAGTCATCTAAGTGATATTTTTCTCTATATGATTCGCTTATTAAATGAACCATAATATCACCCAAGTCCACAACAGTCCAGTTGTCGTCTTCATCAACTCTTAAAAACTCTTCACCAAGCGGTTTTAGCTTGATTTTAAGTTCGTCTTGAAGCGAGAAAGCATGTTTTGAGTTTAAAGTCGTAGCAACTACTACGTAGTCAACCATGTAGTTTTTGTTTCTAACGTCAAAAACTTCTATATTCTCACCCTTTTTTTCATCTAGTACGTTTACTATTTGTTTAATTCTTTTTTCCAAATCTCATTTACCTCGTTTTGAATTTTTTGCGGGATACTATTAATATCCAAATGTTCTCTAAGCATAGAAGAACTAATATCTATTTTTAAAGGAAGACTCTTATAGTCGGTTTTTTTATCATGCCTATTTATGACGACAAATTCTACCGACTTGCTAAGCTCATCAAATGAGTTCCATGTAGATAAGGTATCCAAATGGTCATCACCGATTATTAAATAAATTTTTTCCGGTTTATATTTATCATATAAATATTTCACCGTTTTTATGGTCGGCACACTTTCATTAGCGTTCACTTCATAGTCGCTGACTATGACCTTTTTTTCATCTTCAAAAAGCTTTTTTATCAGATTAAGTCTTGTTTTTGGACTTAACAAACACTTCTTTTTAAAAGGACTCAGGTAAGCCGGTACGATAAATAATAAATCTATTTCTAAAGAGTTTAGAATCAGTTTTACTATTTGTTCATGTCCTATGTGAGGAGGATCGAAACTCCCACCGAAAATTGCTATCTTCATTTAAACAATATTATAGCTAAATTTAGATAAAATACACCAAAAATTATATAAATAAGGGTTTTTTATGGCGGTAAAAGTAGCAATAAACGGTTTTGGTAGAATTGGGAGAAGTGTTGCTAGAATTATTGAAGCAAGAGATGATATTGAACTTGTTGCAATAAACGATACGGCGACTCCTGAAGTATTAGAGTATTTAAGCAGATATGATTCGGTACACGGTAATTTCGATAAAGAAGTTAAGTATGTTGACGGTTATCTTCACATGGGTAAGATAAAAGTAAAAGTATTTAACGATAGAGATCCGAAAAACTTAGATTTCGCAGGTTGCGGTGCAGAGATAGTTTTGGAATGTACGGGTGTATTTTTATCAAAAGACAAAGCTCAAGTACATATAGATAACGGCTGTAAAAAAGTTATCTTTAGTGCACCGGCAAAAGATGATACTCCTACTTACGTAATAGGTGTAAATGCCGACCAATACAAAGGTGAGTCGATAATATCAAATGCTAGTTGTACTACAAATTGTTTAGGACCAGTTGCAAAAATCATAGATGATTGTTTCGGTATAGAAAAAGGCTTGATGACTACGATTCACTCATATACAAACGACCAAAATATACTTGACGTAAAACACAATAAAGACAAAAGAAGAGCAAGAGCTGCCGCAATCAATATGATACCTACTACGACAGGTGCAGCAAAAGCTATGAAGCTTGTAATGCCGCAACTTGACGGTAAACTTCACGGCCAAAGCGTAAGGGTTCCTACTCCAAACGTTTCTATGGTTGACTTAAACGTTGTTGTATCTAAAAATACTACAAAAGATGAAGTAAATGCTAAATTTAAAGAATTTGCAAACGGTTCTTTAAAAGGAATTTTGGCGGTTGATGATGATATGAGAGTATCTCAAGATTTTCAAGGGGATGCAAATAGTTCTATAGTTGCTCTTGATTTAACGCAAGTTGTAGCAGGTAATATGGTTAAAGTTATGGCATGGTACGACAATGAGTGGGGTTACTCTACAAGACTTGTAGATATGGCAGTTCATATAGCTAATAAGTAAGATCTAAAAAGTAAAGAAGAAGGGAAAGAATGAAACTTCAAGAAATAAAGAATATCGATGTTGCAGGTAAAAAAGTATTTATAAGATGTGATTTTAACGTTCCTGTTGATGAGTATCAAAATATTACGGATGATAGAAGAATAACATCCGCATTAAATACTATTAGATATTGTATTGATAACGATTGTGCTATTATTTTGGCAAGTCATTTCGGAAGACCTAAAGGTACGGGTCATGAAGATGAATACTCTCTAAAACCGGTAGCAAAAAGACTTCACACTCTACTAAAAACAGATATTATCATGGCTAAAGGTATAGTAGATGAAGAAACTATGTCTATGGCAAAAGAGCTTAAAAGCGGTCAAATTATGCTTCTTGAAAACCTAAGATTTGAAAAAGGTGAGACCAAAAACGATGCTGATTTTAGTGCAAAACTAGCTTCAATGGCGGAAGTTTTTATCAATGATGCTTTCGGTGTAAGTCACAGAGCTCATGCTTCAGTTGAAGGTATTGCAAAACATTTTGACATAAACAGTAAAGCAGCAGGGTTTTTACTTGCAAAAGAGATAGAGTTTTTCCATCATATCGTTCACAATCCAAAAAGACCTTTCGTCTCTATCGTAGGGGGAAGTAAAGTATCTGGTAAACTTGAAGCTTTATATAATCTAGTTCCGAAAGTTGATAAAATTCTTATCGGTGGAGGGATGGCATTTACGTTTCTAAAAGCACTCGGTGAAGAAGTAGGGAACTCTTTGGTTGAGGATGATTTGATTCCTGAAGCGTTAAAAATCATGGAAGAGGCAAAAAAACTAGGTGTTAAACTTTATCTTCCTGTGGATGTAATAGCTGCCGAAGCATTTAACAGCGAAGCATTTGCAAAGGTTGTTGCATCAAAAGAGATTCCAACAGGTTGGATGGGACTTGATATTGGACCTGCTAGTTGTATGCTTTTTGAAGAGGCACTTGCAGACGCTCATACAATACTTTGGAATGGACCTATGGGTGTTTATGAGATGGATAAATTTGCAAAAGGTAGTTTTAAAATCTCCCATGCTGTAGCAAAAAGCTACGCTACTACCGTAGTAGGCGGCGGAGATACTGCCGATTTAATTAGAATGACGGGCGATGAAGAGGATATGACGTTTATATCTACAGGCGGTGGAGCTTCTTTGGAGTTAATAGAAGGCAAAGTTTTACCGGGTGTTAAAGCTTTGGTTATAGAGTAATCATGAAAAAAATTTTAGCATCAAATTTCAAAACTAACCATACAAGAGCATCAACAAAAGGGTTTGTTGAGGGTATAGATAAGTTTGTAAAGCAAGAAGGAATTACGAATGATATATTTATATTCCCGACGGCTACATCTTTGGATTGTTTTGAGATTAGTGATAATATCTCTATAGGAGTTCAAAATGCTTATCCGGTAAGTGACGGCTCATTTACCGGTGAAATAGGTACGGCTCAACTTGATGAGTTCGGTATCAAAACTATTTTGATTGGGCATAGTGAAAGAAGGCATATATTAAAAGAGCCGAATGAACTTATCGTAAAAAAATATGATTTCTTTAAGTCTAATAATTATAAAATTATATATTGCATAGGCGAACCTTATGAAGTGAAACTTGAGGGGATGGAGTCTATCATAGAATATCTTTTTTCCCAACTTGAAGGGATAGATTTGACTTATAAAAATCTTATAGTTGCTTATGAGCCCGTATGGGCAATAGGTACCGGTAAAGTGGCTACGGTAGAAGATATAAACGAAATTCACGGTGTATTAAAACAAAAAATCACTTCTCCGTTGCTTTACGGTGGAAGTGTAAAAACCGATAATATCGAAGAAATACTAAATATAGATAGTGTTGACGGTGTTTTGGTCGGTAGTGGAAGTTGGAAAATAGAAAATTTTATAGAAATGATTAAAGTAGGAGCTAAAAATGTTATTAAAAGGTAAAAAAGGTCTTATAATCGGTGTTGCAAACAATAAATCTATAGCTTACGGTATAGCAAAACAATGTGCAGAACAAGGTGCTGAACTTGCATTTACTTATCTTGATGAGAGATTTATAAAAAGAGTAGAGCCTCTTGCAAATGAGCTAGGAAGTATAAAGGTTTATCCACTAGATGCAAGTAAACCTGAAGAAATTAAAGCGTTAAAAGAGAGTTTGGAAAAAGATTTCGGAAAACTTGATTTCATTGTTCACTCTATAGCATTTGCTCCAAAAGAGGGATTAAGCGGAAGATTTTACGATATAAGCAAAGAAGCATTTAATATAGCTATGGAAATATCGGTATTTTCACTTATCGAGATTACAAAAGAGCTTAAACCTATTATGAACGAGGGGTGTTCAATCCTTACGTTATCATATTACGGTGGTGTAAAATATATACCGAATTATAACTTAATGGGTGTAGCAAAAGCAGCACTTGAAATGACGGTAAGATATATGGCTGAAGATTTAGGTAAAGACGGTATAAGAGTAAATGCTATCAGTGCAGGACCTATCAAAACTTTAGCAGCTAGCGGAATAAGCGATTTTAGCTTTATGTTGAAATGGAACTCTGCTCATGCACCTTTAAAGAAAAATGTAACTATAGAAGAGGTAGGAAACAGCGGTATGTATTTAGTAAGTCCGTTAAGCTCAGGTGTTACGGGTGAGATTCATTATGTTGATGCAGGATTTAATATCATGGGTATGCCTTCTGTTGTATTTG
This sequence comes from Arcobacter nitrofigilis, assembly GCA_020723015.1. Taxonomy (GTDB): domain Bacteria; phylum Campylobacterota; class Campylobacteria; order Campylobacterales; family Arcobacteraceae; genus UBA6211. Next base: position 20,742 of record DYJR01000017.1, read on the forward strand.
AAGAGGGTAAAAAACCTAGAATTGCATGGAACGGGGAAGAGAATTAATATTAGATAAATACGATTTGTCTAATATTAGGTAAAATCTAAAATCTAAAATCTAAAAAGTAAGAATTTGAACATGAATGTAAATTATAAAGAATTAGCAAAGACATATGGGACTCCATATTATGTGTATGATTTTGATAGTATCAAAGCAAATTATCAAGCTATAAAAGGTGCTTTTAAAGCTAGAAAATCACTTGTTTGCTATGCCGTAAAAGCAAATTCAAATTTGTCTGTTATCAAAACATTGGCAAATGAGGGTAGCGGGGCTGATTGTGTAAGTATAGGTGAAGTTAAACGTGCTTTATATGCAGGAGTCGATAAATACAAAATCATTTTTAGTGGTGTAGGTAAAAGTGACGATGAGATAAAACAAGCTTTAGAATATGATATTTTGATGATAAACGTGGAGAGTGAAGCAGAACTTTTGCGTGTTGAGCTAAAAGCAAAAGAGCTTAACAAAAAAGCAAGAATATCCATAAGAGTAAACCCAAATATAGATCCTAAAACTCACCCTTATATTTCAACCGGACTTCACGAAAATAAATTCGGCGTTGATATAGATACTGCAAAAAGAATGTATATCAAATCAAAAAATAGTGAGTTTTTAGACCCGGTAGGGATTCATTTTCATATAGGTTCACAGTTGACTGAATTAAATCCTATCAAAGAATCTGCGGTGATAGTATCAAATCTGGTAAGAAGCTTGAAAGCTATAGATATCGAGATTAAGTTTTTTGATATAGGCGGTGGACTAGGTATTCAATACAAAGAAGAGACATTAATAGACCCAAATGAGTATGCACAAGCTATTTTGGATACGCTTTTTGGACTAGACGTAACGGTAGTATGTGAGCCGGGACGTTATATCGTAGGAAATGCTGGGGAGTTTGTTACTAAAGTATTGTATGAAAAAAACAACGGCGGGAAAAGATTTGTAGTAGTTGACGGTGCTATGAATGACCTAATAAGACCTAGTTTATACAATGCTTACCATAAAATAGAGGTTTTGGGCAAAATGGATGAGCAAAAACATAATTGTAACGTAGTAGGACCAATATGTGAAAGCGGTGATTTTTTTGCAAAAAATATAGAACTTCCTATGACGGAACATGATGATTTGATGGTAGTGTATAGTGCAGGAGCTTATGGATTTACTATGAGTAGTAACTATAATACTAGAAATAAAGTTGCAGAACTTGCTCTTGAAAACGGTACTATAAGACAGATTAGAAAAAGAGATACGTTTGAAGACCAAATAGCTAATGAAATGGAATTTCTAAACTAATGTATTTCATAGATGTTCAAGGGACACTTATAAGCGATGATACAAGAGAGCCTATAGAAGGTGCAGTTGAGTTTATAGATTATCTAAATAGTTCAAATATCCCTTATGTGGTGATTACAAACAACACAAAACATTCAAGTAAAGAGTTTTTGGGGTATTTGCACTCTATAGGGTTAAGTATTCTTAAAGAGAACTATTTAGACCCTTTTGCAATGCTAACACTATCGCTAAAAGCAAAAAATATAGTTGCTTTTGGACAAAAAAGTTTTATAGAAGTTTTGCAAACTTTAGGGTATGAAATAGATACTAAAACTCCTAAAGCTATGGTGATAAGTATCACAAAAGATTACACTAACGAAGATTATGCAACAATGATAGAATATGCTTCCAAAGGTGTAGAGATAATAGGTATGCATGAAACTTCCATATACGCTAAAGACGGCAAAAAATACCCTGGTGTCGGTGCAATACTACAAATGGTATCTTTTGCTACAAATAGAAAATATAGTGTTGTAGGAAAGCCTAGCGTTGACTTTTATACAAAAGCAAAAGATATGCTAGGGTGTGGTTTTGAAGATATTACTATCATAAGCGATGATATGATAGGTGATATTTTAGGGGCTCAAAAGCTTGGGATGAAAGGTATCTTTGTACTTAGTGGTAAAATCAAAAATGCCGATGAAGTTTTGCCTACTTTGACGTCAGAACAACAACCGAGCGAGGTTTATAAAAATATAGGAGAATATTATTGGAAAATGAAGCACAACTAAAACTCCTTAGAAATCAGCTAGATTCAATAGATGACGAGGTATTGCACCTTTTAAATAAAAGAATGGATATAGTAAAGCTAGTAGGTGAACTAAAACATCAAAGCGGTGGGGCTATATATAGACCTGAGCGTGAACGTGAGATTATAAATAGACTTACTGCTAATAGTAAAGGACTTTTAAATGAAGCTGCAATAGAGGCTATTTATCTTGAGATATTTGCAGTTAGTAGAAATCTTGAATTGCCTGAAAAAGTAGCTTTTCTAGGTCCTGTGGGGACGTTTACACACCAAGCGAGTGAGATGAGATTCGGTGCTATGAGCGAGTACCTAAGTGTCGGTAGTATTAGTGGAGTTTTTGAAGCTGTAAAAACGGGACGTGCAAAATACGGCGTGATACCTATAGAAAATAGTACAAGCGGTATGGTATATGATACGTTAAGGTCTTTTAACGAGTATAATTTGAAAATAATAGCTCATTTTAATATACCGATACATCACTCTTTTGCAACAAATTGTGATAGCATTTCTCAGGTTAAAAAACTATACTCCAAAGATGTGGCGTTTGGACAATGTTATAAGTTTTTAAAAGAGTATGCTTTAGAACATATTGAACAAATCCCTGTAGAGTCAACCGCAAAAGCTGCAAAACTAGCTCTCAATGAGCCAAACAGTGCTGCAATATGCCCAAAAATAGCTGCAAAACTAAATAATCTTCCTATACTTTTTGAAAATATTGAAGACAATAGTAGCAACCATACAAGTTTTGTAATAATAAGCAATTTTGATAACGGACAAAGTGGAAACGATAACACGGCGATATTGGCAAAAATACCTCAAAGAAGTGGTTCTTTAGTAGAGTTTTTGCAAGATTTTAAAGCAGAAAATATAAATTTAGAAAAGATAGAATCTCATATAATAAGTAGTGAATTGGTATTTTATATAGAATTCAATGGTCATTTTAAAGATGCTAATATACAAAGTATACTTTCAAAACACAAAAATCAAATCAAAGTTCTAGGTAGCTACGTAAGGGAATAGATAAACTCAAAGTTTATCTAGTTCTCTGATATTATCATCATACATACTTTTATATTTCGACAATTGTTCTTTTATAACTTGTATCATATTTGTAGGTGCATATTGTAATAAATCAATTATTTTACGTATCTCTTTAGATTTCTTATAATTATAACTCGAAGTGTATTCCAAGTCAAAATTGAATAGTTCTTGTTCTTGTATCTCTAAAACTTCTGCTATATAAGGTATAAGTTCTATTTTAAGTTCTCTATCTCCACTTAAGTAGCGATATACGGTTTGTTCGGTAGGTATTTCACCTGTACTTTTTAATTTAGGTTCTAATTCTAGTAATCTTCGTACAAAATCCCTCTTTAAAATATTCTTTTCTTGTAGTAAGAAATTTATTTTTTCATAAACTTCCATAAAAATTCTTTATAATTATTATAAATTTTTATCTAAAACGGTTAAAAATCAGTTGATTTTAAACGAATTTAAGAAATATTTAAGGTTATTATGGTTAAAATTATTTACTGACCTTACGATAATCAAAAAAACACAAATATCTTAAATTGTTTCAAATTTCC
>DYJR01000097.1 GCA_020723015.1 Arcobacter nitrofigilis
GTAATGGACAAGGTCACGGTAATGGACAAGGTCACGGTAATGGACAAGGTCACGGTAATGGACAAGGTCACGGCACTTGTTGCGGACAAAGACATCCAAAAGTAGTTAATCTACTTAAAAACAGAATTCAAGACAAAATAGCCAAAAACTTTCAATTCAAAGGGTAAATGATGAAAAAAACTATTTTGATAATACTTGGAATTGTTGTATTTGGTTTAGTAGCAAGTTCAATATATCAACAAGTCACTAAGAAAAGTGCAAAAGCACAAAGACTTGAATGTCATAAAAACGTAACCGTATTTGAAAGGGTTTATATACAAGAGGAACTACCGAATATAAAAAAACTCCTACAAGACGGTGAATTTGTCCTAAAGATGAAGGCTGAACGTTCTAAATATATGGAGTCAAAACTTTTTGATTATGTTGATGTTACTGAAATAGAAAACTATATCAAAAGTTCTTTCGGACAAAAAAACGAAAATGAAACGCTGAAGATTAATGTTTTGTTGTATGAAAACGATAAACAAGACCCGGGTAAGAAAAATGATGAAGCTCGTAAATACGCAGGGTATTTAGTATTTGATGTGTATTTGGACAAATCTTTGGTATATAAAATCCAAATAGATTTTATGGATATGCAAGGGTTTGATATAAAAACAAAAATAGATTGCATAAGACAATCGATATTATCAATTTAATAAAAAGGAAAAAAAATGAAACAAATGTTATTTAAAGAAAAGTATCCGGTATTTACTCTAGAAGTAAATAAAAGCGAGACGACGTACAAAAATATTGATGAAATATTTGCGTTTTTAAAACAAAAAATAGACAACCATCCGGTGGCTACTTTTATAGCTATTTTTGACCATCTTTCACACACAAAAACTTTTGAAGATGCTGTAATTGCAGACGGTATAGTTGATGCAAAAAATCTTGTTTTTTGTTTCGGCAAAGAGATACCTACAAGCAAGATGCTTGCTGTTCGTCCAAGAAGTATAGGTATTTGTGAGTTTCAAGACCATTTTGATATATCAATGCTTGAAGTTCCAAATGAAGCCTTACACAAAGTTTTAGAAAACTGGCTAAAAGAGATAGTAAATAAATAATGACGTTAAATATACCTAATTTTAAAAATATTGATATACGAAATATAGTATGCGATTATAACGGAACTATTGCAAAAGACGGAAAACTGATAGAAAGTGTCGGTGAGCTTTTGACTCAATTATCAAAAAACTTCAAGATTTACGTAATCACTGCCGATACTTTCGGTAGCGTAAAAGAAGAGGTAAAGCACCTTGACGTGGAAGTGATAGTTCTTGAAACATCAGACCACACAAAAGAAAAATACGACTTTATCAAATCACTTGATTGTCAAAAATGTATAGCTATAGGAAACGGCAACAATGACGCATTAATGCTTCAAGAAGCAGGTATTTCTATTGCGGTGATAGGTTTTGAGGGGTGTTCGACAAAAGCTATGCTAAATAGCGATATAGTAGTCAATCATATAGATGATGCTCTATTTTTGCTACTAAACAAAAAAAGAGTTATAGCAACACTTAGAAAATAGTGTTGTTATAATTTACTGCTCTTTTTCAGATTTTTTCTTTGTATAAATCATAATTAGTTTGATACTTACCATAAATAATAGAGCTTGTAAGACCGACGCAAGTACAAAAGCATAATATTCACTTATATCAATGGCATGGTTGTTTAAAGCAATAGTCGCAATAGCAATCAAAAAGGTCAAAGGCATCGAATAACTAAAACTAAATAAGATTGTATCTCTAATATTAAAATAACCGTAATATGCGATAAAAGAACTTATAATTCTAACTGTAATCATAGCACACACTATAAATCCTGCACTTGACATTATCTCTTGGGTAAACAATACGTTTAAGTCCAAAGTCGTCCCTACATAAATAAAAAACATAGGTACCAAAAACCCAAACCCTACACGGTGTAACGTATGGGGAAGGTCAACTTTGTGTTCAAAAAAGTTAGCGATAAACACACCTGCAATAAATGCACCTAAAACCATATCTATTGCCAAATACTGCATAATAGCTATAAGTATAAAAAACATTGCCATAGAGACTCTGATGTCTTGACTCATATTATCGCTATCTGGCATAATCACTCTTTTGAGTCTTGGAAACCACCAAAAAAGGACATTCATCCCTTTGAAAGCATAAAACGCAACCAAAAGAATAATTATAAGTATAGTAATATTTTTGTAAAACTCCTTACCTATACCGTGAGCTATAATAGCATCGAAGATAACTAAAGCGGCAATACTTATAAGTTCACCTATAACACCTATAATCAAAGCCATTTCAAGCCATTTATGTTTACGTCCATGTTCATTGATAAGAGCCATAATCATCCCCAAAGAGACGATAGGGATAGCTACTATGTAAATAGGATTTAAATCAAACAAAAAGTAAGTCAATACGGACAAACCGTACAAACATACAAAATAAATAAGAGTTTTTTTGAAAATATTTTCGCTATGACTAAAAAAATTTTTGATATTTATTTCAAGTCCAGCCAAAAACATCAAGAAGAAGAAACCTATTTTGGCTATATCTTGAAAGAGTTCGTTACCGCTTTCTATAAATCCCATCCAAACTACCAAAGCACCGAGAACTATCTCGACAACGGCAACGGATACTTTAAACAACTTTGCAAAAATCGGTGCTAGCAATATAAGGATTAATATTTGTGATAAAAATGCTAAACTTTCCATATATTCCTTTTCTTTTTAAGAACGTAATTTTAACCAAAATCGTCTTAAAGCACTAAATTTGATTTATGTCAAGGAAAATTCTTTTATTTTATCTTATCATTCCGTATTAGTAAACATAGGAGAATTTCATGAAAATAAAATTAGTTTCTTTAATATTAGCAAGTATTGCTTTAAATAGTTCACTTTTTGCAGAGCCAAGCTTCCAAAAATGCGTTGCATGTCACGGTGCAAACGGTGAGAAAGTTGCCTTAGGTAAAAGTAAAATCATCAAAGATATGACAAAAGCAGACTTCGTAGCTGCACTAAAAGGTTATCAAGCAGGAACGTACGGTGGACCTATGAAAGGTGTAATGGCTGGACAAGTAAAGGGTTTAACAGATGCTCAAATGGAAGCTCAAGCTACATTTTTAGGTCTTAAATAATCTACTAAAAAGGGGGGTTGGTTTTTATCCCTCCAACACCCTCTTTTTATTGCATACTCACATATTCTTCGAATGGTACATATCTGATAACTCTAATCATATCTTTATTTTTTAGTTTCATTTCATCATATTTTCTTTGCATTTTCTCTTTTGTCTCATTTGAAATAGGCGATCTCATAGATTTATATTCCACCAGAACATCATCTTTATATACTCCTGATACTTCTGCATAAACCCAGTAATGTCCACCGTCTTTTCTCATATTTTTGACGTATCCTTGCCACATATTACCCTCTTTTAGAGTTTTCCACATATGCTCAAACGCAGCACGCGGCATATCTGGATGTCTTAAGATACTGTGCGGTTTACCGATAAGTTCATCCACACCGTATCCACTAATATCGGCAAAAGTTTCGTTTGCATAGGTAATAATACCTCTTAAATCGGTTCTTGATATTATCACCTCACCCTCAGGTACTTCAGTTTCTATTAAAAAATTACTATCATTATATGTCATGGTATTGCCTTTATCCAAGATGTTTAGCGAAATCTTCCAAATCTTTTTTCTTTAAATCACCGCTATAAACAATTTTTGAAGGGTCAAAGTTATTGTCAAGTATAATACCCCAAAATGTCAATACAACTTTTTGAAAAATCTTATTCCCTAAA
>DYJR01000098.1 GCA_020723015.1 Arcobacter nitrofigilis
TTTATTTAAAAATTGATAATAAAACACCGGCAGCGACAGCTGAACCGATAACACCTGCAACATTTGGTCCCATTGCATGCATTAATAATATATTCGACGGGTCTGATTCTTGACCCACTTTTGTTGCAACCCTTGCCGACATAGGTACTGCCGATACTCCTGCAGCTCCTATTAGAGGATTGATTTGGTTCTCTTTTGAACTAAACTTATTCATTATTTTAGCCATTATAACTCCACCTGCTGTTCCAAGAGAGAATGCTACTAGACCTATTGCTAAAATACCTAGTGTTTCACCTACTAAGAAAGACTCGGCAGCAAGTTTTGAGCCTACTGAAAGTCCTAGCATAATAGTTACTATATTGATAAGTGCATTTTGCATAGTATCACTTAATCTTTCTACTACACCTGATTCTCTTGCAAAGTTACCGAAACACAATGCACCGATAAGAGGTGTTGCATCGGGAAGAACTAAAATAGTAAGCACAAGAACCGTTACAGGGAAAAGTATTTTTTCAGTTTTAGATACTTTTCTAAGTGTAGGCATTCTTATTAGTCTCTCTTCTTTGCTTGTAAGAGCCCTCATAATAGGAGGTTGAATAACAGGAACAAGTGCCATATATGAATATGCCGCAACTGCTATAGCTCCAAGAAGTTCAGGGGCTAGTGCATTTGCTATAAATATTGACGTAGGACCGTCTGCTCCACCTATAATTGCTATTGCTGCAGCTTGTTCTAGCGTAAAGTTAACTACACCGGTATATTCCGAAATCATAATCGCACCTACTAAAGAACCAAATATCGCAAACTGTGCGGCACCGCCTAGTAATGCAGTTTTTGGGTTAGCAAGAAGCGGACCGAAGTCAATCATAGCTCCAACACCCATAAAGATTAGAAGCGGAAATAATCCAGTTGAGATACCAAACCCGAATATAATTCCCAAAAACCCGTCAGGTCCTGCAATATTTGCTATTGGAATATTTGCTAATAATCCACCGAATCCTATAGGTAAAAGTAGTAAAGGTTCAAAGTTCTTTTTAATAGCAAGGTAAAAAAGAAGGAAACACACCAACATCATAATAACTCTACCCCAGCTTTGAGTAAAGTGATCCATCTCGTGACCGTGAGAATCAAGGACACCATCTTTTGGGTTGATTATTGCGTTGATACCCGTTTTTGCATAGAATGACTCTAGTAGTTCCATTACACTTCTTGAGTGATAAGTGGAAGCTTGAGCAGTCGGAGCCTCAGGAGCTATGTGTGTAGCTTCTGAAGCTTGTGTTGTTACAGCATCATTGATACTTGTTTCGTTAGCATTTAGGTTAAATGCTAACAAACTTAGTAACAAGAGTATAAAAGATAAGCTTTTCTTCATAAAATACCTTTTACTAATTAACCTATGACGGCTAAAGGTTGTCCTTCAGAGACATTTTCATTTTGAGTAGTTTTAATAGCTTTTACTACACCATCAACAGGAGATTTTATATCAATTTCCATTTTCATAGCTTCAAGTATAATAATAGTTTGATCAGCAGCTACTCTATCACCCTCTTTAACTAATATTTTCCAAACGTTACCGTTTACCGTTGCAGGTACTTCTGTACCGCTTACGTTTGAAGTTTGTGCTTGCGGTTGTGCTTGCGGTGCAGGTGTTGAAGCTACCGGAGTTACTTGAATATCTGCTCCACCTTCAGCTACGGTTACATTAAATTTTTGTCCATCTACTATAACTGTATAGTTACCTGTTGCGTTACTCATCCCTTTTTTCTCCTCTTTGATTTCTGTTTTATTAGTTTCACATTTTGTGTCGTTACAATCTGATTTTTTTCTTACGTTTAGCGGTGATTCACCTTTTAAGAATGCAATACCTTTTTCATCACAAGCAGCAGCTATAAAGATATTCTCATCATTTATTTCAAGACCCTCTTTTTGAAGTCTTTCACTCCAACAAGCTATTGACTTGATTGGGTCTGCATCTGCAATATCAAGTGGGTTTTGCGTAGTAGGTTCTAGTTTTAGTTTCTCACTTGCTAGTCTTACTATTTCAGGGTCTGCAGGAACCGGTGTTTTACCAAAGTATCCAAGAACCATTTTTCCATATCCCGGAGCTATTTGTTGCCATGGCCCAAACATAACGTTAGCGTATGCTTGTTGCCAGTAAAATTGGCTAACAGGAGTAACTGACGTACCGTATCCACCACGTTCAACAACTTTTCTCATAGCTTTGATAACTTCAGGGAATTTATCTAATGTTCCATTATCTCTCATCATTTGCGTATTAGCGGTTAATGCACCACCCGGCATAGGTGAGAATGGGATAAGCGGAGATACTTGAGTAGCTTCAGGCGGCATAAAGTAATCTTTTAAGCAATCATTTAATACTTCTTCATATTTTAAGATATTATCTATTTCAAGTCCACCAAGGTCAAAGTCTTTACCTTTTATGGCATGAAGCATAGTAAGAATATCAGGTTGGCTTGTTCCACCGCTTACCGGAGATGCAGCAAGGTCAATACCGTCAACACCTGCTTCAAGGGCAGCTAAATAACAAGCAACGCTTACACCGGCAGTTTCATGGGTATGAAGTCTTACATGTACATCATCACCTAGAAGTTTTCTAGCCATTTTAATAGTATCATAAACTTTTTGAGGAGAGCTTGTTCCGCTTGCGTCTTTAAAGCAAACAGAATCGAAAGGAAGACCGCTATCAAGGATATTTCTTAGTGTCTTTTCATAAAAAGGTACATCATGAGCACCTACACATTTTGGGGGTAAATCCATAAGTGTAACGACTACTTCATGTTTAAGACCGTATTTTTTTATACACCCGGCAGAATACTCTAGGTTATTTACATCATTTAGAGCATCAAAGTTTCTGATAGTAGTAGTACCGTGTTTTGCGAAGAGTTTTGCATGTAGGTTTATCATCTCTCTACTACCGGTATCTAGCATTACCGTATTGATACCGCGAGAGAGTGTTTGAAGATTTGCATCAGGTCCGACTATCTCTCTAAATTTATCCATCATATCAAATGCGTTTTCTTGAAGGTAGAAAAACAGTGATTGAAATCTAGCCCCTCCACCAAACTCAAAGTGTCTAAGTCCTGCTTCTTTTGCAGCCTCTACAGCCGGAAAAAAATCCTCCATCAAGACTCTTCCGCCGAATACTGATTGGAAACCGTCTCTAAAAGTCGTATCCATTATATCGATATATTTTTTTGACATACGTATTACTCCACCCCGTAAAATAAGTAAATTTTAGCCGCATTTTTACCATAAATTTTTATTAAAAAAATATGCAGACATACATCGTATATCAAAGATTTTTTTAGCAAAAAGAATGAGTAAACAATGCGAGGAACTAATATATTAAAATGCTAGTTCTCTTATAAGCCCTATCGGCGTTGTCAAATTTCGCTTATCGATGATAAGCTTCAATTTTCCGCCTTGATAGACCTTATAATAAAACTACTAAAATTTTATTTATTTTAGGGGTAGAGTAATTACCCCTTAACGTTTTTATGGTGCTGTATAGCAGCTATTACAGCAGCAATCTTACTAATCTTATCATTACTCTTTACAACTTGCGGTTGCCATTGTTTCGTAACAACAACTTCTTTTTCCGGAAAGTACTTTTGTACTAATCTTGCTTGTATTTTTAGTATGAATACTAGCAATGTTAAAAATGCAAATACTACTCCCATACCCAATAGTAGGAATTTAAAAGCCTCAGCTACTAAATTAACTTCTTCCA
>DYJR01000018.1 GCA_020723015.1 Arcobacter nitrofigilis
TGTCTATCGCTTGTGTTTAGAATGCTAGGTAACCATAACGTGGTGAAACTGGACAGTTAGAAATAAGCAGAGATTTACTGTTTACATACGGTCTTGGTTCTTTTAGTGCCCTTTTGTTATTGGGCATAATGCAAGGTGTATATGAAAATATGATTTTTGTAGTTTATGTGTTGTTAGGGAGTTTTTTGGGTTATTTCGCACTTTCGCAAAAAAGAGTAAATGATGATGAAATGAATTTTTTCGTCAATGTTCCCAGCGCCTCTAGTTCCGTATTAAGTGAACTAGACCCAAGAAGCAATTAGTCTATTCATTCGTTACCAAAGCAAGGTTATAAAACTCCAAAACTTGTAAAATATCAAGAATTTTAACTATTCTATCGTAAGGTACGTCTTTGTCTATTCTTAAAATAATAGGTTGGGTTTTGTCTTGAATCAGTGCAAGTTCATTTTTCAAAGACTCTACGGTGATTTTTGATCCTCTAAATGCAAGTTCGTTTTTGCTAAGTTCTATAAAAATTTGATTTTGCTCCACTTTTGTGCTAGATTCCGTATTTGCCGGAAGATTTAGCATAAGGGCAAGTTCATCTTTTTTGAATACCGTACTTACTATAAAAAATATCAACAATATAAAAACTACGTCAACAAGCGGCGTAATATCGGGAGTTATAGGTTCTCTTCTTCTCATACTCTTTTTAAAACTTCTTCTTTCAATGCTATTTCTATACTATCAAGGAGTCCTATAAAATAGTTGTATGCAATATAATGTGGGATTGCTACGATAAGACCCGCGACTGTGGTAATAAGAGCTACGGATATACCGCTTGAAAATATTGTAGGGTCTCCAAGCCCTGATACGCTGATGGCGTCAAACGCAGATAAAATACCCAGAACCGTACCCAAAAGACCAAGCAAAGGGGAAATAGTAGCAATAATTTTGATACTGTTTAATCCAAATTCTAGTTTTTGTATTTTTGTACTTATTTTCGACTCAATATTTGGGATATTTGCACTTTGATTTGACATTTTTAGATTATCTATTATCTCCAAAGAAGTTGCCAAGATATTTGATTTTGCGATATATAAAACTATACTTTTCCAAAGTATTACGCTAAATCCTATTATATTTAAAACAAGCAAAAAATATGCTATTGCCCCACCTCTTTCAACATACGTCAATAAATCCATAAATTTTTACCTTTTACCTTTTACTTTTTACCTATTCAAGGGTATAATTATACTATGAACCAAATTAAATTAAACACACCAATCCAAAAATCACATTTTTGTGATTTTGATTTTTATATCAAAAGGGATGACCTTATCAATGAAGATTTTAGCGGTAATAAGGCGAGGAAATTTTATTATTATTTAGTAAATGATTTTCCAAATGTTAAAAAACTTGTCAGTTACGGTTCAAACCAGTCAAATGCGATGTATTCCATGAGCGTTTTGGCGAAAATAAGGGGTTGGGAGTTTGAGTATTATTGCGACCATATTTCATCATATCTAAAAGAAAATCCAAACGGTAATTATAAAGGGGCGTTAGAAAACGGTGCAAATATAATAGATTTGCAAGGATTGCCAAGACAGTTTTTGGAAACCAAAGATGATATTTTGTATATTCCTGAAGGTGGATATATACAAGAAGCAAATTTTGGTATTAAACTTTTAGCAGATGAAATAACTGAATGGATAAAGTTACAAAACGGTAACAATTTTAAAATATTTTTGCCAAGCGGTACGGGAACGACTGCACTTTTTTTGCAACAATATTTGAATTATCCGGTATATACGTGTGCTTGTGTAGGAGATGAAGATTACCTAAGGAGTGAGTTTTTGGGGTTAGAGAGTAATGAAAAGCTACATCCTAAGATATTAAAAACTACCAAAAAGTATCACTTCGGAAAACTTTATAAAAACTTATATTTACTTTGGCTTGAATTACATAGTAAAACTATGATAGAATATGATGTTCTTTACGACCCGATAGGTATAGAGACGATGATAAACAACCGTGATGTATTTGGCGATTCAAATGTTATCTATATTCACCAAGGCGGACTTAAAGGTAATGTTACTATGTTAGAGAGATATAGACGTAAATATGGACATTAGAAGGGAATTGTGTTGAGAGTTTTATTAATTATTATACTTTTTGTTAGTGTTATATATGCAAACGGAAAACGGTTGACCGTTCAACTTAATTGGAAATATCAATATGAATTTGCAGGTTATATAGCGGCTATAGAAAAAGGTTTTTACAAAGAAGCCGGTATTGATGTTATTTTAAAAGAGTATGATAATAATGTAGATGTTATAGGAGATGTACTTTCCGGAGAGAGTGATTTGGGTATTTACGGTTCAAGTCTTGTTGAAATAGGGTCGAAAAACGATAATTTGATTTTGATTGCAAACTATTTTAAACGTTCTGCTCTTGTGATAGTAGCAAAACAAGATATTTTGACACCGAATGATTTGATAGGCAAAAAGATTATGGCCAGTGGTTTTGAAATGGAAAATTCTTCATTAGCCACATTGTTTAAAAAGTTTGGTATTCATAAAAATGATTTTACGGTAGTTCCTCATACTTTCGGCGTAAATGAATTTATAGACGGAGAAGTCGATGCTATGACTGCATTCGTATCAAATCAGCTATATTTTTTACAACAAAAAAATACAAATTATAATATAATAGATCCTAGTAATTACGGTGTTTTTGGATTTGAACACAACCTATTTTCCAACAAAGATTTTGCACTACATAATCAAGATTTGATTAGAAAATTTGTTGACGCTACTAAGCAAGGTTGGGATTATGCCTTGGAAAATCCACTTGAAATATCGGCTCTTATATATAATAAATACTCAAAAGCTAAGCCTATAGACGCACTTTTATTTGAAGCAAATCAAATCAAAAAACTTATGATGCCTAATGTATATGCAATAGGCTCTATAGATAATTTTTCTTTGGAAAAATATGTTAGTGATTTGAAAAACGAGTCGCTTATCTCCAAAGAATTTAATATTAAAAATATTTTGTTTAACTACATTAATGCCCAAAGTGATATTTTTACTGCTGAACAGTTAGCATATTTGAGTACAAAAAAAGAGATAACAATGTGTGTGGATCCTGATTGGATGCCATACGAAAAAATAGAAAAAGGTCAACATATAGGACTTGCAGCAGATTATTTTGAGATGTTTAAATCAAAGTTAAATATACCTATAAATTTAGTGATTACAAATACTTGGGATGAGTCTTTACAAAAGGCAAAAAATAGAGAATGTGATATTTTGTCTTTGGCGGTAAATACTCTTCAAAGAAGAGAATATATGAATTTTACGAAGCCGTATATCTCTTATCCTTTGGTGATAGTTACAAAAATGGATAAACTATTTGTGACAGATATAGAAAGTATTATAACAAAAGAAAAAATAGGTGTAGTAAAAGGGTATGCCTCCTATGATATATACTCAAAAAAGTTTCCTGAACATAAACTTGTACAGGTTGCAAACGTAAAAGAAGGATTGGAAAAGGTCAGACGCGGTGAACTTTATGGTTTCATAGATACTTTGCCGACCGTCGGATATGAGATACAGAGGAATTATATAAATGAACTAAAAATTGCCGGTAAATTTGAAGATATGTGGCAATTGGGTATCGCCGTAAGAAGCGATGATGTAATGATGTTGGAAATTTTCAATAGACTTGTTGACTCTATATCTGTTCAGGATGCCAATGAAATTGCCAATAAATGGTTTGCGGTAATTTATGAAGAAAAAATTGATTTTAAGAATTTTTGGGAAATTATAACGGTAGTAGCGTTTATTTTGTTGCTAGTGTTGTATAGACAAATGCAATTAAAACATCATAATAATGAATTAAATAAAAAACAAAAAGAATTAGAATTAGCAAAATTGGAAATAGAAAAGTCTTTTAATACTATCCAAAGGCTTATTGATTCTACCATGGAGGCAATTTTTATTTTTGATAACGGTATTTGTAAGGATGTCAATGTAATTGCCGTAAATATGCTCGGATATGCGTCAAAAGATGAATTAATAGGGAGACAAATGATCGATTTTGTTGCCGATCCTTTCGTGGAAACGGTAAAACAGTATTTTAGGGAATCTGTTGTTACACCTTATGAAATAGATGTGTTAAGAAAAGACGGTACTACATTTCCTGCACTTGTTCAAGGTGGATTTATCGAATTAGGCGGTAAGCAAATAAGAATTTCTACTGCACTTGATTTATCTGAAATAAAACAAAGGGATAAGTTATTATTCCAACAATCAAA
This sequence comes from Arcobacter nitrofigilis, assembly GCA_020723015.1. Lineage (GTDB taxonomy): Bacteria > Campylobacterota > Campylobacteria > Campylobacterales > Arcobacteraceae > UBA6211. The sequence continues at coordinate 4,301 of DYJR01000018.1, forward strand.
AATGGCTGCAATGGGTGAGATGATAGGTAATATTGCCCATCAGTGGAGACAACCATTAAGTGTTATTAGTACCATAGCTACAGGTTTGAAATTTCAGATTGAGTTTGATAGTTTTGATAAAAAAGAGGCAATGAACGATTTAGACGGGCTTAATAATACTGTGCAATATTTGTCAAAAACTATTGATGATTTTAGAAACTTCTTCAAATCAAACAAATTTAAAACGGAATTTAATGTATCCGAAGCTATACAAAAAGATATTAATTTATTGTCGGCTACATTTAAAAACAATTTTATAAGACTTGGTTTAGACCTTGATAATTCTTTGGAAATTAGCGGATATAGAAGCGAATTGACTCAAGCATTGTTAAATATATTAAATAATGCAAAGGACGCTCTTGTAGAAAACAATGTAAACGAAGATGATAGGGTAGTTTTGATACGTACCTATAAAAAACAAAATGCCGCAGTTATAGAAATAGCAGATAGCGGTGGCGGTGTTAATGAAAAGATAGCAGAAAAAATTTTTGAGCCTTATTTTACTACAAAACATCAAAGTCAAGGTACGGGAATAGGGCTTTATATGACATATGAGATAGTAGTAAAGAATTTCGGCGGTCACATAGGTGTTAAAAATAAAGAGTTTATTTACGAAAATAAACCTTATTTCGGTGCAGTATTTAGAATTTTATTACCGTTATCGGAGAATCAAAATGCTTGAATATGAAATATATGATTTACTAAAATATTGTCATCTTAATACTCCTAAATATAAGTCATTTGCTATGGATGAAGTGCCTAGTATCGATTTTTATCCGGTAGCTTTAAAACTTTCTTCTTCTAAAGTAGTACACAAAAGTGAATACGGTGCTGTACAAGTTAATATACAAAATAAAAATGATTTATTAAAAAGTATTGAATTAATCAAATCTAATGTCACGAGTAAAGGTGTAAAACTTGATACCGGTGATAAATTTTTGGCTACGGAAATGGTCAAAGGGATAGAGCTTTTTGTAGGTATTATAGATGATGAGGTATTCGGTAAAGTGATACTTTTCGGTCGAGGTGGAGTGATGCTAGAACTTGACCGTGACGTGTGTTATATCAGACTTGAAGCAGATGAAAAAGAGATAATAAACGCTATCAATTTGACAAAAATATCAAAGATTTTTAGAGATTTTAGGGGGAAAAGGTACGATATAAAAAAAAGCGGTTGATTTTATTAAAAGTATCCAAAAGTTTATACAAGAGAATGAAGATATAAAAGAGTGTGATTTCAATCCTGTGATACTCAATGACGAGGGTTTATTTATCGTTGATGCTAGAATAAAAAAAAGGTGAGAGAAATAAAATAATCATAGAAAATCAAAATCGTAATAGCTTTTTTTGTAAATTCTAATGTAGCTATTATTGGAGCTAGTACAAACCCTTCGAAAGTCGGCTTTGCCTTGGCAAAAAATATGGGCTGTTTTAGCGGTAAAGTATTTTTAGTAAATAGTAGCGGAGGGAAGTTTGAAGGTCAAAAGCTTTATAAAGATATTGATGAAATAGCTTGTGATATAGATACCGCTTTTATTACTATACCTCAAAAATACGTACTAGAGTCCATAGAAAAATTGATATTAAAGAATATCAAAAACATCATCATTATAAGTGCAGGTTTCAAAGAAGTAGGGGATTTTGAGAGTGAAGATAAAATCTTAAATCTTGCAAAAAAACATAATATAAATATCATTGGACCTAATTGTCTTGGTTATTATGAAGGTAGTAAAAACTTAAACGGGACATTTGCCACAAAAGATGTAAAAAGCGGTTCTTTGGCACTTTTAGCCGGAAGCGGGGCTGTGCTTAGTTCTTTGATGGATAAGGCAAGTTTATGTGATATAGGGTTTAGTCATATCATATCTTTGGGAAATATGATAGATTTATCATACGGCGAATTGATACAAATGGTTGAAAATAGTGCTGAATGTAGGGCTATTTCACTTTACATAGAAGGGATTAAAAATCATAAGCTATTTATCGAAGCTATCAAACAATCATCAAAGCCTATTTATCTATACAAAACAGCTCAAAGTGAAGCCGGCAAAAAGGCAGCATTTTCTCATACCGGTAACTTAGCCGGTAATTATGAGCTTTTTTGCGGTTTGATGAAAAGTTTGGGTGTAAATATGGTTGATAATATAGAGGCACTTATTTATAAACCTTTACGAAAAGCGGATAATATAGCAATCATAACAAATGCCGGAGGGCCTGCTACTATTCTTTCTGATTTGATAGTAAAAAAAGGTAAATCCCTTTATGAACTAACAAGTGAAGATTTACAAGCATTAGATGAGGTACTACCGTTTAACTGGTCAAAAAAACAACCCCATAGATATTATCGGTGATGCAACCTCTGCTCGATATGAGAGTGCTTTGAACGTGATGCTACGAAACGATAAGATAGATTTGATATATGTAATACTAACTCCACAGTATATGACAGATATTAAAGAAATTGCGATACTAATTTCAAAATTAAACTCTCCAAAAATAGTTCCCGTATTTTTAGGCGGCGAACTTATACAAGATGCATTAAAAGTTTTTAGGGAAATAAAACTCTTTACTTTACAAGTTTAGATGAAAGTGTTTGTTTCCTTTAATAATTCCTATGATATAATATTTGTTAATGAAAAAGAACAATATTATACTAATCGGATTTATGGGTGTCGGTAAAGGCACTATAGCTAGAGCTATTGTTAAAAGTCAAGGTATTTTTGCGGTTGATACTGATGATTTGATAGAATCAATGCAAAATGAAAAAATTAAAAAAATCTTTGAAAAAGAGGGTGAGCCTTATTTTAGGGAACTTGAACAAAGATGTGCCGACTGGATAGAAACAAGCGTGGATAATACTCTTATTTCTACAGGTGGCGGGTTTTTTATGCGTCCAAATATCAAAAGTCTCGGGCATATCGTATATTTAAAATCTTCTTTTGAAGGTATTTTAAAACGTATCAAAAAAGCACCTAATGCTACAAGTAAGCTCAAAAAAAGACCGCTACTTAAAGATATGAAAAAAGCAAAAGAGCTTTATGAAAAAAGAGTACCCCAATATGAAGCAATAGCTGATTTAGTAGTAGATGTGGAAAATAAATCACTCAAAGAGATAGTTCAGTTTATTAAAGAATCATTACCACAAGTTTTAAAGTAATAGGAAAATTTATGAAAATTATAGATACTAAAAGTCCAAATTTTGCCATGGAGTTTGAGACTATTTTGGCAAGAGCAAAATGTGATATAAAAAATGTCACCGCAATAGTAAGCGGTATAATAGATGAGATAGTTACCGATAAAAACGAGGCTTTATTTAGATATATAGCTAAATTTGACGGTTGGACTCCCGTAAAAAATAGTGATTTGGAAATATCGACTGACGATATGAAAAAAGCTTACGATAATCTTGAAGATAATTTGCGAAAATCATTACATCTTGCATACGATAGAATAGAGGCATTTCACCAAAAACAACTTCCAAAAAGTTGGATAGATTTCGAGCCAAACGGAACGATACTCGGGCAAAAGGTAACCCCGGTAGATAGTGCAGGGCTTTATATCCCAGGAGGGAAAGCTGCGTATCCTAGTAGTTTGCTTATGAATGCAATACCGGCAATAGTAGCAGGTGTAAAAGAGATAGTAGTATGTACACCGACTCCGCACAACGAGCCAAATGAGCTTTTACTTGCTGCATGTCACCTTTGTAAAGTATCAAAAGTGTTTAAAGTTGGAGGGGCTAGTGCGATAGCTGCTATGGCATACGGTACGCAAAATATTCCTAAAGTTGATGTTATAACTGGGCCCGGTAATATCTTCGTGGCAACTGCGAAAAAACTAGTTTTCGGTGAAGTAAATATAGATATGATAGCAGGACCTAGCGAGATAGGGATACTTGCTGATGCAACCGCAAAACCGAAATATTTGGCTATTGATTTACTTTCTCAAGCAGAACATGATGAGATGGCTAGTTCTATCCTTATTACTACTTGTTCGGAAGTTGCAAATCAAACTTCAATAGAGGTTGATAACTACCTAAAAGTGTTAAGTAGAACAGATATAGCAACGAAATCTATAAATGAAAGAGGAGCTATTATAGTTGCTTCAGATATAGATGAAGCAGTAAAATTAATGAACGAAATAGCACCGGAACACTTAGAAGTGATGACCAAAAATCCTTTTGAGTTGTTGCCCTTTATCAAACACGCAGGGGCGATTTTCTTAGGTGAAAATACACCTGAACCTATAGGTGATTATTTAGCAGGTCCAAACCATACGTTACCTACGGGAAGTACGGCAAAATTTTATAGCCCACTTAATGTAGAGCATTTTATGAAAAAAAGCTCAATTATTAGCTTTAGTCACAAAGCTATACAAGAGGTTGGAAACGAGTGTGCGTTACTAGCTCACACTGAAGGGCTTACGGCCCATGAAGAGTCGGTGAGAGTAAGACTGAAGTAAAAAAAGGAAACAAAATGAATAAATATGAAGCGTTATTTGAAGATGAAAACGATATTTTCGGTGGAACTCCAAGAAGTAAATTTTGGGATATAGCAAATCAAGCAAATGATGAGCTAGTGCAAGATGTTTTTGATGAAATATTTGCAAAGTTTGCAGCTATGGAAAAAATACTTGCAAACCACTATGATGATGAGACATTGGAAAAAATGATAAAATCACATGTATTAAGCGGAAGTAGTGAGCTAGAAGATCATAAAAAAAGTTTGTATATTGCCTTTACCGGTGATATTGTTTGTAGGTTAGATAGCTAGAAAGTTGCTGAGTGACTGAGGTGCTGAGGTACTAAGATAAAAGTCTTAAAACTTAGTACCTAAGTAGCTTAGTACCTTAGTACCTAAGGAAAAGAATGGAAGATTTATTAAAAGTTAAAGCAAAAATAAAAGAGTTTACGGCTGAGTGCGGTCACCAAAAAAGTTTAGAACTTCTTGAATTGTTACCTACCGGAAAGATGCTTAGAAGTAAACTTATACTTAAAATTGCAGGTGTAAACGAAGAGTCGATACAACTTTGTGCCGTAGTGGAGATGATACATGCTGCTTCACTGCTTCACGATGATGTGATAGATGATGCTATGACACGTAGAGGTAAGCCCTCTATTAATGCAATGTATAACAATAAAACTTCCATAATGTTCGGTGATATTTTGTATTCTATAGCTTTTACGAAACTTACTTTTATGAATCTAAAAATTGCTTACAACATCTCAAATGCCGTTACCCTTCTTAGTATCGGTGAAATGATAGATGTGGATTTGGGTGAGACTTTTAATACCGATTATGATGTGTATCTCGATATGATTTACAAAAAAACAGGCTCACTTATACAGGCAAGTGCCGCAAGTGCTGCAATATTAGCCGGACTAGAGGAGTCTAAATATGCGACCTACGGCAGAAATCTTGGAATTGCTTTTCAAATGGTTGATGATATACTTGATATTACTGCCGATGAAGCAACACTCGGTAAACCTGCAATGGCTGATTTTAAAGAGGGTAAGGTAACAATACCTTATTTGAAACTGTACGAAGAGCTAGATAATAGCGGTAAAGAGAGACTAAAATCCCTTTATAAAAAAGATTTAAACGAAGAAGAAATAGCCTGGCTTAAAAATAGTTTTGCGACTACAAAAGCACTTAAATCTTCTATTGAACTTACTCAAAAACTAGGTTTTGAAGCGATAGAGGCAATAAAAGATGAGGGTAATTTGGCTTTGATTGATATTATGCAACAAATGTGTGACAGGAAATTTTAATGCACTATCTAATAGTAAGTTTTACACACAAAAATACGGAAATTGCCCTTAGAGAAAAACTAGCTTTTAATAGTGATTTGGAAAAAGAGAGCTTTTTGAAAAAAGTAGTTGATTATATGTATATCAACGAAGCCGTAGTGTTGTCAACCTGTAATAGGGTGGAGGTGATAGCTTCCGTTAAAGATACGTTAAAAGCACGTGCGACTATTTTGGATGCATTTTGTAAAAAAAGTACTTTTTATTGTGATGAATTGGCTAAAGTAGCGGACATTTACGAAGATGAAAATGCAATTTTTCACCTTTTTAGCGTTGCTTCTTCTATAGATAGCCTTGTAGTGGGGGAGACCCAAATAGTAGGACAACTAAAAGATGCCTACAAATTTGCACTTGATAAGGGGTATTGTTCAACTAAGCTTTCACGTGCTATTAACTACTCTTTTAAGTGTGCCGGAGTGGTGCGAAACGAAACTACACTTGGAAGCGGAAGCGTATCCGTAGCATCTACGGCAGTAGCTAAGGCAAAGCAGATTTTTCAAAATCTAAATGGTATAAAAGCGGTAGTTGTAGGTGCCGGAGAGATGAGTGAACTTTGTGCAAGGCATCTTTTGAAAAACAATTTCGGCGTTATACTCGTAAGTCGTGACGTAAAAAAAGCAAATATTTTGGCTGAAACTATAGGTGGAAATATCGAAGTAAGAGCTTATAGCGATTTAACGGCAACTCTTAATTCCGTACCGCTTTTATTTACCGCTACGTCTGCTCCTTATCCAATCATAAAACAAGAGATGATTGAGTATTGCGAGTTTGAAAGATTTTGGTTTGATATAGCTATACCTAGAGATATTGAAGAGTTTGAGTTTGACGGCGTAAAAGTATATAGTGTAGATGACCTAAAAGAGATAGTAGATGAAAATATGGCAGAACGTGCCAGAAAAGCAAAACAAGCCTATAAAATAGTCAAGAATATGACATCAAGCTATTTTAAGTGGCTAAATACTTTGGGTGTTGAGCCTTTGATAAAAGCTATGTATGAAAAAGGTGATTTGATAATATCCAAAAAGGTTGATGAAGCTATCAAAAAAGGTTTTATAGATAAAGAGCAAAAAGATAATATCCATAAGCTTTGTCATAGTATTATTTCAAATTATCTTTTTGATGCAAGTAAAGAGCTTAGAAATATATCTTCAGAACAAAATGGAGATATGATTTTTGAAACAATCCAAAGATTGTTTGATTTAAAGCTTAGTAATAAAGATGAAGATACTAATTATAAATGTATGAAAAGTGACTGAGTGACTGAGTGACTGAGTGACTAAGAGAATTTTCTTGCTTAGTTTCTCAGTTTCTTAGTTTCTGGGTTTCTTTAAAAAAAAGGAATGATTTAATGAAATTTAGCAGAATGTTTATACCTACCACAAAAGAGACTCCAAAAGATGCTTCTTTACCTAGTCATCAGTATTTAGTACGTGGTGGATTCGTAAATCAAGTGGGGGCCGGAATATATAACTTTATGCCGCTTGGTAAAATAGTATTGGAAAAGATAAGAAATCTTGTAAAAAGCGAACTTGACCATGCAGGGTGTAATGAAGTTCAACTGGGCTTTGTAACTCCGATAGAGCTATGGGAACAAAGCGGACGTGCTTCAAAAATGGGCTTGGAAATGCTTAGAATCAAAGATAGAAAAGGCGGTAATTTCGTACTAAGCCCTACAAATGAAGAGGCGATGGTAGAACTTGTAAAAAATAGAGTTACAAGTTACAAAGATTTACCTTTGAATTTGTATCAAATCAATACAAAGTTTAGGGATGAGGGCAGACCTAGATTTGGACTTTTGAGGGGTAGAGAGTTTTTGATGAAAGACGGCTACTCTTTCCATGAAAGTGAAGAAGATATGATAAGAGAATTTCATCTTATGGAAGAAACATACAAAAAAATCTTTACAAGACTTGGGCTTGATTTCAGAGTAGTTGAAGCAGATAGCGGTGCAATAGGCGGAAGCGGAAGTAAAGAGTTTCACGTATTGGCAAATAGCGGTGAAGATACCCTTGTAGTATGCAAAAACTGTGATTATGCTGCAAATATAGAAGCAGCAAAGAGAAAGCCAAAAGAGATAAAAGGAAAAAGTGAAAAGGTAAAAGAGAAAGTTTTAACTCCAAATGTGACATCTATAGAAGATGTATCTAAGTTTTTGGATGTTGAGCCTAGCCAGACTATCAAAGCTGTTATCAAAAAAGCTATTTATGAAGATACGCAAAAAGTGGCGGTGTTTTTCGTAAGAGGAGATGATGAACTAGAAGAGACAAAAGCATCAAATTCAGTGGATGCACTCGAACTTATAGATGCTAGCGAAGAGGATATTAAAAACGCAGGGCTTGTAGCAGGGTATGTAGGTCTGTTTGATTTGCCAAAAGATGTGGTTTTCGTCATAGATAATGAATTAAAAGATGAAGATAACCTTATTTGCGGTGCAAATGAGGAAAACTACCATTTAACGGGAATTAGTTTAAAAGATTTGGTTGATGGTAAATATGATGATTTGGTAGTTGTTCAAGAGGGAGATAAATGTGTATGTTGCGGTGGTGAGCTAACCCATACAAAAGGGATAGAAGTAGGGCATATTTTCCAATTAGGCACTAAATATTCTGCTAGTATGAATGCAAATTTCTTAGATAGAAACGGTAAAGCAAGACCTTTCGTAATGGGAACTTACGGTATAGGTGTAAGCAGACTTATATCTGCCGTTATTGAACAACATCACGATGATAAAGGGATGATTTGGACGAAAGAAACTGCACCTTTTACGGTAGATATTATCGTAAGTAATGCTAAAAACGAAGATGAGATGAGTTTTGCAAATCATTTATATGACGCGTTGCATAAATTCAAAATCGAGACTATTTTAGATGATAGAATAGATGCAAGATACGGTTTTAAAATGGGTGATTTTGAACTTATAGGTTTCCCTTACGGTGTGATAGTAGGTAAGAAATTGGCCGATGGAATAGTAGAGATAGTAGATAGAAAAACATTACAAAAAATCGAAGTACAAAAACATGAAGTAGTTAGTAAACTTATGGAGCTTATAGGGTAATGTTTTTAATATATTTTTTAATTTATCTTTTTTTAGAGGTTATGATAACCACTTCTATTGCAGGTAGTATAGGAGGGTTGTGGACTTTTTTTGAGATTATAGGCAGTGCAGTCCTTGGAGTAATGATATTTAAAAACTTCAATATCTCGATTGCGGAAAATTTACAAAAGGTTTCACGTGGTCAAATGGGGCAAGATGAGTTTATGAAGCTCAATATTGCTTCGCTTCTGGGAGCTATTTTACTGATAATACCGGGATTTTTTACGGATATTATAGGTTTGCTTTTACAGTTAAATTTTGTAGCTAAAGCTGTTTTTAGCAAATTTATAGTAAAAGGTAATTCAAGCTTTTATTCACAAACACAAACAAAAAAAGGAGAAGACAATGTCATCGACGTTGAAATTATTGAGCATCACGACTCTATTAGCAAGTAGTATGTTTGCAAATGCAAATGTAGATAAAATAGTTACGGATTTTCAAACAAAAAGAATCAAAGCAAATCCGCAAGTAAAACTTGACAATTTGTCTATATTTGTAAAAAAAGAGTTAACTAACGGTTGGTACGGGTATGTTTTCAATATAAAAGCAAACGTAAACGGTCAGGATATAGAGGCAAAAGACGTAATATTCAGTGACGGTAAAATGATAACTCCTGAATTGCTTGATATAAATAACGGAAGAAGCTTTAAAGATGCACTAACTCCAAATATTACAAGTGAATATTACAACGACAAGCACTTGATTTCAGGTAATAAAAATGCGAAAAACAAGGTTGTTATATTTAGTGACCCGCTTTGTGCATTTTGTATAGATTATATCCCGGAAGTTTTGAAAAAAGCGGAAAAAAACAAAGATATAGCGGTATATTACTACCATTTTCCGCTTCTTAGAATTCACCCTGCAGCAGACGTGGTGACTCGTGCGATGATTGTTGCAAAAAACAAAGGTGTAAAAGATGTAGAGAAAAAGATTTATGAAGCAAATCTATTAAATGAGATTTCTACAAAAGAATCTGATGAAAACGTAATATTAAAAGCCGTAAATAAGGTGCTTAAAACATCTATAACCTTAGCCGATATAGAAGATAAAAAAGTTCTTGCGGAGGCTGATAAAGATATATCAATGTCTGAAAATATGATGGTTCAAGGTACACCTACACTTTATGTAAACGGTCAAATGGATAGAACAAGACAACTTTTTGAAGGGTTATAATGGATAAATTGGTAATAACGACAAGGGCTAGTGCATTGGCACTTTGGCAGGCATATTTTGTAAGAGATGAGATTAAAAAACACTATCCCTCTATGCAAATAGAGCTTCTTGAAATAACAAGTAAAGGGGATAAAATACTTGATAGACCTTTGGCTTTGATAGGCGGTAAAGGGCATTTTACAAAAGAGCTTGAAGATGAGATGCTAAGCGGTAACGCTCACTTAGCGGTACACAGCCTAAAAGACGTTCCCTCTTTTATACCTGAAGGGTTGGAGCTTGTCGCTATTACAAAAAGAGCCGATCAAAGCGATATATTTTTGTCACACCAATACAAATCCCTTGATGAACTTCCAAGCGGTGCTGTAGTAGGTACTACGAGTCTAAGAAGAAGAATGCAACTTTTATCTACAAGACCTGATTTGAAAGTGAAAGATTTAAGAGGAAACGTCAATACGAGACTTAGAAAACTAAGCGAAGGTGAATATGACGCTATTATTTTGGCATATATCGGACTTGCTAGACTTGATTTGATAAAAGATGTACCGTATTCTCAAAAACTCCCGCTTGATATGATGATACCGCCTATGGGACAAGCAAGTCTTGGTATAGAGATAGTATCAAACAATCCAAAACTTAGAGAAATAGCAAGTGTTTTAAATGATGAAGATAGTTTTTTATGTGCTAAGTTGGAAAGAGATTTCGTATCCATGATAGGTGCAGGGTGTTCTGCTCCTGTAGCGGTCAATGCAACCATAGACGGTGATACCGTCAATATTATAAGTATGATAGGTTTTAGTGACGGTACGAATATCTTAAAACACTCCGTAAGTGGTACAAGAAAAGAGTGTAACGACTTGGGTACGCAACTTGCAAACGAGATGATACAAATGGGTGCTTTGGAGCTTTTACAAAAGGCTGAGAGTATATCTTTTAAAGATACTAGACCGGATAGGATGTAGTAGTGATGAAAAAATTTGTTTTATCTTTGGTGTTATTGGTAGGTATAACAAACCTTTTTGCAAATAACGATACAATGCTTGATGAGTTTGAAACGGAATTTGAAAACTCTTACGTGGAAGTTTATGACCCATTTAGCGGATATAATAAGGTGATGACATCGTTTAATGATTCATTTTATAGAAATGTTGCATTTCCCGTAGCAAGAGGTTATAAAAACATAGTTCCAAAACCTGCAAGAACCGGTATTTCAAATTTCTTCGATAACCTTTTTTATCCTATAAGATTGGTAAATAACGTGTTGCAGTTTAAATTCAAAAACTCTTTAGATGAAACGAATAGATTTTTGTTAAATTCTACTTTCGGTATTTTGGGATTTATAGATGTTGCAAAGGATAAATTTAATATAGAGCCTACAAATGAAGATTTGGGTCAGACTCTTGGGTATTGGGGAGTAGGTAGCGGTCCACATATAGTTTTACCTATACTAGGTTCTTCAAATCTAAGGGATATGGTAGGTCTTGTGGGTGATTCTTACGTAAATCCTATAGCTGCAAATAGTTACGAAGAGATTAGAATAACAGATGATGCTATGGAATCTGTGGGGCTGAAATTATTTCAAACTACAAATGACTTATCACACAATCCAGACATTTACGATATTGCCACAAAAGATAGTATAAATTTATATATTTTGCTAAGAGATTCTTACGAACAACGAAGAAATAAACTTATAAAGGAATAATTTGATGAGAGTAGTTTTTGCCCTATTTTTAATGTTTGGCTTTTTATTTGCTTTACCTGAAAATAAGATAGAGAGTGATATGAAGGTTAGACTAAATAATGTTGAGGCAGTCTTAAAAGATAAAGCTTTGACAAAAGAAGACAAAAGAAAAAAACTTTTTAATATGCTTGATGATATTTTTGATTTTGAGATTATGGCTAAGATTTCATTAGGAAGACCCTATAATACCCTTTCAAAAGCACAGCAAGAAGAGTTTGTAAAAAACTTTGTGGTGAAACTAAAAAACTCTTACCTTGACAAAATAGATTTATACAACGGTCAAAAACTTCAAGTGGATAGTTTAACAAAAGTAAAAAACGATAGAATAAATCTAAACACTCAAATCAACGGTCAAAACGAAAAATACGATATTGTCTATAAATTTTATCTGAAAGAAAAAGAGTGGCTTATATATGATATAGATATTATAGGGGTTAGTATAGTTCAAACCTATAGAAAACAATTCGGTGAATTTTTGGCTACAAAAAGCGTAAATGAACTACTGGAAAGTCTAAAATAAACCCATGAAAAACTTCTATAAATATACCGTTTTTAAATTTCCCGTTTTAACGATAATTTTATCGGCTATATTTATAGTTTTTATATCTTCTTACTCTTCAAAGCTTGAAATAGATGCCTCTTCACAAACTTTACTTCTAGAAAATGACGATGATTTGAATTATTTTAGAGAAGTTAGTAAGAAGTTTGGAACAAGTGACATCATAATGATGACTTTCAAGCCAAACTATGATTTACTAGATGATAGAAGCTTACAAAAAATAGATGAGATTACAAAAGATATAGAAAAACTTCCTTTAGTAAAAAACGTAACAAACATCTTAAACGTACCTCTTTTTGAGAGTCCCGTAATGGAACTTGCCGATTTGGTAAATGATGTACATACCCTTAAAACTCCAGATATTGACAAAAATCTTGTAAGAGAAGAGTTTAAAAATAGCCCTATTTATAAAGGTGCATTGGTAAGTAAAGATTTAACCACTACCGCACTTATAATAAATCTTAAAAAAGACGAAAAATATCTTGAAGTATTAAATAGCAGAAATGAGCTTCTTTTTAAAGAAAATCGTACAAAAGAAGAAGATATACAATTAGCTCAAATAGAAAAAGAGTTTAAGGCATATAGGGATGAAGTCAGGGAAAAAGAGGCAAAAAATATTCAAGATTTGAGAGATATAATAACTAAATACGAAAATGAAGCTACGATTTTTATAGGCGGTGCTAGTATGATTGCTAGTGACGTTATAGGATTTATAAAAAACGATTTGGTGGTTTACGGTATAGGTTTGGTTCTTATTTTTATCGTAGTTTTATGGATTATTTTTAGAGAAGTTAGATGGATATTAGTGACTCTGGGTATGTGTTTGATAGCGGTAGTCGTAAGTACCGGATTACTTGGTTATTTTGGCTGGGAAGTTACGGTATTATCTTCAAACTTTATAGCACTGCAGTTGATACTCACTATTTCTATAGTTTTGCATTTGGTTGTACGATATAGGGAACTAGTATTAAAATATCCTCTTGCTAATCAATATAAGCTTTTGATGAACACTATTTTGTCGAAACTCAACCCCTCTTTGTTTGCCGTTTTGACTACAATGATCGGTTTTGCCTCTTTAGTATTGTCCAATATCAAGCCCGTAATAGATTTGGGATGGATGATAAGTAGTTCTATTTTGGTCTCGTTGGTATTGTCTTTTATACTATTTCCTGCAGTTATGTTGCTACTAGGCAAATCAAAACCTAATACCACCTTTGAAGACCATTTTATGCTCACAAAGTATTGTGCTTCAGTAGTTATTAAATATCCTAAATATATTTATGCTACCGTGGTGTTCACTGTCATTGTATCTTTCATAGGTATAGCGAAAGTTGACGTAGAAAATAGCTTTATCAACTATTTCAAAAAATCTACCGATATTTATCAAGGTATGGAGGTAATAGATAGGGATTTGGGTGGGACTACTCCCCTTGATGTTATCGTAAAATTCAAAGATTTACCAAAAGTTCAAGAAACCGTGAAAGTAGAAGATGAATTTAGTGAATTTGAAGATGAATTTGCAAATAGCGGTGATGAGGAGCAGTATTGGTTTACCCCTGCAAAAATGGAACTTTTGATGAAAGTTCACAATTACCTCGAGAGTATTTCACACATAGGTAACGTCCAGTCATTTGCTACGATGCTAAAAGTTGGTCGTACATTGAATAACGGAAATGACTTAGACAGCCTAAAACTAGCTCTTATTTATACAAAATTACCTTCACAATACAGAGATGTTATAGTAACTCCTTATATCAATATAAAAGCAAATGAGGTAAGATTTTTTACTCGTGTTATCGATTCTAACGATACTCTCAAAAGGGACAAACTTATTAAACAAATTTATGCAGATTTGGGACAAATCATACCTCAAGAAACAGCAGAATTTAGGGTCTCTAATCTAATGGTTTTATACAATAATATGCTTCAATCTTTGTTTGATTCGCAGATTAAAACTATAGGTTTTGTAATAGGTGTTATATTTGTTATGTTTATTTTCTTATTTAGAAATTTTACGGTGGCATTTATAGCAATTTTTGTAAATGTGGTACCTATAGGTATTGTTTTTGCCATAATGGGAATTTTTAATATCCCTCTTGATATTATGACTATTACAATAGCTGCAATTTCTATAGGTATCGGTGTGGATGATACGATACATTATATCCACAGATTTAAAGAAGAGCTAAAAGTAGATCATGATTATGCTCAAGCTATGATACGCTCCCATAGAAGTATAGGGTTTGCTATGTATTATACTACGGTTGTAGTAATAGCAGGTTTTTCTATTTTGGTGTTGTCAAATTTAGTGCCTACTATTTATTTTGGATTATTGACGGTTCTTGTAATGGCAACTATGCTAACATCGGCACTTATTTTGCTCCCAAGAATGTTGATAGCGTTAAAACCCTACGGACAAAAATACACACACTAAAATAAATTTTGCAAAATAGATAATTTTTTATATTTTTCTAAGTTATTTTATATTAATGTATCGTTATGAATATATTAATTAAACTTAGAATTTTTTTAGACTCTATTTCAAAGGGTTTGGGTTATGTGAGTGCTTTTTTGGTTGTAGCACTTGCTTTGTTGATACTATTTAACGTAGTATCGAGGTATGCTTTTAGCTCATCTGCTATTTATATGCAAGAGTTGGAATGGCATCTTTTTTCTATTATTTTTATGCTTGGGCTTGGTTATACACTGTATCACGATGCACACGTGAGGGTTGATATTTTTTATGAGAAGTTTAGCCCTTTTATTCAAGCTATTATAAATATTGTAGGTGTTTTGGTCTTTTTGATACCTATGAGCTTAGTTATCATATACACTTCAATAGAACCTGTAATCTATGCTTATGATATTAACGAAGGTAGCCCGGATCCCGGTGGATTGCCGTATAGATTTATTATCAAATCTCTTATTCCGATAGCATTTTGTTTTTTGATACTATCATCTGTTAGTTTTATTATCAAAAATATAGAAGTTATTGCACTTAACAAAAAACAAAAACACAAAAAAGAGGATATGCTATGATAGGAATTGCACTATTTATCGTAGCTATGATACTACTCTTTTTTGGATTTCCCGTTGCTTTTACCTTTGGCGGAGTTGCACTGATATTTGGGCTTTTTATAGATGGGTTAGATATGTTTTCTATGATGAGCTTTCGAATTACTTCTATTATGACAAATACTACTTTAATAGCTATTCCGATGTTTATTTTTATGGGGATAGTTTTAGAAAAAGCAGGACTTGCCAATAAACTGCTCGTATCTATGGGGTCGCTTTTTGGAAGGCTGAGGGGTGGACTTGCATTATCTACTATTTTAGTAGGCATGCTTCTTGCCGCAACTACCGGAGTAGTAGGGGCTAGTGTGGTAGCTATGGGTATTATATCTTTGCCGGTTATGCTCAAATACAATTACGACAAAGCATTTGCTTGCGGTGTGGTATGTACTAGCGGTACTTTGGGGCAGATTATCCCACCTTCTATTATACTTATTATTTTGGGTGATGTTATGCAAGTCCCTGTCGGTGATCTTTTTAAAGCTGCAATAGTACCCGGGGTGATGCTTGTGTTAGCATACTTAGCCTATATAGTCGTCTTTGCAATGATAAAAGGGGACAAAGCTCCTAGTATAGGCGACAAACCTACGAAAGCACAAGTGATAGAGGCTTTAAAAGCGGTAGTACCGCCTATGGCACTTATTTTATTTGTTTTAGGTTCAATCTTTGCAGGTATTGCAACACCTACGGAGTCTTCTTCTATAGGTGCCGTTGGGGCTGTCTTACTTGCTTTAATGTACAAAAAATTGACGCTAGATATTATCAAAGGGGCGGCTTTGCAAACCGTCAAAATAACCTCTATGGTATTTGCTATTCTTATAGGTGCGACTGCTTTTAGTATGGTATTTACATACACAGGCGGAGATATGATAGTAGAAGAATTTATGACTGCTCTTCCTGCAGGAGAATACGGGTTTTTGATAGCTAGTATGCTGATTGTGTTTTTGCTTGGATTTTTCTTGGATTTCGTGGAGATTTGTTTTATCGTAGTTCCTATTTTGGGTGCTATTGCTTTAAATCTAGGGATTGACCCAGTTTGGTTTGCTATACTTATAGCGGTCAATCTTCAAACATCGTTTCTTACACCTCCTTTTGGGTTTAGTTTGTTTTATCTCAAAGGTGTCGTACCTGATGGTGTAAGAACTGTTGATATTTACAAAGGGGTAATCCCTTTTATCGTGATACAACTTTTGATTTTGGGGATTGTTTTGGCGTTTCCTAATATTTTGATTTAGTTTTTTAAAGGAGTCATAAAATGCAAAGAAGAGATTTTATAAAAAAAGGTGCATTAGTTGCAGGGGCAAGTGCTATAGGTTTTCCAAATATCGTAACGGCTGCCGATAAGGCGAAATATAACTGGAAAATAGCCCTTACATGGCCGCAAAATATGCCGATATTCGTGGATAGTGCAAATAATTTTGCAAAAAACGTAGAGACTATGAGCGGTGGAGCTATAACGGTAAGAGTTGATGCTGCTGAAAAGCACAAATCACCGTTAAACGTATTTGATTTGGTGCGTGGCGGTCAATATGAGATGGCTCATACTGCAAGTTATTATTGGAAAGGTAAAGAGCCTTCTACTGTGTTTTTTACCTCTGTTCCTTTCGGTATGACGGCTCAAGAGCAAAACGGATGGTTTTATTTCGGTGGCGGAATGCAACTTATGGATGAGGTTTATTCTAAGCATGGGCTTTATTCTTTTAACGGTGGAAATACTACAAACCAAATGGGTGGGTGGTTTAAAAAAGAGATAAAAAGCGTAAATGACCTAAAAGGTTTAAAAATGAGAATCCCAGGGTTTGCAGGTGAAGTTCTTGCACGAGTGGGGGCAAGTCCTGTTAATATAGCTCCGGGTGAGCTTTATACCGCACTAGAACGTGGAACTATAGATGCCCTAGAGTGGGTTGGACCTGCACTTGATATAAAAATGGGCTTCCAAAAAATAGCACCTTATTATTACACCGGATGGCATGAACCGGCTAGTGAAATGCAGTTTTTGGTAAATAGAAAAAAATTCGATTCTCTACCGAAAGAGCTTCAAGAGATAATGAAATCAGCGATGCTTAGCTCGTCGTTTATGATGCTTTCTCAATCACAACATGAAAATGCTTTGATGTGGGATAGTATGAAAAAAGAGTACCCGAATATCCAAATCAAAACATTCCCAAAAGAGGTAATAACAGCACTCAAAAAAGCAACTACGGAAGCTTATGAAGAAGAGAGCAAAAAAGATGCGATGTTCAAAAAAGTATATGAGAGTCAAAAGGCATATATGGCAAAAACAAGAGAATGGACGAAAATATCTGATTTGGCTTATTTGAATAGTTTGAGTTAGTAATTGGTAATTGGTGGAGCTAGAATCTTACCAATATACCAATAGAATTTATTTATAACTTATTAGTAATATTAATAACAATTTAGATAAAATATTTTAGTAAATATTAAATTGTAGGATAATATATCAATGGCAAAAGATAAGGTGACTAAAACTCAAAAATCTATGGAAGAAACTCTTTGGGAGAGTGCAAACAAACTAAGAGGTTCAGTAGAATCAAGTGAATATAAACACATTGTTTTAGGGCTTATTTTTCTTAAATTTGTCAGTGATACATTTGAAGAGCGAAGAGAAAAACTACTCTCAGAGGGTAAAGATGCATTTATCGATATGGTTGAGTTTTACACTATGGAAAATGTATTTTATCTTCCTGAAATTTCAAGATGGTCATACATAAAAAAATGCAAAACAAGACGATATAGCTCTTAAAATTGATACAGCACTTGCAACTATAGAAAAAACAATCCTAGCCTAAAAGGTGCATTACCTGATAACTACTTCTCAAGACTTGGTCTTGATGTGAGTAAACTTGCAAGTCTTATAGATATTATAAACAACATCAACACAATAGAAGATAAAGGACACGATGTTGTAGGTCGTGTATATGAGTATTTCTTAGGTGAATTTGCACTTGCAGAAGGGAAACTAGGAGGGCAGTTCTACACTCCAAAATCAATAGTAAATTTGTTAGCAAATATGATAGAGCCTTACCGTGGAAAGATATATGACCCTGCTTGTGGAAGTGGTGGTATGTTTATCCAATCTTTAAAATTTATAGAAGCTCACAAAGGAAATAAAAAAGATATTTCTATCTATGGACAAGAGTTCACAGCTACTACATATAAACTAGCAAAGATGAACTTAGCAATAAGAGGAATATCTGCAAATCTTGGGAGTGTTCCTGCTGATACATTTTTCAAAGACCAACATCCAGACCTCAAAGCTGACTATATCATGGCAAATCCACCTTTTAACCAAAAAGAGTGAAGAGGTGTAAACGAGCTACTAAATGATCCACGATGGGCTGGATATGATGCACCATCAACATCAAATGCAAACTATGCTTGGATATTGCATATGGTATCAAAACTATCAGAAAATGGTATCGCTGGGTTTGTTCTAGCCAAAGGAAGCCTCACAAGTAATTCAAGTAATGAAGGAGAGATAAGAAAGCAACTCATAGAAAATAATCTAGTAGATGCAATAGTAATACCATTTAAAATAATAAACTTATCTCTTTAATCTGCTCCTCAATCCAATCCCA
>DYJR01000099.1 GCA_020723015.1 Arcobacter nitrofigilis
GAAAACGAAGAAAATCCCTAAACAATGGGGATTAGAGAGGTTTTTTATCGGGAATATCCGTTATATTGACATTTTGGGGTATTATATTATACAATATAAAAGTTCACTTTGTCACTATGAATCATCAATCCAAGAACTTCAAAATCATATACATTACTTACAAGAAAAAATCAGTAAAACGGAAAATGCAGATTTATTTTATGAGCAATTAAGTTTTGAGAAAAAGAAAACACAAATTTTAAAACAAAAAGTTGTAGAATATGCGGAAACCATACAATATCTTAAAGACCAATTACAGTTATATTCGGTCGTAAATGTCAAAGAACTTGAACTAACTATAAAAAATAGGGATAATATAATCTACAGTCTAAAAAAACGCCTTGAAATGTATCAGCATAAATATGATATTCTTCAACAAAATCTGTACAATAAAGACGTAACTATCAGTGAACTAAGCAAAATGCTAAAATTTTATCAACAACACTATAACGCTAAATAACTCACATTATACTTATTACACCGTTTACAATATCAATCTTGCCCATTAGTTCGTATTCAAATACTTTTGTTCCGTACAATGCAACTGCATCATCATAGGTTGGATTTGTTTTGCAAAACTCCAAAAACTCATCATTATCAGCATTGTTTTTAATATTACCGAATAAAGAGACAAATTCATCTATATTATAAATAGGCTTTGCCAAATCATTTTTTAAAAGATAATTAGTCCCTTCGCTATCCCCTATTCTATGTGGCAACACATATATTTGTTTGCCTAGTTTTCTTGCAAATTCAACACTTCTCATACTTCCGCTATTCATATCGGCTTGAGCTACAACCAAGACTTCCCCTAGCTCTACCACCGTTTTATTACGTTGAACGAAATTATACTCACGTGCAGTATGTCCAAGCGGAAAAGAAGACAACATCAAACCTTGTTGTTCTATTTGCTCTATCATTTTTTTGTTGACGGCAGGATATCTTATATCAAGTCCATTTGCTACCACACCTACGGTATTATCATACCCTGCACTATTGTGAACTATGCTATCTACGCCCATAGCACAACCGCTTATCAAACAAATTCCTATGGATGCTAATTTAGATGAAAGCTCTTTTGTTTTGATTTGCGTATATTGATTTGGGTGACGTGTTCCGACTATAGAAATAGACCGTTTATATAATAAATCCAAATTGCCTATATAAAACATCTCCGTATCCAGTTTGTCTATATAAGCTTTATGTATCATAATAACGGTATCTCGTTTATATAGACTACTTCTACTTCATCTTTAAGAAGTTTGGCAGATGATTTCAAAACATCTATAGTTGCACTATAAGGGTGTCCTATAGCTATTGCATAGCCCCTTTGTTTTGCAAATGTTATAGCTTGTTTTAACTGTTTTTGAATAGCTTTGAATTCTTGTACATTATCCAAAAAGACATCCCTTGATAGAAAAGGTACTTTATGTTTTTTTGCATTTTTATACGCAACCGTTTTGGCTGTAGTCTTACTATCAAGAAAAATCAAATTATGTTTTTTTAATACCGACATTAATTTATCCATAGATTCGTCATCGCTCGTAAACTTACTTCCGGTGTGATTATTTGTATATTTTGCATTTGGATAAAGCTTTTTTAGCTCAACTATGCGATTTTCTATTTTATTGATGCCGTCACCTACGTGTAGAGTATGTTCTTCTTCTTCTTTGCTAAACGTCATTGCTTCAAGGGGTAAATGTATCATATAATGACTCAAACCATGAGCTATCGAAGCTGATTGTGGATGATCTGACGTTGGAGGCAAAAATGACATATTTATAGGATAACCTACGCTTTTAAGTGCTTTTACTTGTGCGGGGTATACAACGTCATCTATAACTATCGCTAGTCTTGGTTTTTTGGTTTTGATAACAGGCTTTTTCGGTTCCGTTAATACGACTTCAGGCGTATCTTTATAATTATTGCTATATTGTTTTGGAGTAGGTAAAACTTCTTCTTTTTTTATTTCTTGTTGCTGTATGGTATTATTTTCTTGTAATTTTAATTCTTGTTTTATGGTTTCAATTTTTTCATCTAAGATTTTATATTCTTCTTCCGACTTGTTCAAATCTTCTTTTTTTTCCTCTAAGACTTCCTCTTTTTTGATTTCTTGAGTTATTGTTTTTTCCGTTTGTTTTTTGGATGATGAAGTAACGTATATATAGCTTCCAAAAGCAATAATAATAGCCACTAAAGAGACAATCGTAAATATTAAAATATTTCTCACGAATATATGATTATTCTTTTTTTTAGTTGATTCTGAAGTTTTTTTTGATTTTAAATTAGACATATTTATTCTGAAGATTTATAATCTGTCGGTAGGGACGAACCCTACCAAAGACAATTTAGTTTTTATTTTGGTCAACTATTTTGTTAGCATTAATCCAAGGCATCATAGCTCTTAGTTTTCTACCTGTTACTTCTAGCGGATGGTTATAAAGATATGCTCTTTCAGCAGTCATTCTTGGATAACCAGTCATTCCCTCTAGGATAAAATCTTTTGCGAATTTACCGCTTTGGATGTCTTTTAGTATATCTCTCATAGCTTGTTTTGAAGTTTCGTTGATTACTCTTGGTCCACTTACTATATCGCCGTACTCAGCAGTGTTTGATATAGAGTATCTCATATCCGCAACTCCACCTTGGAACATCAAATCTACTATTAGTTTTAACTCGTGTAAACACTCGAAATATGCCATTTCAGGTGGATAACCAGCTTCCGTTAATGTTTCAAAACCAGCTTGAACAAGAGCAGATACACCACCACAAAGAACAGCTTGTTCTCCAAAAAGGTCAGTTTCTGTTTCATCTTTGAAAGTTGTTTCGATAATACCTGTTCTTCCTCCACCTATTGCAGATGCATAAGAAAGTGCAAGTTCTTTTGTTTTACCGCTTGGGTCTTGGTGAATTGCGATAAGGTCAGGAATACCACCACCTCTTACGAACTCACTTCTTACAGTATGTCCAGGAGCTTTTGGAGCAACCATCATTACATTGATGTTTGCAGCAGGTTTTACTCTACCGTAAAGGATGTTAAATCCGTGTCCGAATGCTATTGTTGCACCGTCTTTTAAGTTTGGAGCTATTTCATTTGCATAAATATCAGCTTGTGACTCATCAGGTAAAAGTATCATTACAACATCAGCTTTTGCAGTTGCTTCAGCAACAGTTAAAACTTCAAAACCTTTAGCTTCAGCTTTAGCCCAACTAGCTCCGCCTTTTTTAAGACCTACTACAACTTTTACACCGCTATCTCTTAGATTTTCAGCGTGTGCATGACCTTGGCTACCGAAACCAATCATTGCAACAGTTTTTGACTTGATTATATCTATATTACAATCGTTATCATAGTAAACATTTAAACTCATATTTTACCCTTAGTATAAATTTTTGAAATTTTATCAAAAAAGAGATTAATACTCTATTAAGCGGTTTGTAGTCTAGTGCGTTGTGAGTTGTGAAGAGAGATAAAAAACTATTTTATGAGATATGTTAAAATTTTACTATTTTTTTAACATATCAAAGATGATGTGTCAAAATTTTTCACTTTTTTTAACCCGGATTATGCAATAGAAATATTGTTCTATAACCATACATTATAGTTC
>DYJR01000019.1 GCA_020723015.1 Arcobacter nitrofigilis
TTTTTCTTATTTCAAAGACAACTTAAAAAATTGCACTTCAGATTTAAATTTTGGGTATTTCGATATTAAAAGTAGATTTTATCTTATTTTTATTTAATAAACTATAATGTGGTCTCATTGCCGGTGTAGGATAGTCTTTTGTTTCTATTGGATTAACTTTGCAAGATAATTTTGACATCCGCATAATCTCTTTTGCAAAATCATACCAAGATACTACTCCCTCATTACTAAAATTGTAAATTTCTACTTTAGAATTTTTTATTTGGGGAATCATATCTAATATAGTTTTTGCTAAATCTTTAGCATAAGTAGGCGTCCCTACCTGATCGTATATTACGCCTAAACTCTCTTTTTCTTTACCTAGCCTAAGCATAGTCTTCACAAAATTATTACCATAATAGCTATATACCCAAGAAGTTCTGATAATTATAGAATTTGATGGATTTATAGATAACATCTCCGTTTCACCTTCTAATTTTGTTTTACCGTAAATAGATTGTGGATTTGTTTGGTACGCCTCCACATACGGTTTATAAGATGTACCGTCAAATACATAATCAGTAGAAATATGAATTAGCTTTATATTGAGTTCTTTGGAAACCAAAGCCAGTTTCTTAACAGCTTTTCTATTTATCAAATCTGCATTAGTTTCATCGTTCTCAGCTTTATCTACTGCCGTATAAGCTGCGCAGTTGACAATCGCATTAATATGATTATTTTGACAAAAACTTCTTATACTATCCTTATCGGTAATATCTATATCATCTCTAGTTGTAAAGAAGAAATTATATGCATATGTAGAAGAAAGTTCTTTTAGTTCACTACCGAGTTGTCCTTTTGAACCTGTTACCAAAATATTAAGCATGGTAATCCATTCCCGATTCAAATAAATCATTAGTATCTTTTAACAAAGGTTGTTTTGTGTCTTTTTGCGATAAATTAAGTCTATCATACGGTACTTTCCAGTCAATATTCAACTCTTTATCATCAAATGCTATCCCTCTATCACATTCAGGACTATAATAGTTATCTACTTTATATGCAAAAATAGTATCATCTTCAAGTACTACAAATCCATGAGCAAATCCTCTTGGAATTAAAAGTTGCCTTTTATTGTCACTTGATAATTCAACTGCTACATATTGACCAAATGTTGGAGAGTTTCTTCTAATATCTACTGCAACATCTAGCACTTTTCCTTTTATTACTCTTACTAATTTTGTTTGAGCATACGGTGGAAGTTGATAATGTAATCCACGAAGTACTCCATATGAGCTTTTTGACTCATTATCTTGGCAGAAATTAAGTTTATACCCTAAGAACTTTTCAAGTTTATCGACTCTAAAAGTCTCTACAAAGTATCCTCTACTATCTCCATGAACCGTCGGTTCTATAATAATTACATCAGGAATTTGTGTTCTTATAAAATTCATATTCAACCTATCCGTCTTGGTTGATTAGCTCTTGAAATCATATACTGTCCATATTGATTCTTTTTTAAAGGTTCTGCAAGCTCAAGAAGCTTTTCTTTGCTTATATATCCCATTTCATATGCTATTTCTTCAAGACAAGCTACTTTCAGAGATTGTCTATTTTCGATAGTTTGTATAAATTGGCTCGCTTCAAGAAGTGATTCATGTGTACCTGTATCTAGCCATGCATATCCTCTTCCCATTAATTCTACTTTAAGTCTTGATTCATGTAAATACATTTCATTTAGAGTTGTAATTTCCAGTTCACCTCTATCAGACGGTTTTACTTCTTTTGCTTTTTTTACTACATCGCTAGGATAGAAATACAATCCTACTACGGCATAGTTAGACTTTGGATTTTTAGGTTTTTCTTCTATACTTATTACATTACCTTTTTCATCAAACTCTGCAACACCGTATCTATCTGGGTCTTTTACGTAATATCCAAATACCGTAGCTTTATTTTCTTCTTTTACATTCTTGACGCTTGTTGCTAAAAGACGAGTAAGTCCATGACCGTAAAATATATTATCTCCAAGCACAAGACAAGCATCATCACCGTTTAAAAACTCTTCACCTAGTATAAAAGCTTGTGCAAGACCATCTGGACTAGGCTGTACTATATATTCAAACTTCATCCCTAAGTCACTACCGTCACCCAACAAATTAATAAAGCTCTGTTGGTCTTGTGGCGTAGTGATGATAAGCACCTCTTTGATACCTGCAAGCATAAGAACAGAAAGTGGATAATAAATCATCGGTTTATCATAAATCGGTACTAGCTGTTTTGAAACACCTTTTGTAATCGGGTAGAGTCTTGTACCGCTACCACCTGCTAATATTATTCCTTTCATCTATCTAACTCCTTTTTAAAATGTATTTTCTAGACTATATTTGCTAATTTTAAGCAATCAAAAATGTTGACTGGCAGAATATTCTTCATACAAAGATTATCTTTACACTCCATCATAATCTTAGTTTTATAACATGGTCTGCATTCAATATCTGATTTTAGTATAAACACCTCATTATAAGGGGTTTTATATGGTCCTGTTTGTTCTGCCGGAGTAGGACCTATTAGACAAAAAACAGGTATATTTACGGCTGATGCTATATGTGCTGTTCCGGTATCGGTAACCACAAGGGCTTTTGCGTTTGCGACCACGCTTACCATTTGAGGTATAGATATCTTCCCTACCAAATCAATCACATTTTCACCATATGGTTTGATAGGCTCAAAAAATGCCTCTTCGCCCTTCGCACCTATCATTACTATATGCATATTCTTTGGCATCATATTCAATAATTCTTTCCAGTGACTATGTGGCCATGCACGATAATTGATCCCTTTTTTCTTATTGTGAGAATTGCTTGGACTGAATACTATATAATCGTCAGGCAGATTAAACTTAAGTTTTATATTTCCAAAATCTTCCCCTAACAACCTTGGGTATGCCTTGTCGATATTTTCTGACGATACAACACTTGAGTAAAATTCTTTACATATTTCAACCATATGTGTTTTTGTTATAGTGATATTTTCACAAAACCACCCTGCTTTTCTTTTTGCTTGTATTTTTTCGACGAGACTTCTAAACTGTTTTCCCATCTCAAAGTTAATAAGTAAGTCATAAGGCTCTTTGTGTGATTCTTTTATAACGGCTTTTTTTTGAGAGCTAAATATGATAGGAACTTTTTTGTGTTTCAACAAAAACACTTTATTTATTCTATCGTCAAAATCAAACAATTTAGCGCTTGACGGCGTTGTTACGAAATCTATTATTACATCTTCCCCGTATTCAAATCTCAAAGCATCTATTACAGAAGTAGAATATACCAAATCGCCCAAAGCACCACATCGTATCACAAGTACTCTCATCTGGTACCTTTAGCATAGATTTCAGGATACTGTTCTTTAAATCGCCTATGTTGCCACATCCACAGGTCCGGAAGTTCTATTATTTGTTTTTCGATAATATCGGCTTGTGCTTGTGTTAATGACTCAATAGTTGATTCAGAGGTAACTTCTATAGGAGGATAAACTTTAATTTCATATTTACCGAACTCTTTTAAAACAACAAAAGCAGGTAACAAAACAGCATCAAATTTCATTGCAAGGCGTGCCGGAACATCTGTTTGTAGTGCTTTTTTACCGAATAGCTTGATCTCTATACCGCCCTTTGTAGGTGCCGTATGTTGATCTACTACAAGCCCTACGTTATGACCGTTTTTCAAAGCTTTTATAAGCCCTCTTGTTGCACCGCTTCTATCTAATATCTCACAGTTATCAAGCTTTCTACTCTCTTTTAATTCATTATTTAAATATTGATTATTCAAAGGTCTTCCGACAACACTTATCGGCTTATACTTTGAAAAATATTTACTTAATAACTCCCAATTACCGTAATGAGCAGAGATAAAGATAATACTTTTGTTCTCTTTAATTGCTTCCAGAATATATTCTTCACCGTTAATAGATACTTTATTTGAAATCTCTTCAACGCTTAGTGTTGAGTTAACTACAAATTCATATAAATTATAAACCAAATTCTTATATGAGTTCTCTATAATAACCTTTTTTTGTTCATCACTTAAGCTATCACCAAAAACAAAATCTAAGTTTGCCCTCGGTATATGCCTATGCATACCGTCAAATTTAACTACAAGCACACTTACCAAATCTAGAAACTTTTTTGCTAAACCCTTCGGCATAACAAAAAACAACAACTTAACAATCTTAAAAAGAATAAAAAATAAAAAATCTTTCAAAACAAATTCTTTAAAATATCTCTGCAAAAAACAACCTTAACATTTAAATATGTTCTTATTGTACAGTAAAATATATTATAGATTAATAAAAAATTTCTTACTACTCTGTAGGTATAGACAAAATAAACTCTGCACCTTTATAGATATTGCCTTCAAATTCAAATTCGCTATTTTGAACTTTGATATCACCTCGAAGATGTTCTTTAATTATTTGATAGGACATATTAAGACCTATCCCTGTACCTAAAGATTTGTGTTTTGTGGTAAAATAAGGGTCAAATATCTTACCCATTATCTCATCTGCTATGCCGCCTCCACTATCTTTGACTGATATTTCCACCGTGCTTTCACCGATAAGTTTGCCCTCAAGAACTATGACTCCGTTTTGATTTATCGCATCTTTGGCATTCTTTACTACTTAAGTAAAACCTGTTGTAATCCGTTAGCATAACTTGTTATGTTAAGATGTGACACATTATTAACTATTTTGATATTATTGACTGCAAAATAAGTACCGAATATATTAATAACATCTTCTGTAATACCTCTAATATCGAATTCACTTTTTTTCTTGATTAGGCCTAAAAAAGTTTCTAAAACTCTCTATAGTATTTGAAAGATAATGGGAGTTTTTTGTAATCATATCCATATATTTATACAATGAACTTTTGTCCAAAAGACCAAGTTCATCACTGACCTTAACCGCACTTGCACTACTTGTAATAGCACTAAGAGGTTGTCTCCATTGATGGGCGATATTGGCTATCATCTCACCCATAGATGCCATTTTAGTCTGCTGAATAAGTATCAAATCTTTTTCTCTTAGTTTTTGCACACTCTCTTCTACTCTTTGCTCCAAAGTTTGATTGATTTTTTCTTGTAGACGAAGTTCTAAGCCCATATTGTGTTCCGTAGATACATCGCTTATACTGGACCTATATCCAAAAAAAAATTGCCGTTTTCATCATACACGCTTTGCCAAGACATAGCAACCCATATTACGGCATCATCTTTTTTTGTTATTCGAAATTCAAAATCCTGCCCGCTATTACCTTGCAAAGCTAATAGATGCTGATGATATACTATTTCTTGGTCTTTATCCATAACTATACAAAACGGGAAATTGGTAAGGAACATTGCCTCTTTTACGCTATATCCTGAAATTCGCTCAACAGCAGGATTAATCCATTTTAGTTTTCCTGTTTCATCAAACCAATTCTCCCACGAATAAGTATAATCTGCTATCGTTTGAAATTTTTGGTTATTTTTTTAATTGTTTCAAACTGTTCCGATATAGTACTTATCATATCACTAAAATAGTGTGACAATAACGCTATTTCATTATAATCTTTAATCTCATCTATTTTAACGTCAAAATTACCGTTGCTTATCTCAACCGCAACATTCGTCAACCTATCAAGACTTTTCGTTAACCATAAAATAACCACAAACAACAATATAAATCCAACAAAAAGTCCTATTATAGAAATTACTATACTTTGATAAATAATCTGTTGCTTAGCACTTTTTAAAAAAGATATATCAAGCCCAAAATATACTGTTGCATAATTTTGACCGTAAAAATCAATCTCATGTTTTGTGTTATATATATTTCCGCTTGTCTCAAAATCATTATTCAAGTTAGGTAAATCTTTTTTTTCATAAAAACCGGAGCTAAGAAGTACCTTGTCGTCTTTTTTTATTACAATATAAGAAATCTTATTCTTTGCGGTTAGTTCATCTATAATAGATTTAATAGAGCCGTAATCCCTTGCTATCAAAAGTCCGGACAAAGTGCTTGTCATACTATACTTGATCTCGCTAAGATTATTTTGTGTTTGTGCTATTAAGTGTTGTTCCGTAGTTTTGATATTGTTATACACAAGGAAAACTATTAAAACAACCTGAACGATAAATGCTAAAAACAGAAGTTTAAATTTTAGACTTTGAAAAATTCCCGTAGCCCTACTCTAAAAATTTCTTCGTTTCGGCTATAAACATAACCAAACTATCTAAATCTTTCTTTGTTATACTAGTATATCCCAAGAAACCGGTGTTGACAAAAAATTCTTTCCCTTTTTGAGTTTGCTCAAAGCTTTTTAAGGCTTGTTTGAGCTTTACAACCAAATCTTTATCTAATCTTGAACTAGCCAAAGTAAATACATGAGGGACATTTATATTGCCTTCTATAATTCTTATCTTTGACATGTCGATATTGCCCGACATCTGATTTATAGGAGTATGCGTTTTATAGCCACATCACTCTCACCGAATATCACACTCGTAACTGCTGCTTGATGTGTTTTTGTATTTATAAGATTGTGTTTGCTAATATCTATGCTATTAGAGCTTATTTCCACCAAACCACTTATTGAAGATATTGATAGTTGATTTGAAAGTGCTATTTTTTTATTTTTGAAATCGGAAACTTTAAATATAGAAGAATCATTTTTTACTACGTACACGGGTTTAAGCAACCTGTCATACCTATAAAGAGGAACAAAACCGTTTTTAATATGTATAGCACCTAAGTGTGGAGGAGTAATAACTATATCATAAAACTCATTTTTCGTATTTTCATAATATTGCACAAAATCCTGTGCGGTATATATCTCTATTTCATACCCAAGTTCATTTGACAAATGTTCTCTTAAATCATTATGAATCTTAATAAGTTGCATAGGGTCCGTATACGGAAATATACCCAACTTTAAACTTGATGCAAAATTAAATGAGTTAAGTAAGAACAACATAAATAAAATATACTTTAATTTAACATACATAAATAACTCCTAAACACAGACCATTATAGAATGTTACTTTATATTATATTAAATGAAGCTTTGAAAAAATATACCGATAGGCTTAATCTTTTTTATCAAGTTTTGCCAATATCTCTTTTAAAGCACCTATCTCTTTTCTATAATCTTCTCTATCTTCGTCATTGTCGGCATTTTTTGCTTTCTTTTTGAGTTTCGAGATTTTTTCTTCGATCTCTTCTTTCAATTCCTTAACTTTTTTCTTTTTAACATCTTCACCGTTTAAAACTTCCAAATACTCTTTTGCCATCTCATAGATTTTTTCTAGTTTCATAATTGCTCTCCTATTTTTTTGATTGTTACATCTTCAATCCACAATATCTTAGCTACATTTATCAACTTATTGGTTACATTATATGCATTGGAACTATCGTTTAAAAGGGTAGTTGCCATTTTTTTATCTATCTTATTCTCCCTAATCAAAGCATCAATTCTACCGCTTGTTATAACATCCATATTTTTTAAATAGTCTTGTAAAACCTTTGATTTAGCAAGAACATCAAGCTCATCATGACTATTTTTTATTTGATTTATAACATCCATAGTTTTTGCTATTGAAATTCTAAGTAAATTATATTCTTCTTTAATATAATCGTTATTACTTTGAAGATATTTTGCTATATTTTTTTGAAGTTCTTTTGTATCTTTTACGGCTTCTGCTATATCTCTACAAGCACCTCTAAGACCTATAATATAACTCTTTTTATCATCCGTAAGCTTACTCACGAAAAACGTTGAATAATCAACTATATCACTGTAAAGTGATTTTATTCTTGTCTGATAAAAATTATCTATATCAAGCTCTATAATATCGGTCGATTCCCTCACTATATTGTCGATGTTGTGTTGCCCCAAATATCTGTGACGGTGTAACATAATGGCATGACTCAAAACCTCCGTGGCATTTTCATAAAGATGAATAACCTCTTTTTTTGTTGCTTCAAAAGCAGCACTTGGGACTTCAACAACACCCATATTTAAATATCTTGGTTTTGATATATACGTCTCCATATCCTCTACAAAAAGCGTCTTCAAATATGTTACCAGCCTAGGTATAAAAAATGCCCATATTGCTAAACCGAATAAATTAAAAAACGTATGAAACAAAGATAGTTTCATGGCATAATCATCAGGTGATATCCCCACGTAGCCTGCCATCATATCGACAAAATCAACAAAATAATATAACACGAAAACCACGGCAAAAGCAGTAACCGTATTAAACATCACGAGCCCAACCGCCAAACGCTTACTATTTGCGTTTGACACCATAGCCCCCATTGCTGCCGTTATAGTAGTACCTATATTGGCACCTATTGCAAGAGCTATGGCGTTAAGATACATAATTTGTCCAGTAGCAAGAGCCGTGATAGTAAGCGCGAGCATCGCACTGCTTGATTGTAAAATCATTGTAGCTATAATACCTATTGCTATATAAATCAAAACTCCCAAATACCCCTCAACGGCAAATTGAGATAAATCAATGCCCTCTTTAAGGTCTTCAAATCCATCTTTCATATACCCTATACCAAGAAAAACAAAGCCAAGCCCCAACAATATATTACCCATGCCTTTTGTGCTTTTATTTTCAAAAAATCTAAAAATAACACCGAATATCACCATGGGCAATGCAAAAGCCGCGATATCTATTTTTAGACCGAAATATGAGACTATCCACGCTGTTGCCGTAGTACCTAAGTTTGAACCGAACGTAACCCCTATAGCACTTGAAAGCGTTATGAGCTTAGCCGATAGAAACGATATAATTATAATTGCAATAAGAGAAGAACTTTGCAAAATTGCAGTTGCAATAATACCTAAAGAAATTGACTTAGGTATCGTATCCGTAGTTTTGGCAATCACTTTTTTAAGCATACCGCCACTAAAAAGCTTAAAGCCGTCTTCCATAAAGTGCATACCTATAATAAATATACCGACACCTGCAACTATATATTTTGAATCTTGACTAACAAAAAGTAAATAAGCCAAACCACCGAGCAGTAAATAAACTAAAGATTTTTTAATCATTACATTTGTCCTGAAATACGTAAAATTGTTTTAATGGCACCGTTTTTATTTTCTACGGCAATATTTGCACGTAAAGAACCCTTTTGGGAATTTATAGTTCCTTCTATACTTTTTAATACATGCCAATACTTTTCATAAAACGGAGTATCTATCTCTTTAATTTTTTCTCTTTTTATCACTTCCACTATCTCATATATAGAATGAATATAAAAAATTTTATTTATTGCACGCTGTACCCTGTAGTCTTTCATTATTTCAAGATTTTTTATCCAAACATCTTTTTCAATTTCACTTAAAGCTTTTTGATTTTTGATATCTTCCATCTCTTGGTTTAATTTTTTCTCATACGTAAGTGCCTCGGCCTCAACACTATCCGTTAATGAAGGTTCATAGCGAAGCATAGTATTTAATATGTCTTCATCACTTATTCTTTTCGTTCCTAAATCGTAAGAATAATGTTTGTTTTCCGTAAAATCTTTATCTATAGCCTTCAATATTTGAATAGAAATCATAAGATAGACATATTTATCTTCTTTACCTTCTTTAAACTCTATCCCGTACTGCGATATCATAGGTCTTGGACCAGAATATCTTATCTTTCTCATTAAACACCTCTTGATTACATTACTGAAATAATTCTACTCTCTTTATCTTTTAGTTTAGCTTAACATTATTTATAGGTATAAATTTATTCTAATTTAACACAAAATTAACAATTTTTTAGTAAAATGCAACTTATGATAAAACAAAAAATGCTTTTATTGGAAGATGACATATTATTTGCCCAAAGCTTGTGTGATTATTTAGGTGAGTGTGGTTTCTATATTCAAACTGCGTCAAATATTGAAGAAGCACTTGAAATGTCATATAAAGCAAATTATGACTTATATATTTTGGATATAAATTTACCTGACGGTTCAGGACTTGAATTATTAAGCGATCTACGAAACGGTGATGATTCCACACCTGCTATTTTCCTTACGTCATATAAAGACAAAGATACTTTGTGTCGTGGTTATAATAGCGGTTGCGATGATTTTTTGAACAAACCGGTCGACTTAGATGAACTATTACTAAGAATTATGGCTATTTTTAAAAGAATAGGTACTACTGCCAAAAGAGTCACTATAAACTCTACCTATGAATACGATTTACTTAAAAAGTCTTTATTTCACAATGGAGAACAAGTAATCTTACCGCAAAAAACCGGAATTTTACTTGACATTTTAGTCAAAAGCAAAGGTGAACTTGTAAAAAAAGAGGTAATTATCTCAAATTTATGGAGTGCAGGGGAAGAGTACAGTGAAGGTTCGATAAGGGTCTATATCAACCAACTTAAAAAACTTCTAGGCGAAAACTCAATCAAAAATCACAAAGGCTTGGGTTATACCTTTGAAAACTAAAAAAACAGACTTTATAATCTCTCATTACATCGTTATTTTTATTATTATCATTATTGCCTTATATACACAAGTTATATTACTGCAAAATCTTGATACGTTAAATCTCAATATCATTTTCTTTATTTTTCCTATAGCCGTAATTTCATTAATAGCTTACAAAATTTTTAGTAAGCCGCTTTTTGAAAATATATTTAAAAGTGAAAAAAATTTAGATGACAAAATCAAAAAAACATTACATGAACTCAATACCCCTGTTGCAACAATCCTACTAAACACTAAAATGTTAAAAAACTCAACTTCGGAGGAAAAAACACTAACGCGAATAGACAGGATAGAACAAGCTTGTAACGACCTATTATCTTTATATGATGATATGGAATATTTAATCAAAAAAGAGATAGAAAAAATAGATATTCAAGAATTTATATTAAAAGAGTCTATTTTAGAAACAAAACGAAAATTTGAAGAACTCCTTCATAAAACAAACATACAATGTTCTATAGACATTGATAGTAGCATATTTGTAAAAACAGATAAAAAAGGTTTTGTAACAGCTATATCAAACCTTTTATCAAACGCCGTAAAATATAATAAACCTAATGGATATATCAAAATATACATGAAAAACAAAACCTTATATATAGAAGATAGCGGCATAGGGATAGACCCTAAAAATTTATTTTTGGTTTTTGATTCATTCTATCAAGAAAACACTAACACAAAAGGGTTCGGACTAGGACTTTCTATCGTAAAAGAGTTTTGCGACAATAATAAAATAGCGATAAATATTAAATCAAAAGAACAAAGTTACACAATAGTCTCTTTGGATATTAAAAATATTATGATATAATGACTCCATCTTTATATTGGAGAACAATATGACAAAAGCAAAAGAATTACAAACACTTATTGAAGATGAAGTGATACCTGAAATAGAAGAGAGCATAGACTATCTTTTTGAACTTGTTGGTACAAAAAAGCAACTGCCGAAGACAAAGAGGAGTTAAAAGAGACTCAGGATTTATTAAAAGCATTTAGACAAATCTTGACCGATCTAGAGAATAATGAAATAGACGAAGAAGAATATAGCGAGCTTATAGAAGAGATTAACGAGATGAGAAACTATGAAGAGGAAGATGAACTTTAATCATTTTGCAATTAATAACTTAATTTTTACTTAAAAGTAATAAATTATTATAATTTTTGATATAATTACATTTTTATTTTCAAATCAAGGTGATTTTGTATGTTATCAAAAATTATAAATTTCCTCAAAGAATTTACCCCTGAGTCATTTATCGTACTAAAGCAAGGCTATAAAAAAGAGTATTTTAGCGGAGATATGTTCTCAGGTATCACAGTTGCAATTGTAGCACTTCCTTTAGCCATGGCATTTGCAATAGCAAGTGGGGTAGAACCTGAACGCGGTCTTTTTACTGCTATTATTGCCGGACTTTTAATATCTGTTTTTGGCGGTAGTAGAGTACAAATAGGCGGCCCTACCGGAGCATTTGTAGTAATATTATACGATATAGTTTTAAGACACGGCTACGAAGGCTTGGCAATAGCTACCATTATGGCAGGTTTTATTCTTATACTTATGGGATTTTTACGATTCGGTGCCGTACTTAAATATATCCCTTATCCGGTAATCACTGGTTTTACTACAGGTATTGCGGTAATTATATTTTCTTCTACGGTAAAAGACTTTTTCGGTTTTGAAATAGAACAACTTCCTGCTGATTTTATAGGAAAATGGAGCGAGTACTTTTCTCATATCACTGATATCAATTTTATTTCCGTTATAATAGCTCTGATTTCTATATTGATCATAATATACATGAAAAAATACCTACCGAAAATCCCGGGACCTATAGTTGCCGTTATTGTAGCTAGTATTATTGTTTATATTTTTGGATTAGACGTTGCGACTATTGAATCAAAATTCGGCTCAATACCCAATACTCTCCCTACTCCGACTATACCTGACATTACACTGGAAAAAATAAGAGATTTAATACCTTCTGCCACCACGATAGCACTTCTTGCAGCTATAGAATCATTACTTTGTGCCGTAGTAGCCGACGGTATGACCGGATACAGACACAAATCAAATACAGAACTTGTAGGTCAAGGTTTAGGAAATATCGGTTCTGTTCTATTTGGCGGTATAGCCGCAACAGGAGCAATAGCAAGAACGGCTACCAACGTAAAATCAGGTGCTAAAACTCCGCTTGCAGGTATTATTCACGCAATATTCGTCTTTATATTTATGTTTGCTCTTGCAGGACTTATCGTAAAAATACCTATGGCAACCCTTGCTGCAATACTTATTATAGTATCATGGAATATGAGTGAAATAGAACATTTTACACATATTCTAAAAGGTCCAAGAAGTGATGCTTCCATACTTTTAACGACATTTTTACTTACCGTTTTAATAGATTTAACGGTCGCGGTACAAGTCGGTGTTTTACTTGCTGCCCTTCTTTTTATAAAAAGAATTACGGATGTTACTGACGTAGAAGACAATAAAGTAAAATTCAACGAGTTCTATGCAAGCGATGAGGAAGTTGTGGACGACCCTGATGCAACTTCCAAAAAGAAAATACCTGACGGCGTTGAAGTTTATGAGATAAACGGACCATTTTTCTTCGGTGTAGCAGACAGACTTCAAAGCGTACTAAATAAAATAGAAGACAAACCTCAAGTGTTTATCCTTCGCATGAGAAAAGTTCCGGTTATCGATGCTACAGCAATGCATGCGCTAACTGAATTTTATAGGAATTGTAAAAAAGACGGAACCTGGCTTATATTATCGGGAGTTAATGCAAATGTAGAAAATACGCTTAATAAGTCAGGCTTTTTTAAACACTTCGATAAAAAATATGTTGTAAAAAATATAGATGAGGCGTTAGCGATTACTAAAGAAGTGTTAGATAATAGTTAAAGTAGCGTATTAGTATATTGGTGTATTGGTAAGAATTATTATCATTTAGCTCTTACCAATTACCATGTAGCGTTAGCGATGTAGCCGTAGGCAAATCCCCACTGGAAAAATCCAGCAGGACTTTAAAAAAGTCCGAGGACAATTACTATTTCACCCATTCTTAACTATAACATCAATTATCTCAAGCATTTGTGACTCTACCTTATCGTTGTCAAGTTGGCAAGTACCTGCTTTTTCGTGACCGCCGCCACCGTATTGAAGCATAAGCTCCCCTACTACCGTTTTGCAAGTTTTATTAATAATAGAATGCCCTACAGCTAAAACGGTATTTTGCTTTTCTCTACCCCATATTATATGCATAGAAATATTACACTTAGGATATAATGCATATATCATAAATCTGTTACCCGGATAGATTATCTCTTCATCCCTATAATCAACGATGATTAGGTTATCTTTAATAGTAGATACATTATGAAGTTGTTCTACAAAATCATCTCTATATTTATTATAAAGTTCAACTCTTTCTTTTACGTCAGGAAGTTTCATAATCTCTTCAATAGTATGGTCTTTGCAATAATCAATCAAATCCATCATAAGCTGATAATTTGATATTCTAAACTCTCTAAATCTACCTAACCCTGTTCTACTATCCATTAAAAAACTCAGCAAATCCCATCCTTGAGGGTCAAGTATATCTTCTTTGCTAAATTGTGCTGCATCAGCCTTGTTTGCAGCATCCATCATAGGCTTAAAACTCGGAGGGAAACTCATCTCAACACCGTAATATTCATATACTACTTCAGCCGCACTAGGGGCATCGGGTATAATTATGTGATTGTCTTTTTTGCCGTTTCTTATAGTTTCGCTCAAATGGTGGTCAAACGCAAGATGAACGCCCTCGACATAAGGGAGGTTTGTAGTAATATCATTTTCCGTAATAGCTATTTTACCGTCTTGCATATCTTTAGGATGTACAAACAATATATCATCTATAATATCAACATATTTAAGCAAAGTGGCACAAACCAACCCATCCATATCACTTCTTGTGACAAGTCTGTATTTTTTATCCATATTATCTCTCCGCTGTTGTCTTTTTGTTATTTTATCATCAATATACTTTAAATTCCTCATCAAATATTCACTTTTTATGGAAGTTCCTGTAAAACCGGCTTCGATTATCTCTTGTGGATTAACATCTGTTTTTAATTTATTTTCATAAATACCGAGTATTTTTGCTCTTTGTATAATAGAAACACTCAACGCACCAAACCATCTAGAAATGGGCATATCCAGAGCAATTATACATAAATCTCTATCGGAAATAGAAAAATTTAAAAGCGGTTGTCTATGGATAATTTTTTCATACTTATTTGATTTTAGAACAGAAAAATCTACTTTATGAAAACAGTTGATTATATAAACTAAATAATACTCGTACAACTCGGACTTAAAAAATCTTTTTTTTGTTTTTAAGAGTCTATAAATCGTAAAAAAAGTTTTTATCTCAATATCTACGTGAAAATATTTTTTTAAAAAACCTATTTTATATAAATAAAAAAATCCATATTCAAGATATTTTGTTTGAAATATCAATTCTAACTCTTTTGATATTCGCTCCGTACTTAAATCATCAAGAGATATTTTTTGCATAATAGAAAAACTTTTTTTATCTATTTTAAAGCCAAATTTTGCGGCAAATCTTATACCTCTTAGAACCCTTAAACTATCCTCGGAAAATGTTTTTTCATCTACTATTTTTATAATTCTAGATTTTAAATCT
The DNA here is from genome assembly GCA_020723015.1 of Arcobacter nitrofigilis. Lineage (GTDB taxonomy): Bacteria > Campylobacterota > Campylobacteria > Campylobacterales > Arcobacteraceae > UBA6211. The sequence continues at coordinate 15,228 of DYJR01000019.1, forward strand.
TCTATACCACCGTAAAAATCTAGAATTTCATCCGTATAAAGATTTTGCATTAAAGCATTTATCGTAAAATCTCGCCTTCTTGAAGCTATTTTTTCATCATTAATGTAACTTACGTCAAAACCTTGATGACCTTGACCTACTTTTGTTTCTGTTCTAGGTAAAGATATATCTATACCTTCATACTTATAGACAAAAAAAGATTTACCTACGCCTATCGCACCTATTTGATTCATTATCTCCGTAAATTTTTCAATATTTATATCATATACTTCTATATCTATATCATCCGAATCTATGCCGAGAATACTATCACGTACATAACCACCGACTATATAAACACGTTTTGAGAGGGGGAAAAATAAAGTTTTAAGAAAAGATAAAATTTTTAGTTTATTTGTATTCATTTAACACTCACTTAACACTCACGTGTTATAATTCAAGAATTAAACGACAATTTCCTCCTAAATTTTCGAAAGACAAAAGTGAAGCTTCAACACTGCTTCGCTTTTTTTATGCAGTTTAATCTATATAGTTGGCTATTATATCACCCATTTCTGAAGTAGTAACAACTTCTTTTGCATCAAATGAAGCTAAATCTTTTGTTCTATATCCATCCGCTAAAGCTTTTTTGACAGCGTTATCTATCATATCAGCTGCTTCTATTTCGCCAAGTGAAAATCTCAACATCATAGATGCACTACTGATAGTTGCTATAGGATTTGCTATACCTTGACCTGCAATATCAGGCGCACTTCCATGAATCGGCTCATATACTGCAGTTTTTTCGCCTGTAGATGCAGAAGGAAGTAGACCTATAGAACCGCTCAACATACTAGCCTCATCACTCAAAATATCACCGAAAATATTTCCGGTCAAAATAACATCAAACTGTCTTGGATTTGCTATTAACTGCATCGCAGCATTATCGACGTACATATGTGATAATTCAACATCAGGATACTCTTTAGCTATCTTTGCAACGGTATCTCTCCAAAGTTGGCTTACGTCAAGTACGTTTGCTTTATCTACCGAACAAACTTTTTTTCTTCTTTTTTGTGCTAATTTAAATGCAATATGAGCGATTCTTTTTATTTCGGGAACACTATATACCATTGTATTCCAGCCTCTGAAATCATCTTTACCTCTAGGCTCACCGAAATATATACCTCCGATAAGCTCTCTTACTACCATAAGATCAACACCTTTTACGACTTCAGGCTTTAAACTACTTGCATTAACAAGTTCATCATACACAAGAGCAGGTCTTAGGTTTGCAAATACACCCATCTCTTTTCTAAATTTCAATAAACCGCTTTCAGGTCTAAGTTCTCTAGGTAAACTATCCCATTTTGCACCGCCGATAGCACCGAATAAACAAGCGTCGCTATTTAAAACACCTTTGATTGTCTCATCAGGAAGAGGAACACCGGTCATATCAACGGCAATTCCACCCATTAAATATTCGCTATATTCCAAACCAAAACCGCATTTATAAGCAACCCTATCAAGAACTTTCATAGCCTCATCAACTATTTCCGGACCTATTCCGTCACCTTTGATTATAGATATTTTATATGATTTCATTTATTTTACCTCATTTTTTGCATAATTCATCAAACCGCCAGCGCTAATCAACTCTTGCATAAACGGTGGAATCGGTGTAAATTTATAAGTTTTATTAGTTGTTAGATTTTTTATCTCTCCGGCATCAAAATCTATCTCTATTTGTTCACCCTCTTTTATCTCATTAGCCTCTTTAAGCTCAAATATAGGAAGCCCCATATTAAAAGCATTTCTATAAAAAATTCTTGCAAAAGAAGGGGCAACAACTGCACCTACGCCTGCTGCCTTAAGCGCTATAGGAGCATGCTCTCGACTACTTCCGCATCCAAAGTTTTCACCTGCAACTATAACATCACCTACTTGAACTTTCTTTGCAAAACTAGGATCCGCATCTTCCATAACAAATTTTGCTAAATGTGCAGGGTCTGAACTATTCAAATATCTTGCAGCTATTATCAAATCAGTATCTATATTGTCGCCAAAATTCCATACTTTTCCGTTGATTTTATCCATAATGCACTAACCTATTATTGAAATTTTTTTGTATTTTATCTAAAATTATAAAAAAATCTCTTTAAACAATCGATTTTTAAAGAAAATTTGGGTATAATCTATACTTAAAATTTAACACTTATAAAGGTCTGTAATGTCCAAAGATATCAACAAAACTATAGACACACTAGCAAAAGAGTACAAAGATAGCGTACTGACTTATGAAACATTAATCAAAATATTCCCAAAAGTTCCACCTGTTGCAATAATCAAAAAGCTTATTGCCTTGATTCAACTTTATAATATCAATCTTATTAGTTCTCAAGAACAAGCATCTATGCTCAATGCTTACGAACTAAAGAAAAAAGAGGAACAAAAATCAAAAATTATCGCCAATTCAGAAGATGACGAATATGATTTATTGAAAAATAAAGAGTTCTTAGAGTGGAGCAGAAGTGATTCTCCGGTGAGAATGTACCTAAGAGAAATGGGACAAATACCTCTTTTATCAAAAGAAGAAGAGGTAGAAATAAGTAAACAAATAGAAATCGGTGAAGATGCCATACTAGATGCTATTTGTTCCGTTCCTTATCTTATAGACTTTATCTTAGAATACCGTGAACCGTTAATGAATCGTGAGAGAAAAGTAAAAGAGCTTTTCAAAACTTTTGATGACGAAGAAGAAGGTGAAGAAGAGGAAGAAGAGGAAGATTATGACGCTAATGATGAAGAATACAGCGATGAAGACGGTGAACAACCTGAAAAAAAAGAGAAAAAACTAGATAAACGTGCAGAGGCTATTCTGGAATCTTTTAAAGTTCTTGAAAAAGCAAAAAAAGAGTGGATGAAGTTTATGAACAAAGAGGCTCCTGAAGGTGCTGATGAAATAGAACTTATGCAACACAACCTTAATATTGCGTTTAAAAAGAACTCTTTAAAACAAGCTTTAATAGACCTTGGACCTACAAGTAAACTTATTAGTGAAATAGTTAAAGCTATGGAAACTGCACTAAAAAGCGACACCGGATTTGAGAGTGAATTAAAAAGACTTGAGTACAAATTGCCTCTTTTTAACGATACTCTTGTTAAAAACCATGAAAAAATACTAAAAAACATAGTAAATCTTTCAAAAGCAGATATTGCTTCTATGGTTCCTGAAGCTACAATGGTTAGTACCTATATGGAAATCAAAAAACTTTTCCAAACAAAAGAGGCAAGCAAAGACGGTTTTGACCTTGAGCCTGAAAAACTAGAAGCTATTTTGGAACAAATTAAACGCGGTAAAAGCATCACCGATAAAGCAAAAACAAGAATGGCTAAATCAAACCTTAGACTTGTGGTATCTATCGCAAAAAGATATACAAACAGAGGTTTACCTTTCCTTGACCTTATCCAAGAGGGTAATATAGGTCTAATGAAAGCAGTAGATAAATTTGAATACAAAAAAGGTTATAAATTCTCTACATACGCAACTTGGTGGATTAGACAAGCTATAAGTAGAGCAATAGCAGACCAAGCAAGAACTATAAGAATACCTATACATATGATAGAAACTATCAATAGAATAAATAAAATCATAAGAAAAGGGCTTCAAGAAAACGGTAAAGAGCCTGATGTAGAGGATATTGCAAAAGAGATAGGATTACCTGTAGATAAAGTAAAACAAGTAATCAAAATCACGAAAGAGCCTGTATCTCTTGAAGCACCTATAGGAAGCGATGATGATGGAAGATTTGGTGACTTCGTACCTGATACCCACTCACCTACTCCGATAGAAAATATTATGAAAGAGGATTTACAAAATCAAATCGATCAAATCCTAGGTCAATTAAACGAAAGAGAACAAGCGGTAATCAGAATGAGATTCGGTCTTATGGATGATGAAAGCGATAGAACATTAGAAGAGATAGGCAAAGAACTTTCAGTTACAAGAGAGAGAGTAAGACAAATAGAATCTAGTGCTATTAAAAAGCTTAAACATCCAAAAGTAGGTAAAAACCTAAAAACTTACGTAGAGAGTTAAATATGGGATATTTTGCAGGTGATAATTTAAATTGGTTTGAGAATTGGATAGAGTCTGATTTAAATCCGTTTATGACGTTTCATAGCAGTGGAAAAATCAAATATACAAACAATGAAGCACAGTTTTTATTAAACCGTGTTCCACCCAAAGATATATTTGATATTGCTATGCAATACGCTCCTGCAACATACGGTTTTTCTACCTCCTATATAAATCTCATGTTTCAAAATTATCAATTCTATGCAGTAACAATAGGCTATGAAGATGATGAAACAATAGGTATTAAGCTTTATAAAAGTAATAGTGCGAAAAAAGAGAATCTTGTTAAAACAGGTGGGGATATTTCAAATATTTTCACCCTGATGGAACTAGCTATAAGTACAAATAAGCTTAAATCAAAAGCATCGTTTATAAAAAATTATGACCCGTCCATACCTGAGTTTAGACTTGTAATAAATGACTTTTTAAAACTCTTAAATATCACTTACGAAGTTTTCCTAAACTCAACACAAATCACGACGAACGTCAGATTAAAAGTCGGTGAATTTTTAAAAATAAACAATGATAAATACTCTTTGATTGCAGTGGAAATAAAAGGTGATCATGTAGAAACTAACGGTTTTGACGCAATAGAAAATTTTGCTATCAAATACGGTTTCGCACACTCTTTCACGTTTGATAGCGTAGAGTTCAATCTCCCGCTTATACTTAAATAAGATTTAAGGGTTATTATTTAAGTTTAGTTGAAAGAGTAAAGTTCCCACTGGAACTACGCTTATCCCCACCACAAAACCGTAAATATTCAATATCTCATTGTTTCTAAGAAAGAAAAACCCTATAACGAGCAAAGCATACCCTGCAATTCTGTAAATAGAAGCAAAACCCGACATTGTAGATAATGTGTTTTTGATAGCATTACCTTTAAATCTGCTTTTTTCTTCATTTATAATACCTTTTATCTCTTCAGAAGTAAAGTCCTCTTGTTCATTTATCTTAAAATCTTCATCATACAAATCATACGGATCGTCTATTTTGTCAATAGCATCTCTTTCATTTATTTGTTCACTCAAAATTTCAGTTTTTGCTTTTACGGTTCTATAATATCCAAGAAAAGTACCAATCACGATAAACATAGAACAAAAAACGGCAACTTGAGAATTGACGATAAAATTATCACCGCCTAAAAGTAAGCCTAAAATAATTATAGTAATGTCAACAACTAAAAAAATTAGTGCAAATTTTTTAATCGTCGTCATCTTCATCTTTACCTTTGTCACCATATTTTGCACGGTGAGCATATCTTGGGTCATTTTCAAGCCCTTCAAACTCTTTTTGAGCACGTTTGTAAGCTTTCTGGATATTTAATCCTGCTCCTGCCACACCCCAAAATACACCAAGCCATAACATCCAACTCCATCCGGTAAGAGCTTTTAGTCCCCACCCTATTGCTATACCTATAAGAATAGCCGCGACTATAGAAATACCCAAAGACATATGGTCTAACGCTTCAAGTTTAGGTCTATGCTTCGGTACTTCAAAATCTTTTTTTTCTTCCATAAAAAAAACCTTTTTTAATTAAAAGAGTTATTTACAAAGCTTACAGCTTTATAAATACTCTTGCAGCTGCTTCTATACAGCTATCTATATCTTCATATGTTATAGCAGTACACATAAACCCTGCTTCATACTGACTACAAGCAAAATAATATCCCTCTTGAAGCATCTCTTGATGAAACTTAGCAAATCTAGCAAAATCACATTTACCGACTTCTGCAAAATTGGTAGGTACCTCTGCACAAAAGAAAAAACCGAACATACTACCTCTAGTGTCAACTTGTAAAGGAATATTTGCTTTTGTAGCTTCTGTTTTCAAACCATCTACCAAATATTTTGCTTTTTTTGATAAATCTTCATAAATTTCTTTGCTATTTGCTTTTAGTTTTCTAAGACTTGCGATTCCTGCAGCCATTGCAACAGGATTACCGCTAAGAGTTCCTGCTTGATATATAGGACCGTCAGGGCTAAGCTGAGCCATTATCTCTTTAGATGATGCAAAAGCACCAACAGGCATACCGGCACCTATAACTTTACCGAAAGTAATAATATCAGGCTTAACGTCAACAACACCGCAAGCACCGGTTAAACTAGCTCTAAACCCACTCATAACTTCATCAAAAATAAATAATGCACCGTTTTCATCACAAAGCTTTCTAATCTCTGCCAAAAACTCTCTCGAAGCGGGAACAAGTCCCATATTACCGGCAATAGGTTCAATAATAACACAAGCTATATCTTTGCTATCGTTAAAACATCTTCTTAAATTTTCTATATTATTATATTCGCAAAGTAACGTATGCTTTGTCAAATCTGCAGGAACTCCGGGGCTACTAGGTGTTCCAAATGTTGCTAAACCGCTCCCTGCACTTACTAACAAGCTATCGCTATGACCGTGATAACACCCTATAAATTTGACTATATCATTTCTTCCCGTTACACCACGAGCTAGTCTTATTGCACTCATGACGGCTTCCGTACCGCTACTTACGAATCTTACTTTGTCTATACCGTCAAACATCTCTACTATTTCGTTTGCAAGTTCTGTCTCAAGCACTGTAGGAGCACCGAAACTTAAACCTTTTTTTGCGGTTTGGATAACTGCATTTTCTATGTCTTTGTCGGCATGACCGAATATTAAAGGTCCCCAACTTTGTACAAAATCAACATATTTATTTCCATCTATATCATAAAGATAGGCACCCTCACCTCTATCTATAAATACCGGCGTTCCACCTACCCCTTTAAATGCTCTAACAGGTGAATCAACCCCACCTGGAATTACTTGTTTTGCTTCTTCGTATGCGTTAATACTATTTGTTATCATAAAAATCCTTACCAATACACTAAATTAGGTTAATTGTACCTAATTATTGATTAAAAGGAGTTCAAACTCATTAGCAGGAATAGGTTTATTCGTAGATATCCTTGGAAAGCATCACAACCTTGATTTTTCAAAAATTCAAGTTGTTCTTCTTTTTCCACACCTTCAGCTAGTACTCTAAAGCCGAAGGTATGAGCCAAGTTTATAATAGTAATAGCTATTTCCATATCAGACTTACCAAAAGGTATATTATCTACGAAGCTTTTATCTATTTTGAGCATATCGATAGGGAATTTTTTGAGATAACTTAAAGAAGAATAACCGGTTCCAAAGTCATCTAAAGCTACCCTTATCCCTTGAGCTCTTAAGTTTTCTAGTATAACTATAGTCTCTTCTTCTTTGTTTACAAGAGTACTTTCCGTAATTTCAACTTCTAAATATTTAGACTCTACAGAATGAAAACCTAAAATAGTTTTGATTAATTTATTTATATCTTGATATAATACCCCAAAATGT
>DYJR01000020.1 GCA_020723015.1 Arcobacter nitrofigilis
TTTTCTTATTTCAAAGACAACTTAAAAAATTGCACTTCAGATTTAAATTTTGGATGGAATTATAGAACTTTAGCCTTAATGTAACATCAAAGAATAGTATCAATTTTTTAAACAACTTTTTTGTATAATACTAAAAAATTACAATAAGGACTTATATGTTTGGATTCGGTAGAGATCTAAAAGAATACAATTTAGACGAAGCTACAATGTCAAAGTTTCAATATGCAAAAATTACTACGGAACATGGCGTAATTTGGATTAAATTATTCCCAAAGGAAACCCCTACTGCAGTGGCTAATTTTGCGACACTGGCAAATGACGGTTTTTATAACGGACTTATATTCCATAGAGTAATCCCTGGATTTATGGCTCAAGGCGGATGTCCTAACGGTAGAGGTACGGGCGGTCCTGGATGGGCAATAAAATGTGAAACAGGTGCTGATAAGCAAGTACACAAAAGAGGAAGTTTATCTATGGCTCATGCAGGTAAAAATACTGGTGGAAGTCAGTTTTTCATATGTTTCGTTCCATGCCCGCATCTTGACGGTGTTCATACCGTATTCGGCGGTATTGAACCAAACGATAAAGATAGTTTTATAGCCCTTGATGCTATCGGACAAAATGATACAATCAAATCAATAGAAATTTTAGAAAACAAAAACTAACAAAGGCGAACTCATGCAAAAACCTCAAACTGTAGAAGAAATAGCTTTAGCTCATAAATTGAGTTTAGAAGATTTAGAACATATCAGAAAAATTTTAGGTCGTGACCCAAATGTAGTAGAAATCGGTATATTTTCAGCTATGTGGAGTGAACACTGTTCATACAAATCAAGCAAAAAATACCTAAGAGGTTTCCCTGTATCTGCTCCATGGGTTATCCAAGGTCCTGGAGAAAATGCCGGTGTTATTGATATCGGAGATGGATATGCAGCCGTATTTAAAATGGAATCACACAACCACCCAAGCTTTATAGAACCTTATCAAGGTGCAGCTACCGGTGTCGGTGGTATTTTAAGAGATGTATTTACTATGGGGGCAAGACCTGTTGCAGGGCTTAATTCTATCAGATTTGCTAATATTGAGGGGAACAGCGAAACAGCTAAAAAGCACAGATACCTTTTAAGGGGTGTAGTTGCAGGAATCGGTGGATACGGTAACTGTATGGGTGTTCCAACGGTCGGTGGAGAAACATCTTTTGAAGATTGTTATGCCGGAAACAACCTTGTAAATGCTTTCACGTTAGGTCTTGCAAAAGCTGATGAGATTTTCTACGGTAAAGCCGAAGGTATAGGCAACCCTGTAATGTACGTTGGAAGTAAAACAGGTCGTGACGGACTCGGTGGAGCTGTTATGAGTAGTGCTTCATTTGATGATGATAGTGCTAGCAAAAGACCTACCGTTCAAGTAGGTGACCCGTTTACGGAAAAACTTTTACTTGAAGCTTGTTTAGAGTTATTCAAAGCTGATTTGATAGTAGGTATCCAAGATATGGGAGCAGCCGGACTGACTTCTAGTTCATTTGAGATGGCAGGACGTAGCGGAAGCGGTATGATAATGCACCTTGACAAAGTTCCGGCACGTGAAGAAGGGATGACTCCTTATGATTTTATGCTCAGTGAATCTCAAGAAAGAATGCTTATTTGTGCTAAAAAAGGGTGTGAACAAGCTATTATTGATATATTTGAAAAATGGGAACTTGATGTTGCCGTTATCGGTGAAGTTACCGATACAGGTAATATGGAGCTATTTTGGCATGGTGAAAAATGTGCCGAAATACCGGTTCAACCTGTAAGTGAAGAAGCACCTGTACTAGACCGTCCTATAGCAAAACCAAAATATTTAGAAACGGTAGCAGATGTAAAAATGGATAAAAACATCCCAAATCAAGAGGCTTACGATGCACTTATGAGTGATATTGAAGTTGTTGATAAAAGCTGGATTTATTCACAATACGATTCAATGGTACAAACAAACACTATAAAAGGTCCCGGAAGCCTTGATGCAAGTGTAATCAGAGTAAAAGAAACAGGTCGTGCAATTGCCATGAGTAGTGATTGTAACACTAGATTTTGTTATATCAATCCAAAACTAGGAGCTGCTGCAGCTGTAATGCAAAGCGGTAGAAATGTAGCTACAAGTGGAGCTAGACCTCTAGCAATTACCGATAACCTAAACTTCGGTAACCCACAAAATCCTGAAGTTATGTGGCAGTTTAAAGAGTGTTGCGAAGGTATAAAAGATGCTTGTTTGGCACTTAACACTCCTGTAACAGGCGGTAATGTATCACTATACAACGAAACAAACGGTGTTAGTATATTCCCTACTCCGACTATTTGTATGGTTGGTGTAAATGCCGATGCAAATAAAGTATTACCGAGCAAACTATTGGGTGACGGAAATGCACTTTATATAATAGGTGATACAAAAAGTGAATTCGGCGGCTCACTTTATATGAAAAAGTTTTACGGCGTAGTGGGTGGTGTTCACCCTGAAGTTGATTTTACTAAAGAGATGAAACTTTGGGATTTGATAATCAAATCAAACGAAAAAGGGCTTTTAAAATCTGCTAAAGATATAGGTGTAGGCGGACTAGCTGTAAGTCTATCAAAAATGGCTTGTATCGGCGGTAAAGGTGTAGATGTAAAAGTAGAGTTAAATAATAGTAACGATTTATTTAGTGAAACACTAAGTAGAGCTATAGTTGAAGTAACTCCACACAATGTAAAAGAGTTTGAAGCCCTTGCAAACGAAATAGGTATCAAAGTATATAGAGTCGGAACGGTAGGCGGAGATAAAATCAAAATCAACGATATCGTTGCAGATTTATCAAGTGTAAGAAAGGTATATTTCAACAGATTTAAAGAAGTAGTAGAACAAGATCTATAAGTAATAAGTCACGAAAGTGGCTTGTTACAATCTAACAACTAAAAAGTAAAATCTAAAAAGTAAAAATTAAGGGGTTTTTTTGAAAAAAAGAGCATTAATAAGTGTAAGTGATAAAAGTGGTGTCGTAAATTTTGCAAAAGAGCTTGTGGGGCTTGGTTTTGAGATAATCTCAACCGGTGGAACATACAAAACTCTAAAAGACAATAATATAGCCGTAGTAGAAGCAAACGAAGTAACAAAATTTCCGGAGTGTTTCGAAGGGAGAGTAAAAACTCTAAACCCTTATATTCACGGTGGTATTTTGCACAGACGTGACAAACAATCACACCTAGACCAAGCAAAAGAGCTAGGCATTGAAGGGATTGATTTAGTTTGTGTAAATTTATATCCATTCAAAGCAACTATCGAAAAAACCGATGATTTCGAAGAAATTATAGAAAATATAGATATCGGTGGACCTGCTATGGTTAGAAGTGCTGCAAAAAACTTCGATAGTGTTATTATCATTACAGACGTTGCTGATTATGATTTGGTTTTACAAAATCTAAAAAACAACACAAATACCGTGGAATTTAGACAGAAACTTATGATAAAAGCTTATGAGCATACAGCTGCGTATGATTCTATGATAGCAAACTATATGAACAAAAGATTCAATAACGGCTTCGGTGACAAAATTTTTATAGTAGGAAATAAAGTATTTGATACTAGATACGGTGAAAACCCTCATCAAAAAGGTGCATTGTATGAATTTGACAAACACTTTTCTAACAATTTTAAAATAGTAAAAGGTGAGCCGAGCTTCAATAATATGGGTGATATTAGCGGTGCTGCAAAAATAGCAAGTGCATTTGGTGATGACAATGCCGTATGTATCGTAAAACACGGAAATCCTTGTGGTTTTGCTATAAAAGATACATTGCTAGAAAGTTACACGGAAGCTCTTAAATGTGACCCTATAAGTGCATTTGGCGGTGTTGTGGCAGTAAACGGTATCGTTGAGCTTGACCTTGCAAAAAAAATGAACGAAATTTTCCTAGAAGTTGTATTTGCAGCTGACTTTACGCACGAGGCTGTAGAAGAACTAAGCAGAAAACAAAGAATCAAACTATTTAGCCAAGGTACAAAAAAGCTAGTTATGGCAAACGATGAGATAAACTTCAAGATAGTTGACGGTGGATTTGTGTTGCAAGATGCTGATAAGGTAGGCATTGATGAAGTTAAAAATGCAAAACAAGTATCAAAACTAAGTGCAACAAAAGAAGAAATGAAAGACTTAGAAATAGCATATAAAGTGGCATCTTTGACTAAATCAAACTGTGTAGTTTATGTGAAAAACTCTGCTATGGTAGCTGTCGGTATGGGTATGACTTCAAGAGTAGATGCAGCAAAAGCAGCACTTAGAAAAGCAGCCGATATGGGACTAGATGTAAGTGGAGCATGTTTGGCTAGTGAAGCATTTTTCCCTTTTAGAGATAGTATAGACGAAGCTCAAAAAGCCGGTATTAAATGTGTAATAGAACCGGGCGGAAGCGTAAGAGACGATGAAGTTATACAAGCTGCCGATGAATATGGTATGAGCCTGTATTTTACGGGTGTTAGACACTTTTTACATTAATTTGAAGAAGGTACTGAGCTGATGAGTGACTTAGGTGCTGAGTCTTAAATGCTCAGTTACTAAGAACCTCAGTACCTCATCAGCTATAAAAAAAGGTTAAAATGAAACTCAAGCATATTATATCTACAGATTTAAAACTTGCAAGTATGTCTGATTTGGTGTCGTCATTGCTAGAAACGATGAGTGATAGTCATGTGAGTTCCGTCGTTATTACAGACAATTCTCACCATCCCGTAGGTATCTTTACAGAATTTGACGCTATCAAAATAGTTGCTTCAGGTATAGATATAAACAACTTCCAAGTCAAAGATATTGTACATTCAAAAGACCTTTTTGTCCTTGATGAGAACACTGAGATATACAAAGCTTTTGATATTATGCAAGATAAACACTATCGTCATATCATAGCGATAGATTCCGACAAAAAAATAAAGGGCGTTGCTACTCAAAGCGACTTTTTAAAATATCTTGATACCGAAATATTAATAAAGCTCAAAACAACAGCCGATGTAATGACACCTAATGTAATAACAATGACGGATGATTATTCTTTGGCAGATGCCGCAGGACTTATGGTACACAATCAAATAAGTTCGTTGGTAATAGTTGAAGAAAATACAAATATACCTATCGGTATTATTACCGAACGTGATATGGTTAAATATGCAAACCAACATCACAATTTTATAAGTATCAAAGATGTTATGTCTTCACCTGTTCAAACTATACATATTAATGATACTTTATCGCTCGGTGTCTCAAAAATGTCTCAAATGGGTATAAGAAGGCTTGTGGTAGTAGATGATAAGGGTGCTTTGGCAGGGATTATTACAAGACATAATATTCTAAAATCTATTCAAAGCAAAAAAGTAGAGATATTATCACAAACGGTAAGACAAAAAAACTATGAACTTGAAATCATAAAAAAACAAGATGAAGAGCTAAAACTTCTCGATATTGCTCTTCGTTCATCGGCAAATGCAGTCGTAATAACAGATATAAATGCCATCATTAAATGGTGTAACCGTGCTTTTGAAGAACTCATAGGCTATGAAATAAAAGAAATCATAGGCAAAAAACCAAAAGATTTGATAAGCTCAGGATTACAAACACGTGAGTTTTATGAGATTTTGTGGAATACGATTTTATCTAAAAAAAGTTTCAAAGGTGAGATAGTAAATAAGAAAAAAGACGGTACACTTTACAATGAAAGATTAACTATTACCCCTATTATAGATGAAACAGATGAAATAACACACTTTGTAGCTATTAAAGAAGATATAACCGCACTTAAAAATATGCAAAAGTCTATTATTGAGAACGAGGCAAGATTTAAAAATCTTTTCGACAACGCACCATTGCCGTATCAAAGCCTTGATGAACACGGCAATATTATAGAGGTCAATAGAGCTTGGATAGAGTTCAGCGGATATGACAGAGAAGAGGTATTCGGTACCTTTATAGGAGACTATCTAAACCCTGAAGATTACAAAATTTTACATGAAAGTTTTAATAAATTTCTTATAGACGGTGAACTTAAGCATAAAGTCTTTGATTTCATTACTAAAAATAATGGCATAAAAACTATAGAAATAAACGGTAAAACATCTTATGATTCAGTAATAAAGAAAATTTTTACACACTGTCTTTTAACCGATATTACAGAAAAAAAAGCAATGCAAGACAAGATTCACTATATAGCCCATCACGATATATTGACCGGATTGCCAAATAAAATATCACTTCAAGACCAAATTAATCAAGCTATTTCAAAAGCCAACAGAAAACATCAAAAAATTGCATTACTTGTTCTTGGACTAGATAGGTTCAAAGATATAAATGATAGTTTCGGGCATGGCATCGGTGATGAAATTTTGATTTTGATTGCAAATCATTTAAAAGATATAGTAAAAGAGTCTGATTTTATAGCAAGACTTAGCGGAGATGAATTTGCAATCTTACTTGAAGATATTGAACATCAAGAAGATTGCGCTTTAATAGCGGATAATTTATTGTCAAAAATAAATACTTCTTATATACTAAGTAACAATGTAACCATATATTTAAGTGCATCTATAGGTATAGCAACTTACCCGAATAATGCAACAGGTGCCCAAACACTTTTACAACACGCCGATGCTACATTATATTTGGCAAAACGTGAGGGTAAAGGTAAATTTAGATTTTATAACAATGAACTTACACTAATTGCGAGAAAAAATCTTGCCTTTTCATCAAACCTTCAAGAATCTATTTTAAAAGACGAATTTGTTGTTTTATATCAGCCTCAAATAGATATCAAGAGCGGCAAAATAATAGGTGCCGAAAGCTTGATAAGATGGCATTATGAATCAAAACTTATATCACCTAAAGATTTCATACCTTTAGCAGAAGAAAGAGGTTTAATAACAGGCATCAGTCAATTTGTAATAAAACAAAGTTGTAAAGATCTAGCTAAATTCTTAACTTTTTGCAATCATAAACTAAAACTTTCCGTCAATATATCAAGTTTAGAACTTGGGGATATAACATTTAAAGAAAATCTTTTAGATACTCTTAGAATATTTAATATACATCCTAATAATTTAGGTATCGAAGTAACGGAATCTATTTTTATAAAAGATATTAAAGATGCTATCAATATACTCAATTCCGTAAAGGATAGCGGTTTTATGATTTCACTGGATGATTTCGGTACAGGTTATTCATCTTTATCATATCTCAAAAAACTACCTCTTGACATACTCAAAATAGACCAAAGTTTTGTTGAGGGAGTTCCTCAAAATAGTGATGATAAACAAATCACAAAAGCAATAATTTCTATGGCTAAAACTTTAAACTTAAAAGTTTTGGCTGAAGGTGTTGAAACAAAAGAACAATTGGAATTTTTAAGAAATGAAGGATGTGATTATTATCAAGGATACTATTTCTCAAAACCGATAAGTGCATTAGAATTTATAGAGCTATTAAAAAAGGATAACGAATGTGTGGCATAGTAGGGTACATAGGACAAAAAGATACAAAGAAATTTTTGATAGACGGTCTTAAAGAGCTTGAATACAGAGGGTACGACAGTGCCGGTATAGCACTTTTAGGTAGTGAAAATATCGAAGTTTTTAAAGCAGTAGGTAAATTAGTAAACCTAGAAGACAAAGTAAATAGTAATTCAACATTTAACACCGGTAATTCAACATTTTCAACAGGTATAGGTCACACTAGATGGGCAACACACGGTAAACCTACGGAGATAAACGCTCACCCGCATTTAGGTCAATACTCTTTTGTAGTTCACAACGGCATTATAGAAAACTATAAAGAACTTAAAGAATCATTGATGGTTGATGGCGTAGAATTTTTAAGCCAAACAGACACGGAAGTAATAGTACATACTTTTGAAAAACACTACAATATCTCAAACAATGCAAAAGAGGCTTTTGAAAAAACAATAGACGAGCTAGAGGGTGCTTATGCAATACTTCTTATAACAAAAAGTGAACAAAATAAGATTTTCTTCGCAAAACACGGCTCACCTATGATAATAGGTAAAAGTGCCGATGAAATGTTTTTTGCAAGTAGCGATGCCCCTTTGATAGGATATGCTTCAGAAGTTGCCTATCTTGAAGACGGTGATTTCGGTGAAGTAAGTTCAAACGGCGTTACATTTTATAACCAAAGAAAACCTACTTGGGTAAAACTACAAACGTCAAAACAACTAGCTCAAAAAAACGGTTTTAGATTTTTTATGGAAAAAGAGATATACGAACAAAGCGATGTTGCAAGTGATTGTATGCTAGGACGTATTAAAGACTCTACTACTTATTTTGATGAGATTGATGCAAGTTTCTTTAATGGTATTAATGACATCAAGATTTGTGCGTGCGGTACTAGTTATCACGCAGGACTTACGGGAAGTTATCTAATAGAACGTCTTGGGAAAATGAGATGCTCAGTAGAAATAGCAAGTGAATTTAGATACAAAGAGCCTTTGCTGAAAAAAAACACTTTATTTGTAGTCATATCACAAAGCGGTGAAACAGCCGATACGCTAGAAGCTCTTAAAATGGCGAAAAATGCGGGACTAAAAACTCTAGCCGTTTGTAACGTAGATAATAGTTCTATCACTAGACTTGCCGATGTAACACTCCTAACAAGAGCAGGTATTGAAAAAGGTGTTGCGAGTACAAAAGCATTTACTACCCAAACGTTAGTTCTGTGGATGTTGGCACTTTATATAGGGAAAACAAGAAATACCATAAGCGAAGAGTTAATGCAAAAAGAACTTCTAACTCTTAGAAGCGTTCCTAAAGTGCTTAAAGTACCTAGTTCTTTACACGAAAAATGTAAACGTCTCTCAAAAAGATATTTACACGGTCACGGTTTTTTCTTTATAGGTCGTGACGTATTTTATCCACTTGCTCTAGAGGGTGCTTTGAAACTAAAAGAGATAAGCTATCTTCATGCAGAAGGGTATCCTGCCGGTGAAATGAAACACGGTCCTATCGCACTAGCCGATCCTGAGCTTTTCACTATTGCACTTATGCCTCAAAATCTTCTTTATGATAAAATAAAATCAAACGTAGAAGAACTAAGTGCAAGGGATAGTACTATTTGTTCTATTAGTGCGTTGCCTTTTGAACTTGCGGACGACTTTATACAAATCAGCAAAACAGACCATTATATGCTTGAATTTTTTGAGATGTTGATAGCTTTACAGCTTCTATCTCAAGAGATTAGTATAAGACTAGGCAATGATGTAGACATGCCTAGAAACCTAGCCAAATCAGTTACCGTAGAGTAACTGATTTACTCTTTTTTAGCCTTAATTTCACATACTATATCACGGTCTTCTTTGGAAATACTAACATGTAAACCACGTAAAGTTACATTAGCTCCCACAACCATGTAAGTGAATTCGCTTTTTGCAATTTCTTTATATTTATCTACGTATAACACATCTATAAAATTACCCAAATATTTTTTTAGTTTCTCTTTGTCTTGCGATACAAGTCTAATTTTACTCTCATCAACGACAACTTTTACACCCTCTATCTCATAGCTAGTCCGAGTGTGTAAAAAGGCCTTTTCATCATAAAATCCTCTATATCTTGACATTATCTCATTTGTCACAAATTTACCGTTTTTAATAACTTCGTCCAAAAAGAATTTGGACATATCAAGTGAATAAACCTTTGAGTCATTTACCAAGATATCTGCTGCATCACTATCACCGGCCAAAGCAGATACGGCAAAGAAATATCTACCTTTTTCATAGTTTCTCAAAGTATCCACATAATACATACCTAAATTATATGTTATTTCTGCTCCAAAATGCTCATTATACTCTTTATAAAGATTATATGCTTCAACCCAAAGTTCTCCACCTTTTTTTGGATCTTGTAACTTCTTAATTATCCCGTTATAATAATAAGTACCTAGTTGATGGGTAGCGTGTCTATCTTTTTTGTGATAACCATATTTTAAAATCTCCAAAGCTTTATCATAATTCCCTAGCCCCTCGTATGCCAAAGCAAGGTTTACGTTATAAATATCGCTCTCTAACTCTTTTACCTTCTCGTACCATTGTATTGATTGCATATAGTCTTTTTGCTTATAATACAAATATGCAATATTTTCATACAATGCCCATTTTACAACCTCTGGAGAATCAAGTTCCAAAGCTGTTTTATAATATTTTATCGCTAACTCAGGATTTATATTTTCTAAATCTTTTGCAAGGTAATATACCTTTGATTCTTTACCTTTATCTTTGCAATATATTTTATGTTCAGGTGTTGCGTACTTTTCAAATAGCTCATCGAAGCTGAGTTCAACGCTCCTTTGTACTATCATCTCATAAATCTTATCAAGCTCTTCTTTAGCACTTTCATTCCAAGCTACATCAGTATCATCTTGGTCTATAACCGATTTGATATTATCTATTCTTTGTTTGTATCTAGGCAATAATTCAGAAGTAACGGTAGTAGTATTAATATCTTCAACCAAAGAGTTAAATTCAAGGGAAATATACAAAGTCCTAGCCATATCATCGGTCGCTTTTTTTTCTTCATTGATTATATTGATTTTTTTCTCTTCCGTTACGATTGGTTGTTCTTCGCCTGTAAAAAGATTCAAAATTATCCCAAAAGCAACTAATCCAACAACCAACATAAAAATTTTTTTCAACTCATTAACACCAAACATACTTATTACAACCCTTAATTTAAAAAATATTTTATCTCTTCAAAATGCCTATCAATGCCTTCAAAAGCATGAGTGCCGCCCTCTTCTATCACTGTTTTTGAGTTTCCTAACTTATTAACGGCTTGACGATAATCCAATAACTCATCACCCTTTTGAACCAAAAGTAATATTTTGATGTTCTCAACATCGTCCATCTCATATTTTTTTAGTACTTCAAGATGAGACTCACACCATGCAAAGGTACTCTCGTCATAAAAATTAGGGGCAAGTCCTTTTGCTCTTTGCAATGTATCCCAAGGGGTAATAGCCGGATTGATAAGAACAGCTTTTTTTACTTTTATCTTTTGAGAAAGATACATAGCGTAAAACCCTCCGAGAGATGAACCTATAAGATAAACATCATCTTTATATGAGTCTATTAGCTCGTCTAAAGTAGTAATAGCAAGTTCAGGATTATAAGGAAGAGATGGGGCAATAAAACCAATATCTAACGATTTAAAATAGTTTCTAAACTCTTTTGCTTTATTTCCCTGACCACTCCCGCCAAAACCGTGAATGTAAATTATCATCCAAATCCTCTTAAAAGTTACTAATTCACTTAGTATTATATCAAATCATTTTAAGATTAACGACATTTAAGGATAATTTAAATATAATCCTTTTCAATTAAAAAAAAAGGATGGAAAACAAATCAATGGAAAACAATGCCGTGAATAGTTATTTATTTACAAGTGAAGTAGTAAGCCCGGGTCATCCGGACAAATGTGCAGATATAATTGCAGACAGTATAGTTGATGCTCTTTTGATGCAAGATAGCAAAAGTAGAATCGCAAGTGAAGTTTTTGTTGCAGGTAAGCACGTAGTTATAGGCGGTGAAGTTACTACTAAAGCAAACGTAAGCGTAGAAGATTATAAAAATATAGCATTAAACGCTCTTAAAAAGATAGGTTATAACGGAAATCAATATTTTACAAAAGAAGAGTGTTTACACCCTGAAGATGTACAAATTCAAGTATTATTAAACAGACAAAGCCCTGATATAAATCAAGGGGTTGATCAAGAAAGCGGAGAAACCGGAGCAGGAGACCAAGGTATTATGTTTGGTTATGCCGATTGTGAAACTGCCGATTATATGCCTAGTGCCATAACTTATGCAAGACTTTTAGCAGACAAAGTTTATGAATATGCACTTTCGCACCCAAATGAACTAGGTGTCGATATAAAAACACAAGTTACTATGGATTATTATACAAAAGAAAATTTCGATAATGCATTACCGCAAAAAATACACACTATAGTAGTATCGGCTCCTTGTGTTGCAAGTATGGATATTGTTACCGTTAGAAAACTAATCAAAGGGTTGATAGACTCTGCAGGATTACCGAAAGAACTTTATAATCCAAATGATTGTATAATCCACATAAATCCGACTGGAAAATATGTAAGCCACTCTAGTTTACATGATAGCGGTTTGACGGGAAGAAAGCTTATAGTTGATAGCTTTGGCGGGTATGCACCTATCGGCGGTGGAGCACAAAGTAGTAAAGATTATACTAAGGTTGATAGAAGCGGACTTTATGCGGCAAGATATATAGCTAAAAATATAGTTGCTGCAGGTCTTGCAAAAAAAGCAATAGTTCAAATATCTTATGCTATAGGTGTTGCAAAACCGGTATCGGTTACGGTAAATACAAACCATACGGCAATAAAAGGTATAAGTGACGAAAAATTATCTCAGTTTGTAATGGAAAACTTCCCTCTTACACCGAACTGGATAACAAAAAAATTCGGTCTTGATACACCTTCAAGCGAGACGTTTTTATACGCAGATGTTGCTGCAAACGGTCAAGTCGGAAGAAGTAGCTATCCTTGGGAAAAACTAGATAGCGTAGATATGTTTAAAAGTTTGAGTAAATAAGCCACTTAAGTGCAAAGAATTTACTCAGCACCTAAGTCACTCAGTACCTCAGTACCTATTGGAGAAAAAAATGGATTTAAAAAGTTTATTTAATAAGCTAAAATTTGAAAAAGCAGAACAGCAACAAATAGAAAAAAAAGAGGAATCATCTCCTAGTAGCCACTGGGTCAAATGTCCTAGTTGTGAAGGTTTGATGTTTTTCAAAGAAGTTGAAAATCAAAACAATGTTTGTCCTAAATGTAATTTTCATATGAGAATAGGTGCGAAAAAGAGAATAGAACTTATTTGCGATGAAAATAGTTTTGTTGAATGTGACGGTGACTTAATACCTACTGACCCACTTAACTTTGTAGATAAAAAAAGCTACAAAAAAAGACTTGAAGAGGCTTACCAAAAAAGCGGAAGAACAAGCTCCGTAGTAAGCGGTGAATGTACTATAAATAAACTTCCTACACAATTAGTTGTGTTTGATTTTGCTTTTATGGGTGGAAGCTTAGGCTCTGTAGAGGGTGAAAAAATTGTTCGTGCGGTAAATAGATCCTTAGAAAAAAGAGAACCGCTTATCATAGTAAGTGCAAGCGGTGGAGCTAGAATGCAAGAGAGTACGTTTTCATTGATGCAAATGGCAAAAACTTCAGCAGCTTTGAAAAAACTTGATTCAGCTAAGATACCTTATATCTCTGTTTTAACAGACCCTACAATGGGTGGAGTTAGTGCATCATTCGCATTTTTAGGAGATATTATCATAGCTGAACCGGGAGCTCTTGTAGGTTTTGCAGGGGCTAGAGTTATCAAGCAAACCATAGGTGGAAATTTGCCTGACGGTTTCCAAACAGCTGAATTTTTACTAAAACACGGTTCTATTGATATGATAGTCGATAGAAATGATATGAAAAAAACATTGTCAGACTTACTAACAATGATGCTAAACGACAAGGTAGCATGAGACTTTACGCACTTTGTGATTATGAAACTTTGACGAAGAGGGATATTTCTTTGTCAAAGTTTATCGATATAATAACTCTTCATCAAGCTAAAATATTACAATACCGCAATAAAACTAGTCCCATAGACATACAAAAACAAAATCTAATATTTCTCAAACAAAACTTAGATATTCCTGTAATTATAAACGACAATCTCGAACTTGCAGAGTTTTGTGACGGTGTACATCTAGGACAAGAAGATTTGGATAAAATAAATAAAAATCACGACCTTGCGATAAAACTGATACGAAAAAAAATAGGTTCAAAAATACTAGGACTTTCTACCCACAACGAAATAGAAATACTTGAAGCAAACAAACTAAATTTAGATTATATTGGACTTGGTGCATATAGAGGTACAAGTACAAAGGATGTAACAAATATTTTGGGCGACAAACTCCCCTATCTAGCCAAAATATCAAAACATAAAGTTGCTGCAATAGGCGGTATTAAGCTAGATGACAATATATCAAATGTTTATTATCACGTAATAGGAAGCGGTCTATTATGAAGATAAATATTTACTCTATTCAAAAAAAATCAAAAGATTCTTATGATAAACTCGTAGATGAGTTTATAAAAATGTCAAAAAAATATGCCGATGTAAAAGATATACAAATCTTTAACAATACCATAAGCAAAGCCCAAAGCTCAAACAATGAAAATGAAGCAAAACAAAGTTATAGTTTAGCGTATGAACCTTATTTGAAAAACGGTTACAATATAGCTCTTGACGTTCTCGGTAAAAGTTTAGATAGTTTTGAACTTGCAAAAGTATTATCAAATCATACAAGTTACAACTTTTTTATAGGCGGTGCTTACGGATTTGAACAAGAATTCCTAAAAAAATGTGACACAACTATAAGTTTAAGTAATCTTACAATGGCTCATAAAATAGCCCATATTGTATTATTTGAACAAATATTTCGAAGTCTATGCATCAATAACAACCACCCATATCATAAGAATTAGGTAAAAAGTAAAAGGTAAAATCTAAAAATCTGCCACCTGCTCTCTACCACCTACCATCCCCCATAAAAACTAATTTATCTTTCTTTTAGTAATTTTTAAATATAATATTCCAATTTTTTAATAAGGGAAATGTTGTGCCAAATAAAAAACAAATAGAAGAGATGAAAGGGATATTATTGAAGAGAAAGGCTCTAATAGAAGTAAATATCCAAAACGGTAAACAAAATATTGATTCATTGAAAAATCAAGAAGTAAACGACGAGTTTGATTATGCCGAAGTAAGCAGTGATAGTTACACCGAAGGATTGATTATTAATCAACAAATTAATGAGTTATCCGAGATAGACGGAGCCCTACATAGAATCAAAGAAGGAACTTACGGAATCTGTGAAATGTGTGATGAAGTTATATCTTTAGGTAGATTAAAAGCCAAACCTTTTGCAAAATATTGTATAGTTTGTCGTGAATTAGTTGAGAAGAACAACAAAGAACAATCAAAAAACAAATAAGGAGTAGATTATGGGTTTGAAAAAATATATATTTTTTTCATTGTTATTAATCATAGCAATAGCAGGTTATGTATTTAGTCTAAATTCAAATGATTTTAGATTGGAAGTTTTTGGTCAAGCTTACGTGCTACCTATAGCAGTATGGGTTGTTATGCCTGTAGTGGTTTTATTTATTTTATCACTTTTACATATGTTATTTTACGGTACGAAAGCTTACTTCGAAAAAAATGCTTTCAAGAAAGATTTTGATAAAATGTCAGACTTAATTACCGCAAGATTATCTGCTCAGGAGTTTTATCACTCTTTTAAAACAAATGAAGCGAAAGAGGTTTCAAATACCCTTAATCAAGTTTTTATGACTCCGTCTAATGCAGAATTTTCTTCAAAGGATAAAAGTATTCAAGAACTTGCATCAAAAATCATCAAAATCAATGCCGGCGAGTATGTACCCACAAAAGAGTTAAAGCTTTCAAATATAAATCCGTTAATGGAAAAAAATCTTTTAAATAAGTTAAAAGTTGATGGAGACTTTTGTCTTGAAGTGTTGAAAAAAAGCGGAAATTTTACCGATACTGTTGTGTATGCAGCCGGTGAAAGTCTAATAAAAAATAAATCTATAACTACGATAAAGAAAAATCTTGAAGGTATGAAACTAGATAAACAACTTGCATTTGAGTTATTTAAAAAAGACTCTTTAAAACACGAAAGTTTCTCTTTATCAAAAGATGAGATTAATAAAATATTATCATCTTTAGAATTAACGAAAAATGATTTTATAGAACTTGCAAAAATTTACAAAAAAGCTTTTGGACCTGATGAAATAATCAAGTTTTTTGAAGATTTAAGTTCTAAAAACGAAGAAGCTACAAGTGCATATTTATACGTCTTATTTGAATATGAAATGCTTGATAACGTTAGAGAAGTTTTGGCAAATAGTGCAAATGACGAGTATGTACCGTTTAAAGCATTATTAGATTTAAGAAACTCAGGCAAACATTATAGATTAGACAATCTTTGTTTTAACTAATTTTTAAAACAAGGCAATCAATGATACGACAAGAGAATCAAAAGCAAATAATAGACTTTTCAAAACCTTTGATGGTTTTGGCACCTCTTGCCGGTTTTACGGACCTTCCTTTCAGGTCTGTAGTCAAAAAATTCGGTGCGGATGTAACTATCAGTGAAATGATAAGCTCAAATGCACTTGTATATAATTCAAAAAAAACTTTTAAAATGGTTGAAAAATCACCGAATGAAACTCCTTATATAGTACAACTAGCAGGAAATTCAAAGGATATTATAAAAGCAGCCGTAGAGATATTAAACGATTATGAAGGTATTGACGGTATAGACTTAAATTGCGGTTGTCCTGCCCCTAAAGTTTTCAATCACGGAAGCGGCTCAAACCTACTTGGAGACTTAAAAAAACTTGAAGAAATTTTAGGCATAATAAAATTGTATTCAAAAAAAACATACACAACGGCAAAAATAAGAATAGGCGTTGATGATAAAATACCTGTCGATATTGCAAAAGCCGTTGAAAATGCAGGTGCCGATATAGTATGGGTTCACGGTCGTACTAGAAAAGGTGCATACAAAGCACCTGTAGATTATGATGCAATCAAAGAGATAAAAGAAAACGTAAAAATACCGGTAATCGCAAACGGTGACATCACGGACTATGAAAAAGCAAAGTGGGTTTTGGAACATACAAAAACAGACGGTGTTATGATAGGACGTGGTGCTATAGGCAAACCTTGGATATTTCATCAAATAAAAAATAATATGGAAAATATTGATGAAACTACAAAAAAAGAAATTATTTTGGAACATTTTGATAAAATGGTAGAATTTTACGGAGATTATGGAATAATCATATTTAGGAAACATCTTCATGATTATTCAAGAGGCTACGCAGATGCTAGTGAATTTAGGCACAATATAAATACGATTACCGATCCTAAAGTTATGAGGGAAATGGTAGTCGGTTTTTTTCAATAAAAGAGAGATAAAATGGAAGAACAATATTACGAATTAACCGTTATACCGAATAGTTACTATGAGTTATTTATAGATTTGATTTTTAGCATCAACGATGATGCTTTGGAAGAAATTGACGGTAAAATAATCATCAGGTCAACGGAACATCCACAAAATATCATTGACGGTGTGGAAGCATTTGAAAAAGAGTTATCAAGTGCATTCGGTGAAAATATCAAATGTGAAGTCTATCTTGAACAAAAACAAAATGAAGATTGGATAGCAAAATACAAAAATAGTATAACCCCGGTTAATGCCGGTAAATTTTATATTTATCCAAGCTGGGAACAACCAAGCAATGATAAAATAAATATCAAAATAGACCCTGCACTTGCTTTTGGAAGCGGACACCACGAAACTACGAGTAGTTGTTTAGAAGCTATTTCAAAATACGTCAAATCAGGTGATACGCTTTTGGATGTGGGTACAGGTAGCGGTATATTGGCTATTGGAGCTACAAAGCTGGGTGCAGTATGTGATATTTGCGATACGGATGAACAATGTATAGAAAACTCGTTGATAAATTTTGATATAAATGAAGTAAAACTGAATAACAACTGGATAGGAAGTACCTCAAAAGCAACTCAAAAATATGATGTGGTTGTGGCTAATATAGTAGCTGACGTATTAGTAATGATTGCAACCGATTTGAAAAAAAGCTTAAAAGATAATGCAATTTTAGTATTATCAGGTATTTTAGATAAATATAGTGATAAAGTTATGGCTAAATTTACCGATTTGACACTAGTTGAACAAATAGTAAAAAATGAATGGGTGACTTTAGTATTCAAAAAAGGAGAATAATTTATAATATGAGAAAACATTTCAATCAAAACAAACCAAATAATAACGGCGATAATCAAGACCCTAATAACAACAAAAATAACAATTTTTTCAACAATAACCCTTTGATGGTTTTTGTTTTGTTTTCCGTTATTACTATATTTTTATTTAAAACATTTTTTGCAGAAGATACAAGCTCACAAAATATGCAACAATACGCTCAAACAAAACAAAGAAGTGCCTCATATTCTGATATAAAAGAGCTTATAAAATCAGGTCAAGTGGAGTATGTGAGTATCGGCAATGCAAATATCAAGGCCGTTACAAAAGCTACGGGCGGAGTACAAACTACATATAGCGCAAGAAGAATAGTTCCTGATGAAACTTTGATTCCGTTACTTGAAGAAAAAGGGGTAACATATACGGGCGTAAGTGAAGATAATTTATTTGCCGATATGCTTTTTGGATGGATATTGCCTATATTTATTTTCTTTGCTATTTGGATGTTTTTGGCATCACGTATGCAAAAGAATATGGGTGGAGGAGGAATCCTTGGTATGGGTAACTCCAAAAAACTAATAGATACGGAAAAACCGAAGGTAAAATTTGAGGATATGGCTGGTAACAAAGAGGCAAAAGAGGAAGTTCAAGAGATAGTAGAGTTCTTGAAATCTCCGGATAGATATATCAAACTCGGTGCTCAAATACCAAAAGGCGTACTTTTAGTAGGACCTCCTGGAACAGGTAAAACACTTCTTGCAAAAGCAGTTGCCGGTGAAGCGGATGTTCACTTTTTATCAGTATCAGGTTCTAGCTTCATAGAGATGTTTGTGGGTGTGGGTGCGAGTCGTGTAAGAGACCTTTTTGAACAAGCAAAAAAAGTTGCACCTGCTATTATATTTATAGACGAGATAGACGCAATAGGCAAAAGTAGAGCAAGTGCAGGTATGATGGGTGGAAATGATGAAAGAGAACAAACTCTAAATCAACTTTTGGCTGAAATGGACGGTTTTTCTACGGAAGCTGCTCCTGTTATAGTTCTAGCTGCAACTAACAGACCTGAAGTTCTTGACCCTGCACTTCTTAGACCAGGCAGATTTGATAGACAAGTTTTGGTTGATAAACCTGACTTTGAGGGTAGAAAAGAGATATTACAAGTTCATATAAAAGACGTAAAACTAGCAAAAGACGTGAATTTGGAAGATGTAGCTAGAATGACGGCAGGTCTTGCCGGAGCAGATTTGAAAAATATCGTAAATGAAGCTGCACTTTTGGCCGGTAGAAATAACAAAGAAGAAGTTGAACAAAGTGATTTCAAAGAGGCTGTCGAGAGACAAATTGCCGGATTAGAGAAAAAAAGTAGAAGAATCTCTCCTAAAGAGAGAAAAATAGTAGCTTACCATGAAAGCGGTCATGCAGTGATAGCTGAAGTTACAAAAGGTGCTAAAAAAGTAAATAAAGTATCTATAGTTCCTAGGGGTCTTGCAGCTTTAGGATATACGTTAAATACACCTGAAGAGAACAAATACCTTATGCAAAGACACGAGCTTATAGCCGAAGTTGACGTACTTTTGGGCGGACGTGCTGCTGAAGAGGTATTTATAGGTGAGATAAGCACAGGTGCAGGAAATGACTTAGAGCGTGCAACCGATATAATAAAAGCTATGGCAAGTGTATATGGGATGAGTGATTTTGCAGGACTGATGGTACTAGAAAAAAGACAAAGCGGGTTTTTAGGCGGCGGTATGTCATCTAAAGATTATAGTGATAATATGTCACAAAAACTTGACGAATTTATAATGGGTACGTTAACAGACAGATATAATGAAGTGAAAAAAATATTAACTGACAACAAAGAAGCCATAGAGCAGATGACTCAAGAGTTACTAGATATAGAGGTAATTACGGGTGAGAGAGTAAGAGAAATCATCAAAGCTAACGGCGGAAAAGTTTTTGAAGAAGAAGATTTACATACGGAAGCGTTAAACGATAGTAAATAGTGTATCGGTTATTAGTTATTAGGTAATAGACGCTATAATCTTACTAATATACCAATTACAAATATACAAATAATAAGGAGAATAACATGTCAAATACATTTATTGTAGCAAAAGAGGGATATAAACCGTTAGGAATTGTTTTTGCCGTATGGTTTGTTTTGAAATTTATATTATCATTTGATTTAATAGGCAATTTGACATTTTTATTACTTATTTTTATGTTGTACGTATTTAGAAATCCTGAGCGTGAGATATATGCAGGTGATAATGACATACTATCACCAATAGACGGAAAAATAGTGGCCATAGACAACAAAGACGGGAAAAACTTGATATATGTGGATATATCTATTTTAGATACTCATATATTAAGATCTCCGGATAATACGGAAATAGAAGTAGAATCACAAAAACACGGTATTCATTTGAATCCTAATACAAAAAAAGGGAAACTTCTAAATGAACAACTCGTCCTCAACTTCCAAAGCCTCAAACTCCACCTCCTTAGCGGAGTGTGTAAATTTGATATAATGATAAATAATACGGGTAAAGTCCCGAGAGGAAAAAGATTTGGTTTCTTTTTACAAGGTGTTGCAACAATGGAAATTGATAAGAAACTAAAACTACAAGTTAAAATAGGCGATAAGTTATCAGCTGGAGAGAGTGTGATAGCAATAAAAAGTAATTAGTTATTGGCAAGATTCTAGATTCTTATATTCCAATATACTAATACACCGATATACTAATAACAAACATTTTGGAGATAAAATGATAAATATAGATGAAAATAGAATTATAATATTTGATACAACGTTAAGAGACGGAGAGCAATCTCCTGGTGCCTCTATGAATACGGAAGAAAAAATCAAAATAGCAATCCAATTACAAAAATTGGGTGTGGATGTCATAGAAGCCGGTTTTGCGGCAGCTAGTCCTGGTGACTTTGACGCTATTAGCCAAATTGCAAGTGCAATAGAAAAAAGTATGGTGTGTTCTTTGGCACGTGCAACTGAAAATGATATAAAACAAGCAGGTCTTGCGGTAGCAAATGCAAAAAACAGAAGAATACATACGTTTATAGCTACAAGCCCTATTCACATGGAGCATAAATTGAAAATGACTCCTGATAAAGTAGTACAAAAAGCTATTGAAGCAGTAAGTTATGCAAAAACTTTTGTTGATGACATAGAGTTTAGCTTGGAAGATGCAGGAAGAAGTGAAATGCCTTTTATGAAAGAGGTAATAGACGCAGTTATCGGTGCAGGTGCTAGAACTATAAACTTGCCGGATACGGTCGGATATAGATTTCCCGATGAAATAAAAGCTATGGTTGCCGAGTTGCATAAGTTTATAAATGGACGTGCGGTAATATCATTGCATAACCACAACGACTTAGGTTTGGGTGTAGCAAATACTTTAGCAGGTATCACGGCAGGTGCTAGACAAGTGGAGTGTACAATAAACGGCTTGGGTGAAAGAGCAGGAAATGCGGCCATGGAAGAGATAGTGATGGCTATCAAAACAAGAAAAGATTTATTTGACGGTTTATACACAAGCATAAATACGAAAGAAATATATACTACAAGTAAATTGGTAGCTACAATAACAGGTATAGAGCCTCAACCAAATAAAGCAATAGTAGGTAAAAACGCTTTTGCACACGAAAGTGGAATCCACCAAGACGGTGTATTAAAATGTCAAGAGACTTATGAGATAATGAAGCCTAGCGATATAGGTTTGGATAAAAACAACTCAATAGTTTTAGGTAAGCACTCAGGTCGTGCGGCATTTAAAGATAAAATCAAACAATTAGGGTTTGATGATATAAGCGATGAAGATTTACAAACGGCATTTGAGAAATTCAAAGTATTGGCAGATAAGAAAAAAGAGATAACCGATGATGATATTTCTATTTTGATTACCGATGAATCTTTGAACAAAAACAAAGTTTATGAACTTGTGTCTTTACAAATTGCGGATTGTAGCAACGGTATGGCAAGTGCTGCCGTTTGTATAAAATATAATGACGAGTTGATTCAAGATGCAGCCGTAGGTGACGGTACTATTGATGCTATTTTCAAAACAATAGATAGAATCACAGGATATAAAGGTGAGCTAAACGACTATAGCGTAAAAGCTGTTAGTGAAGGAAAAGATGCTTTGGCAAAGGTTGTTTGTAAAGTAACTTTCAATTCGGATAATCCTCCTATGATAGGACATGGTTTGAGTCTTGATACCATGCTTGCAAGCGGAAGAGCATATTTAGGGGCGTTGAATAGCTATTTATCTATGAAAGATAACCTAAGAAAAAAATCAAATCCACACCAAGTTTAAAAGAAGCTACTGAGGTACTAAGCACTAAGTACTGAGTTTTTATTTATTGACTCAGTACCTCAGCCAAAATTTAAATCTGAAGTGCAATTTTTTAAGTTGTCTTTGAAATAAGAAAA
>DYJR01000021.1 GCA_020723015.1 Arcobacter nitrofigilis
ATTGAGGAGCAGATTAAAGAGATAAGTTTATTATTTTAGATGGTATTAGAGAGGTTTTTTGTCGGGAATGTCCGTTATATAGACTTCGCAAGAAGTTGGATTCGGACATAGTCGTTACTATAAAAGATTTAGGTTATATGATACAATAAAAAAAGGTGAGAGTTTCCTCTCACCTTTTGATAGCTAAAGAGTTTCTTACCACTCTCTAACTATAGCATGACATCTTGAACATGCATTTAAAATATCTGAATAAGCATTTGCAGCATCAACATAAGATTTTTGATCTAAGTTAATTTCAAGTACGTTAGTATCAAGAATTATTCTTTTTGCTTGATTTTCAGCAACGTTTACCATATGCTTTCTTTTTTCAGGCATATAGTTTACGATAACTTTCTTATCTGAAAACATTGCATTACCGTCTTTAACAAGCTTTAATCCCTCACGGATTAAAGCTTCGTTATTGTGCATAAAGCCTGTTTGGATACTAGTCATACCTTGTTCCATCATAGCCATTGACTTTTTCATTACATCATTTGCACTAGCTATAGAAACACTTAAGATTCCAGCTAACATTAATTTTGTTAATTTCATTTCACTCTCCTTTGTGCTTCTATTAATTAGTGAACTTCACGCCAAATTTTTGCTTTCCATAACCAAGCAAATATAGCAAATATTACCAAATAAGCAAGAACATTTAAGCCTGTAGAATTTCTTTCAGCTTTTTTGCTATCACCTACTTCAGTCATATATGCAACTACTTGATCCTCAGAAGCTTTCGTTAAACCGACTCTTGGCATAGCCGTTCCGTGAAGATGTTTTTGAGGGTCGTTGATAAACTCATGTAAATAGTTTTCACCTCTACTTTTGATGTATTGTGATAAGTCTGGAGGCAATTTACCCATATAAGCTTTAATATCAGCTTTTGGTGTTTGAGCAGCCATACTTCCACCCATCATGTCTGCATATTTTATACCGTGACATCTACTACAAGCATTAGTAAATACTTCTTTATTTGACATTTCAGCAGGTGCTATCGATTGTAAATATGCAACGATATTTGCAATTTCTTCATCACTCATCCAGTTATAAGCCGGCATCGGGTGAGCTTTTTCACCTGTGTAAACGTGAGCTAATTTAGAAGCAGTTACAGGGTCTTTTATAAATGCAGCCAAATAGTTTGCATCATAAAGTTTACCTGCACTTCCTAAATCAGGAGGAACCACACCGTAGCTAGCAGCTGCAGTAGCGTTATCCATGATTTTTGGAAAACCTTGTGACTCTATAGAGTGGCAAGCCGTACAATTAGCAGCTACAAGTTCAGCACCTGCTTCTGCATTTCCTACAATCCCTTTTAATCCATCAACATCACTATACAAATAATCAGGAGCATCTATGTGTGGATGCATTTGAGAGTGAGCGAAAGGCTCAACACCCCAATAAGTTATAAGTGTTACAATAACTACTACTGCGAATACTTTTAATTCTCTCATAGAGCACCCCTTGCTTTTGCATCAGCTTTCGTAACAAAAGGTAATACTATAAATAATACTAAAAATGTAACAGACGCAAAGAAACCAACCCATGCATTTACACCGGTCGGAGGTAATTTACCGTAAACTGTTAACACTAATAAGTCAACGATTAATATCCAAAACCAGATATTAAATCTCGGTCTTCTGTGTGCCGGTAATACTTCAGGGTCTCTGTCGATAAACGGCAATAAGAAGAAAATTACGTTAGCAACACCAAACGCAGCAAGACCTAAGTCAAACGCTTTAATTCCTGCTATATCAAAGAAGAAACCTCTTAATACCTCATAACTCCATAGGAAGTACCACTCAGGGTAAATATGCAGAGGAGTAACCATATTGTCTGCAGGGTCAAAGTTAATTGGATCCATTGCAAAACCGTAGTGGAAAAACACAAGGTAGAAATAGAATATTAAGAATACACTTAGTACGGCAAAGTCTTTACTTAAGAACACAGGCCAGAAAGGTATAACTTTTGAATCTTTTTTGTTACCTGCAAGATATTTTTCAGCTTCTGCATCGAAATCTATATCCGCACCCTCTTGGTTGTTAACGTGAGGAACTCTTAATGAATAGAAGTGTAATGCAATAATACCGATAATAACGATAGGTAATAAGAATACGTGTAACATGAAGAATCTTGTTAGAGTAGCATCAGCAACGTTAAAGTCACCTCTAATCCATACAACAAGAGCATCACCGATCAATGGAACACCACCGAAAAGGTTAGTAATAACCATTGCAGCCCAGTAACTCATTTGTCCCCATGGAAGCATATAACCTGAAAATCCTGCAGCAGAGAATGTTACGAATAACAACATACCACTTATCCAAATCATCTCTCTACCTTTTTTGTAAGAACCGTAATATATACCTGTCAACATGTGAATATATATAATAAGGAATACAACAGAGGCAGCAACAGCATGCATGTGTCTAAATAACCAACCGTAAGCAACTTCTTGCATAATTGTATAGTTAACGCTATCAAACGCAAGATTTACATCAGGTTTGTAGTACATCATCAAGAAAATTCCTGAAACAATAAGGATTTTGAATGTCACAGCTAGTACAACACCCATTGCCCATAAGAAGTTAACATCTTTTGGAATCCAATACTCAGTCATCATAACTTTCATAAATTTAGTCGTAGCAAGTCTTTGGTCAAACCACTCACCGACTGAATTAGCTTTTGTAAAATGAGCCATCTTTTATCTCCTTAAGCCTGTGCCATTTGTTTGTACTCAGGACCTTCTTCGCCTAAAACGATTACGGTACCTTTTACACTAAACGGTGGTATATCAAGTGGTCTTGGTGGTGGTCCAAAAGTATTTACACCACTAGCATTAAATTCCCCACCGTGACAAGCACATTTCCACATTGTTTCTTTCCACGCAGGAATACATCCAAGGTGTGTACATAGACCTATAACTATAGTGAATCTATCACTGCCTATAACTAAATCTCTACCACTTTGTTCCATGGCTTCAGTTTTTTTAAGGATAAATATCGGTTTACCCCTCCAAGTAACTGTACTTGGTGTTCCCGGTTTTGCATTTGCTAGGTCAACTTCAGTAAATCCTGCAGCTAGAACACTTGGAAGCGGATCCCAAGTTTGTTTCATAGCTACAAGTGAAGCCGCCCCACCTACAGCAGCAACTGTAGCAAATGAGTAACCAAGAAAGTCTCGTCTTTTTACGTTGTCAGACATTTCTTTTCCTTCATTATAGATTTTAAACGGGTTATTATAGTTAGATTTTGCTTAAATTTTATTGACTTGAGTCAAAGTAAAGGTTTAATTTTGCAAAATTGTAGAAAAAAATTATCAACTAATATAAAATATTGATATTTTTAAGTGCTTTTTTAATATTATTGATTTGAGAATGTTTGTTTTTACACCAAGTAGGTGCAATAAGTGAATCATTATCTATACCGGCCGTAACCCTTTGGATAGAAATATTGTCAGGAAGCATTTGAATCGATTTGATAAGGGTTTTGATATAATCTTCTTCTGATATAGGATTAAATTCTCCGTTTTTGTATTCTATGGCCAGAAGCGTATTATTTGTTACGTATAGTGGATGAATTTTGATAGAATCAATTCCAAGTTTTATAGATTCTTTAATTGTATTTAACATCATCTCATGTGTTTCGTTTGGTAACCCGAATATTATATGACCGCATACAAGAAGGTTGTAGCCTTTTGTTTTTTCAATCCATTCTTTGATATTGGCGTAATTATGTCCTCTATTTATATGTTCTAAAGTTTCATCATATATGGATTGTATCCCATATTCAACCCAAATTTCGTTATTTAATCCTGAGTTTGGGTTTTGTTGTAGTGACAACTCTTGCAAAAAACGTAATATTTCATCTGTTACGCAATCACTTCTTGTACCTATACTAAGTCCAACCACATTATCCAGTTTAAGGGCTTCGGTGTAAAGTGTTGTAAGCGTTTCTATGGGTGCATAAGTATTTGTAAATGATTGAAAATAGACTATAAACTTTTTTGCACCGAATTTTTTTGCCAGTCTATTCTTTGTGGCATTATATTGAAGTTTTAGTTGTTGTATTTGCAAGTTGATATAAGGATTTTCTTTTATATCCGGATGAAGTTTGAATTTTTCTTTATTTTTTGATAGGTTTGGACTAAAAGAGTCGTTTTCACAAAACGTACACCCTCCCTTAGCCACGGTTCCATCTATATTCGGGCAGGTAAAACCGCTTATACTTATAGGTACCTTGTAAACACTTTGCCCGAATTTTTTTCTAAAATACCTTCCTACGGTATTTAACTCTTTATATTTTATAGACATTACTACTTAATAAAATATTCGCCCGTAAAACTAGGAACAGAGTAGTTTCTATCTCTGCCTATACTGTCAAATAAATCTTCTAAGCTTAAATAATCCAGTGAATCAGCCTCTATAAAGTCTTTTACTTCTTCTTTAGACATTTGAGCATTGATAAGTTCTTCTTTTGTAGGGGTATCGATACCGTAAAAACAAGGGTATTTTATCATCGGACTAGCTGAACGGAAATGTACCTCTTTTGCCCCTGCATTTTTAAGCATTCTAACTATTTTTTTACTTGTAGTACCTCTTACTATAGAGTCGTCTATTACTATGATAACTTTATCTTTAATAAGTGACGGCATAGGGCTTAGTTTCATTTTGACTTTAAGCTCACGCATCTCTTGAGTAGGTTCTATAAAAGTTCTTCCAACGTAGTGATTTCTGATAATCCCGTATTCAAACGGTATGCCACTCTCTTTTGCATATCCTAAAGCTGCAGGAACACCGCTATCAGGAACAGGAATAACCATATCCGCTTTTAGTCCGTTATTTTTATCGAATTGAGCTAAAGCTCTACCCATATTTTGTCTTACGCTATACACATTTTTCCCGTCTATATCGCTATCAGGTCTTGCAAAATAGATATATTCAAAAGCACAAGGTCTGTATTCTGCATTATAAAGTTGTATCGATTCAGGCTCTGCATTTTTTCTAAATACTAGCATCTCACCCGGTCTTACATCTCTTACAAATTCTGCATCAACTATATCAAATGTACAAGTTTCGCTTGCTACTATCCATCCACCGCTTCTTAATTTTCCTAAGCTCAAAGGTCTAATACCGTGTTTGTCTCTGATTACAAAAAGTTTACTTCTACTTTGGATTATGAAGTTGTATGCACCAACGGCATGTTCTAAAGCCTCTACGATTCTATCTTGAAGCTTATTTTGAGTAGAACGAGCTATTAGGTGGATAATGTTTTCCGTATCCATTCCTGTTTGGAATATCGCCCCTTCTTCTATGAGTTTATTTCTTACTTCGTATTTGTTTATAAGATTACCATTATGTACTATTGAAATCTCGCCTAGTTTGTATCTTGCATGAATTGGTTGGGCATCAAGTATAGAGTCGCTTCCGGCTGTTGAGTAACGATTGTGACCTATTGCCATATCCCCTTTTAAAACTTCAAAAGATTTTTCGTTAAATACGTCTTTTACGTAGCCTCTATCTTTTATGGTGTATAGTTTATTGTTGTATCCGCTACTTATACCGGTAGCTTCATGACCACGGTGCTGCATAGCAAAAAGAGCAACTGAAGCAAGTTTTGCAGCATTTTCATTTCCATATATTCCAACTATTGCACACATTATATTTTTCCTTGAAAAAAAGAGTTAAGGGTTAAGGTTTCTTTCGTTACTTTGTTTGTCATTTATTATAGTCCTAAGCAGTCGTTTATGGAGTATAAGCCGTTTTCTTGATTGACAAGCCAAAGTGCTGCTTTGATAGCACCTTTGCTAAACGTATTTCGAGCTGTTGCAGTGTGATTTAGTTCTATAAATTCACCGTCATTGTATAGTCCCACCGTATGGCGACCTACTATATCACCGCCTCTTAAAGCCATAACCGCTATTTCATCTTTTGTTCTTGCACCTATATTACCGTCTCTTCCACTTACTCTTACTGTATCTAGGTCAAGGTCTCTAGCATTTGCTGCACTGTGAGCAAGAGTTAGTGCCGTGCCGCTTGGGCTATCGACTTTATGACGATGGTGTTGTTCTACTATTTCTATATCAAAATCCCTTAACGCTTTTGATGCAAGCGCTACGAGTTTATTAAGAACTGCAACACCTAAACTCATATTCGTAGCATAAAGGACAGCAGTTTTATTACTAGCTTCTAAAAGTAGATTTTGTTGATGTTTGTTAAATCCGGTCGTTGCTATAACAAGCGGTTTTCTTATATCGTTTTCTATAACACACTCTAAAAGTGCTTGAGTTGCCGCAGGGGCAGAAAAATCTATCACCGCATCGCAAGAGTTTAAAAGTGTTTTCATATCATTTGTAACTACCGTGTCTTTCGGTAATTGTTTTTTGATTTCATCATATACGTGAACTGCACCTATACAAGCAAACTCGTTGTTTGACAAGTCATCTATAAGAAGACTTCCTACTCTTCCCGTACTTCCTAAAATTCCTATTTTTATCATATTTTGCCTCTACTATTCTAAATAACTAATAACACTAAGTGCAGCTATTGCACCGTCACTTGCCGCACATACGACTTGTTTTGGAGCTTCTATTCTTATATCACCGGCAGCAAAAAGTCCTGCAGTCGATGTCTTCATAGATAAATCCACTATAACTTCACCGTTTGCGTTTAAATCACATAGGTAACTTCCGTCACTTTGTTTTAATACACTATTTAATACGTCTCTACCTACGAATACAAATATACCGGGAACAGGTAAATCTCTTATCGTACCGTCGTTTCTATTTTTTACTTTTACACCGTTTACGCCCATATTATCGCCATAAACTTCGTCTATTTCACTATTTAAGATAAGTTCTATGTTTTCCGTGTGTTTTACGTGTTCTACGGTATTCGGTGCTGCTCTAAAGGTATCACGTCTGTGTACCAAATATACTTTTTTACATATTTTAGCTAAATAGACGGCCTCTTCAAGTGCCGCATCACCACCACCGAGGACTACTACTTCTTTATTTTTATAAAAGAATCCGTCACATGTAGCACAAGTACTAATACCTCTTCCAAAAAACTCGTTTTCACCTTTGAAACCTGCTTTTTTAGGTATGCTTCCCGTAGCGACTAAGACTGATTTTGCATCTACTTTTTTGCCGTCACCTAAAGTTAAAGTAAATATTTCACCGTTTTTAGTAATATTTTTAACCATAGCCATTTCGTGTTTTAGACCGAATCTCATACATTGTTCAGGCCATTTTTGCATAAGCTCCATCCCCGTAACTATTTCAAGTTGCCCAGGATAGTTCTCTATTTCGCTACTTTGCGTTATTTGACCTCCAGGCATTCCCATTTCAAACATAGTAACATTTTTCAATCCGCCCCTTGTTGCATACAATCCCGCCGTAAGTCCAGCCGGTCCCCCACCTATAATAGCTAAATCCAACATAATAAATACTCCTCTTGAAAAAGTTTCTTTTTTGGTAGTGGTATGATACAATAATTTAGATTAAATTTTTAAAAGTTTAAAGAAGTAAGGTTGAGGGATTAAAGAATCCCTCAGTTTAAGATTAGATAAGTGAATTTAATCTGTCAGCGAAAACTTGTTTAGAAGCAGCACCGATCATTTGATCTACAACTTGTCCATCTTTCATGAAAAGAATTGTAGGGATTGATCTTACACCGAATCTTACAGCTAAATCTTGCTCTTCATCGGTATTTACTTTACAAATATTAGCTTTACCTTCAAATTCTACTGCTAAATCATCAATAACAGGAGCTATCATTCTACAAGGTCCACACCATGGAGCCCAAAAGTCAACTAAAGATACACCGCTATTTACGGTAGCTTCAAAATTTTCACTTGTTAATTCTATATATTTTCCCATTTTTTAATCCTTGTTTTTTGGTTTAGAAAATTATACCCTCTTGAAAAAGTTTCTTTTTTGGTAGTGGTATGATACAATAATTTAGATTAAATTTTTAAAAGTTTAAAGAAGTAAGGTTGAGGGATTAAAGAATCCCTCAGTTTAAGATTAGATAAGTGAATTTAATCTGTCAGCGAAAACTTGTTTAGAAGCAGCACCGATCATTTGATCTACAACTTGTCCATCTTTCATGAAAAGAATTGTAGGGATTGATCTTACACCGAATCTTACAGCTAAATCTTGCTCTTCATCGGTATTTACTTTACAAATATTAGCTTTACCTTCAAATTCTACTGCTAAATCATCAATAACAGGAGCTATCATTCTACAAGGTCCACACCATGGAGCCCAAAAGTCAACTAAAGATACACCGCTATTTACGGTAGCTTCAAAATTTTCACTTGTTAATTCTATATATTTTCCCATTTTTTAATCCTTGTTTTTTGGTTTAGAAAATTATACCCTCTTAAACTTTAAAACTTTTTTAGATAAAATATTAAAATTACAAACTTAGATAATGGAATGAATACAATGGATATTAGAAAAGAGTTTTTAGATTTTTTTGAAAAAAAACAACACGATATATATAGTAGTATGCCTTTGGTACCGGATGACCCTACATTATTATTTACAAATGCGGGTATGGTACAGTTTAAAGATGTGTTTACGGGAGCGGTTCCTACACCGGCAAATCCAAAAGCGGCTAGTTGTCAGCTTTGCGTAAGAGCAGGGGGAAAACATAACGACTTAGAAAATGTCGGTTATACAAGCAGACACCATACGTTATTTGAGATGCTAGGTAACTTTTCATTTGGCGATTATTTCAAAAAAGAAGCAATTGCTTATGCGTGGGAATTTATTACTCAAAACGTAAAATTACCGAAAGATAGGCTATATGTAACCGTTCATGAAAACGATGATGAAGCATATGAGCTTTGGCAAGAACATATAAGTAAAGATAGAATTTACAAAATGGGTGACAAAGACAACTTCTGGGCTATGGGTGATACGGGAGCGTGTGGGCCTTGTAGTGAGATTTTTTATGACCAAGGGAGTGAACACTTTGGCGGTGAAGAAGACTATATGGGTGGAGACGGAGATAGATTTTTGGAAATCTGGAATCTTGTATTTATGCAGTTTGAAAGAACAAAAGAGGGTGAGCTAAAACCTTTACTGAAACCTTCTATAGATACGGGTATGGGACTAGAGAGAATTACTGCTATAAAAGAGGGTGTTTTCAATAACTTTGATTCTTCTATATTTAAAGGGGTTATATCTGCACTAGAAAGTATCAGCCCATCGAAAAAAACTGCCGAAAATATCGCTAGTTTTAGGGTAATAGCAGACCATATTAGAGCAGTTAGCTTTATGGTTTCTCAAGGGATTTTATTTGACAAAGAGGGACGTGGGTATGTTCTTAGAAGAATAGCAAGACGTGCCATAAGACACGGTTATTTACTTGGGTTAAGAGCTCCATTTATGGCAAAGCTTGTGGATGCATTATGTGATAGCATGGGAAGCCATTATGAGTTTTTAAATGAAAAAAGAGAATTCGTAAAAGAACAAATTACTTATGAAGAAGAGAGATTTTTCAAAACTATAGCAAGCGGTATGGGAATATTTGAGGAGGAATTGAAAAATTCTACAAATATTTTCAGCGGTGAAGTTGCCTTTAAACTTTACGATACTTACGGGTTTCCTCTAGATTTGACGGAAGATATGCTAAAAGCTCACAATATTCAAGTAGATTTAGCAACTTTTGATAAGCTTATGGATGAGCAAAAATCTGCTTCAAAAGCATCTTGGAAAGGTAGCGGAGATGTTTCAAAAGAGGGTGACTTTAAAAAACTTTTAGAGCAATTCGGTAAAAACAACTTTGTGGGATATACAAATCTTACTTACAAATCAAAAATTCTAGCATTGCTTAATGATGAGTTTAATATGGTTGATACTGTGGCAAAGGGACAAAACGGTTGGGTAATGCTTGATAATACACCTTTTTATGCCGAATCAGGTGGACAAATAGGTGACGTTGGAGCTTTGGAAATAGACACTACTGTAGCTATGGTAGAAGATACAAAGAAATTTTTTGATTTGAATCTTTCAAAAGTAACGGTTCAAGCTAACAATCTAAAAGTAGGTCAAGATATTTTTGCTGTTGTTGCAAATAGAGGTGAAGTAGCAAAACATCACTCTGCTACACACTTGCTTCAAGCAGCGCTTAGAATGGTTCTTGGTGATACGGTATCACAAGCCGGAAGTAGCAATGACGCAAATAGACTAAGATTTGACTTCACATATCCAAAAGCTATGACAAAAGAGCAACTTGAAGAGGTACAAGACCTCGTAAACTCTATGGTTGCACGTGGCATAGAAGGAAGCGTAAAAGAACTTCCTATCGATGAAGCAAAAAAACTAGGAGCCATTGCAATGTTTGGTGAAAAATACGGCGATACTGTTAGAGTTGTTGATTTTGCAAACACAAGTATCGAGTTTTGCGGTGGTACGCACGTACACAACACGGCTCAAATCGGAAGTTTTTATATAACAAAAGAAAGCGGTGTAAGTGCAGGTGTAAGAAGAATAGAAGCAGTTTGCGGTATGAGTGCGGTAAATTACGTAAAATCTATGATTCAAACACAAAATGAACTTCTTGCTGAGCTTAAAAACCCTGATTTGTTAGGTAGTGTCAAAAAACTAAAAGAGCAAATAAAACAACTAAAAGTAGAGGTTGTAAATGCACAAAGCCAAACAAAACAAGAAGTAGCCGTACAAGAAATAAACGGCGTAAAAGTGATAGTCGATATAGTTGAAAACGGTGATATAAAAGCTATTATAGATGATTATAAAAACGGTTATGAAAAAGTAGCTATTTTCTTACTACAACCAAAAGACGACAAAGTAATGCTAGCAAGCGGTATCAAAGGAATTGATGCAAATGCGGGCGAATGGATAAAAGCCGTAGCTCCCGTAGTAGGCGGAGGCGGAGGCGGTAGAGCCGATTTTGCTCAAGCCGGAGGTAAAGACGTATCTAAAATAGAAGATGCAAAAAAAGCTGCACAAGATTTTATATCTGCTAAATTATAAAAAAGTTTAAATCAAGGGGGGTATTAGAATACCTCCTTGAAATAAACTACAGTTCTAAATGTAATTTTCCATCAAGAGAAACCATTTTATCGTCGTGTTGTTGTAAAAATATTTTTAAAAATATATCAACTATTTCAAATTTTCCTCTATCTACTTTTTGAATTATTCCCATATTTTCTAAAGATACATGAGTATTGTATAAAGTAGCAGAAGGTAAATGTGATTTGATATTGTTAGCTATATTGTAAACTACTTCAAAATGGTATTTTTTAGTTTTGAGTTTTGAAATAAGTTCATCCATATAAACTCTATTTTCAATAATTCTAAAATTTAAAGCTTCAATACATGATTGTTTATCTATCGGTTTGTTTTCTAAGTTTGCATTGATATACAAAGTTTGAAGTACTTTTGCACTATATTCAGGGTGTCCTTGTAAAAAAACAATAGTTTTATATAACATTTCCTTGTCGTATTGAATATTTCTTTCATCAAACTGTTCTTTTGTATAGGCAAAAAGTTCCTCTATAGCTAAGCCGTTGAGTTTTATTACATTTGCAAAATGAAAAAACGGTGAAGATTTATTTTCAAAGATTTCAGTCATAATTGATTCGATACTACCTAAAAATATGTAAGTTACATTTTCATGGTGTTGAGCAACAGAACGTAAAACTTCAAGAATATGTTTTTCTGCTAAGTTTGTTATATCTTGAAACTCATCAAAAATTAATTTGATATTGATACCTTTTTCTACGGCTATTTTATTGACGGTATCTAAAGCATGTATAAAAAGTTCTATCGGTTCACTTTTTTTGACTATCATATCAATAGATATTTCTCCGATATCAGGTATAGAAATAGTTTTGACGGATTGTATCAATGAATATAGAGATTCAGTGGTTTGTCTTACAAAATTCTTAATTTTCACAAATTCATATGCTTTATCTAATATTTGCTTAGATAGTGATTCTAAAGAGTGGTTCAGTCTTATATCTATATAAATATACGGATAGTTTTTTTCATAGTCAAATATCTGTTTGATAAGTGAAGTCTTACCGAATCTTCTGGGTGCCTTTATCATAATATGTTGGTTATTATCAAGATATGCTTTAAATAAAGGTAGATGTTTTTTTCTATCAATAAAATCTTTTCCTTTGACGGGGCTTCCACTTTGAAACATATTATATCCTTAGAAATATAGATTAGAGTATTATACCATAATATATAGGAAATTCCTATATAAGAATTTTATATATATGAAATTTCTATAGTATATCCTTTTACTCTAATTTCCTATGAAGAGTTTTTATTAATTAAACATACAATAAGCTTATAAATTGCAAGATAGAACATAAGATTAAAAAAGGAAATTGTATGGAAAAGCTTGAAATACTATAAATTGAGGTGATAAATATAATAGAGTATGTAGTTTTATAAAGATGTTTATTTCTTACAAATAAAAATACTTTTATCTGCCTTATCGTATCCGTGAAGTTTGAAATCTATAATTTGTTCTATATCAAACCCTAGACTTTTAAGCTCTTTTTTCAGAAAATCTTTTGTATGGTAGTATTGGGTGATAGTATCTGATTCTTTTTCGTATAAGTCGTCTTTTTTGTAAAAGCGGTGATATTTGTTTTTAGCATATTGTCTTCGAAATAAGCATCGATACTTACAAAAATATCTCCCTTGTCTATTACAAGCGAACCTTGAGCCACATCTTCAAAACCAAACAAAGTATTTGCATCAAAAACCAAATAACCGTTTGGATTTAGTTTGTCGTAACAGTTTTGGAAAAACTCTTTTATCTCACCTTTTGGGATGTAGCTTATCACGTCAAATACGGCAGTTTGCATATCAAAAGTTTGTGTCACTTGATTCAAGCTTATACAACTTGCATTTATCCCTTTTGATAGGGCTATATTGATTTGATTTTGGCTGAGGTCTATACCAAAAGCATCTATAGAACCGTCAAGTTTGGATATAAAACCACCTTGCCCGCATCCGATATCTAGCAAACTTTTTGGTTTTATCTCTTCTACTATATCTACAAAAGTATTGTGTAGATATTCCACTTCACTTTCAAAATCAAGATATTCCTCTATTTTTGCGTATAATTCAAGACCCATTATATATGCTTGCCTATCTCTTTTTTGAGGTTTAAAATAGCCTCTTTTTTGAGGTAATATGAGTTTTTGTTTGCTATTAGGTGAGCTGAACTTTGCATTATCGTTTCACCCACTTTTAGCCCATTTTGTTTCATAGTAGCACCTGTTTCTACTATATCGACTATACAATCGCTAAGACCTACGATAGGGGCAAGTTCTATAGAACCGTAAAGTTTGATTATCTCTACCGCCATTGCCTTTTGTTCAAAATATTTTTTAGCTATTTTTTCGTGTTTGGTAGCTACTTTTATTTCACTTCTTGTCCAGTCAATCTCATCATCAGTTCTAAGTCCTATGGCTATTTTGCATTTACCGATATTTAAGTTTAGAAGTTTTACAAGGTCATATTCTTTCTCTTCAAGTACGTCAAGTCCAACTACACCCAAATCTGCACTGCCGTATTGGACGTAAGTAGGTACGTCTTGGTTTCTCACGCTCAAAAACTTAAATCCCGATTTTTGTAAAATTAGCTTTCTATCTTCAAATACAAACTCTTCATTAAATGCTTTTTGGAATATCTCAAGAGTTTCATCTGCAATTCTACCTTTTGGCAAGGCTATCGTTATCATTTGTATTCCTTTATAATACTTTGCATAGCTTTAAAAATCAAATTTTTGTCATAAGTGCTGTTATGAATATATCTACTCATTACTTCACCGTCTCCACCTGTTACGATTATATTTTTTGCAGTTCTTGCCGTTTTTTGAAGAGGCAAGAAAATAGCGTTAAATACACCGTAACTTATAGCATCTTTTGTGTTGAGTGGCAATCCTATCAACTCTTGAATTTCTAATTCAAAATTTAGTTTAGGTGATATGGTTTTGTATAGATTGTGAATAGCTTTTATCCCCGGCAAGATATATCCTCCCATGTGTTTGCCGTCTTCCATCAAATCTACCGTAATCGCACTTCCGGCATCTATAATAAGTGCATCTTTTACGTAACTACACGCAATAGCCCTATCTATACCGAGACCTTGATATTTAGTATCTAGTTTGATACGGTTAGATATATTGATAGCATTTGGATATTTTTGTTTTAGTTTGTGCGTAGCCATATCGTTTACACTGATGAAATACATCTCTTTGTCGTTATCAAACTCAGGTAAATAAGAACTATTCACATCAAGTTTTATGGTGTGTTCATCATAAAAAAAATCAAACGTGCTATTGCCGATGTCACACAAAATCATTAAATACTCTCCATTGTGAAATATTTAAATGTGAATGAGCCTTTGAACAAAGAGGTGAAGATATAAAAAGGGCTTTTATCTTATAATTATGTCCCATCTGTTTTATTATTCTATCGCTCAGCTCCATAATCTCAGAAGAATTCTTTTGTATAAATCTACTTTTGCTACTATAAACGAAGATAAGCCAAAAATTGGAATTTAAGTCTATACCTTCATATATGAGAACCTGTTTTCTACTACCGTAATCCTTTGGATTAAGCCTATTCAAAACTTTGAAATGCAAGTCTTTAGTGTTTAAAAATTCAATTATTTGTCTCAAATTAGTTTAACTCTATATATTGATTTCCGAAATAAAGTTTGTTGCCTATGGATATAAACTTCTCTTCATTATCAAAAGAGATATTTAAAATAGAAGGATTTTTTAAATCTCTATCCATTTTTATGATATAACCGCTTTGTTCAATCGCATATACTGCATCTTTACCGAATCCCATACCGAAAATTTTACCGAATTTAAACTTTTGCTCATTGTAAGGTTTTAGTCTGTTGTCCATTACAAGTATTTTTCCGTCTATAGTTGCAATATAAATTTTGTTATCCCTTGTCGCAATATCTTTTATCTCAAGATTTAGAGAGTGCAAATTTGCACCTATAGAT
The DNA here is from genome assembly GCA_020723015.1 of Arcobacter nitrofigilis. Classification (GTDB taxonomy): domain Bacteria; phylum Campylobacterota; class Campylobacteria; order Campylobacterales; family Arcobacteraceae; genus UBA6211. The sequence goes on from DYJR01000021.1 coordinate 15,055, forward strand.
AAAACAGAGTTTGCCGTTGCAGCTATTAGTTGCTCATCAACTACTTCAAAAAAAGTGATGTTTTTGAATTGTTTGTTTGAAGCATCTACGATAATATCTCTTATAACTTTTGCATCGGTGATACTATAAACTATAACCTTACCGTTAAGCGAAGGAAAAAGTATCAAATCAGACATAAATATCGGGTTGGTAACTTTCGTATCGTTTGCAAGCGATTCACCGAGGTATTCTTTGAAAATAGTTTTGTTTTGTACAATATCATAAACTGCTACGGAGTTATCCAAATAAACTATAGCCAAAAGATTTTTGTTTAGCGTTGCACTTATAATTATATTTTCAAGTTTAATTATTTGGTTATTGATTGCAATATTGCCTTTTGCATCTGCACTTATTATGTTGCCGTCAGATGTATTAACAAAAAAGAACTCCGAATTGATAGGATTTTTAGTGATACCTTTATTTGTAATAAAAGAACCGTCTGAGAGTGTGGCACCTGATTTGTTGAAATCTACGATATCTGCATTCAGTGATTTGAATGTTTGTCTGAATGTTCCATCCACGTTTTCGGGTTCAAAGTATTGTTTTGAACCGCAACCGCTTAATAAATAAATAAGTGTCGCAACTGCAGTGAATTTGATAAATTTTCTCATATATTACCCGCTTTTAGTTAGATTTTGTAGCTATATAGTGTTCCAATAAACTTGCCAAATCGCTAGACATACTATCTTTTGGAAGCATTTTGATAGTTTGCTCCGCCAAGGTTAAATCACCTGCTTTGATAGCTTGTAATGCTTTTATAACTACGGCATAGTCTTTGAATAGGAAGTTATTGTTCGATAGTAAAGAATCTATTGTTTTTGTATCACCTGATTTAACGGCATTTTGAAACATTGCAATTTCTTTGAAAACGGCAACATCAGGAATATGGTTTTCGTCTTTTATGTGCATTGCTATTTCGGACAAGTTTTTGTTGTTTTCTTTTATGGTTTGAAGTGCTTGTTCATTGTTTTTGTCTTTTATAAACTCGTTAAAAGCTAAATTCGCTTTTATTTTGTTTTGTTCTTCCATATAATCGTAACCTACCATCGCCATAATAAGTATCACAATTCCTACTAAAGCCCCTAAAATAAGTGTTTTGTATTTTTTAAATACTTTTTCCGCTTTGACGAAATTTTCTATAAACTGTTCTTGAGCCGTAAGCTCTGTTTTCATATAGTCGATATTTTCTTTTAAACTCATACATATCCTCTTAAATCAATAATTTCAGATATGATACTAAAATTTAGATAAGTAAATCTTTAAATGTCAATTTGTTTATACGACTCTTAAGTGAAAATTGAGTAACATTACGACAAATATTAAATCAGGAAATGTTATGTTTTATAGATTATTACTAGGAATTTTATTTATATTCAGTGTTATCGGATATGCTCAGACGCAAACAAAGCCTCTGACAAACGAAGAGACGCAAAGTCGTTTGGAATCTTTATCAAAGCTTACAAAAGTTTTGGGTACGGTTGAGAAATACTATGTGGACGATATAAAGCTACAAGAGATAGTAAATAAATCGATAAAAGGGCTTTTACAAGAGCTTGATGCACACTCGGCTTATATGGATACGAAAACTTACAAAGAGATGCAAGTCCAAATGAAAGGTGAGTTTGGAGGTCTTGGGATAGTCGTTGGTATGCGTGATGATGCTTTGACGGTTATATCTCCTATCGATGATACTCCGGCCGCTAGAGCAGGTGTAAAGGCAAGTGATATTATCATCAAAATAAATGACACGTCTACTTTAAATATGACTTTGGATGAAGCGATAAATCTAATGAGGGGTGAGGCAAAAACTAAGGTAAGTATCACGGTAGTTAGAAAGAACGAACCTAAGCCTCTTGTATTTGACCTTGAAAGAGCTATGATAGATTTGAAATCCGTCAAAGTTAGACCTATGGAAAACGGTATGGTTTATATCAGGGTTTCTACCTTTGATGAAAAAGTTGTTGCTAGTATAAAAGAGCAACTTCCAAAACACTTGAAATCTGCTAAAGGTATTATTTTAGATCTTAGAAACAATCCAGGTGGTGCCTTGAAAGAGGCTATAGGGCTTGTTGATTTATTTGTTGACAACGGCGTAATAGTATCTCAAAGGGGTAGAAATGCTCAAGATGAAGAGAAGCATTTCGCAAAAAAAGAGACCACTATGACAAAACTTCCTATGGTTGTTTTAATAAACGGTGGAAGTGCTAGTGCAAGTGAGATTGTAAGCGGTGCATTACAAGACCATAAACGTGCGGTACTTGTAGGAGAAAAAAGTTTCGGTAAAGGTTCTGTTCAGGTAGTATTACCTTTGGATGAGAAAGAAACAGAAGCTATTAAGCTTACGATTGCTAGATACTATTTACCCAAAGGTAGATCAATCCAAGCCGTAGGTGTTGACCCAGATATAATTTCCCATGACGGAAAAGCCGTAATGGCATCTGACGATGAATTAAAAGTAAAAGAAGCTGATCTTAAAAAGCATTTAGAGGAGGAGCTTGATAAAGTAAACGGTATACAAGCTAAAGATAAGGTTAAACAAGTTGGTGGTGATGATATTATAAAAAATAGTGATCTTTATGAAGATAATCAGTTAAAAACTGCTGTAGATGTCTTACAAGCTATAATTTTAATTCAAAAATAAATACGGAGTAAATAATGCAAAAACAAGAGCTTTTATATGAAGGAAAGGCTAAGAAGATTTGGTCAACATCTGATGCAAACTTGTTGATTTCAGAGTTCAAAGATGATTTAACGGCGTTTAACGGTGAGAAAAAAGATAGTGAAAGCGGTAAAGGTGCATTAAATAACAAAATTAGTACGGAGCTTTTCAAGCTTTTGGAATCAAAAGGTGTGGTTACTCACTTTGTTGAGAAATTGGATGATAATCATATGTTACACAAAAAAGCTAATATTATCAAAATTGAAGTTGTCGTAAGAAACATTGCTACCGGAAGTTTGAGTAAAAGACTAGGTATCCCTGACGGGCAAGTTTTACCTTTCGTTTTGGTAGAGTTTTATTTGAAAGAAGATGCGTTAAATGACCCTATCTTAAATGATGAGCATTGTTTGATTTTAAATCTGGTAGATGACGTAAAAGAACTTGATGTTTTAAGAGCAATGGCAAGAAACGTAAACAGTATACTTAAGCCTTTCTTCTTTGAAAAAGGTTTGAACTTAATAGATTTTAAATTAGAGTTCGGTAAAGATAAAGACGGAAATATAATACTTGCAGATGAAATAAGCCCTGATAATTGTAGATTTTGGGATGTAAACACAAACGAGAAAATGGATAAAGACAGATTTAGACAAGGTTTAGGCGGTCTAAAAGTGGCTTACGAAGAAGTATTAAATAGAATTTTGAAATAAGGAAGAGAAATTGAAAGCTATAGTAAATATTGGATTAAAACAAGGTGTATTGGACGATCAGGGTAAAGCTATAAATCACGCCCTTGGAACTCTTGGTTTTAAAGAAATAGTAAAAGACGTTAGAGTAGGAAAACAAATTATTATTGAATTAGGTGACTTATCACTAGATGCAGCAAAAGCAGAAGTTACAAAAATGTGTGAAGAGTTATTGGCAAATACGGTTATCGAAGATTATAATATAGAGATAGTAGGTTAAATTATGAATGTAGCAGTTTTACAATTTTTAGGGACGAATTGTGAGTATGATACTAAATGGGCTTTTGAACAATTAGGTGCAAAAGCTACGGTTATTTGGCATCAAGATACACAAATCCCGGTTGGAACCGATTTGGTTGTAATTCCTGGTGGTTTTTCCTACGGAGATTATTTGAGAAGCGGTGCAATTGCTAGATTTGCAAACATAATGAAAAGCGTAAGTGAATTTGCGGCAAAAGGTGGTAAAGTACTAGGTATTTGTAATGGATTTCAAATCCTTCTTGAAGCAGGACTTTTACCGGGTGCTATGAAGAGAAACGATACTTTACATTTTATCTCAAGACACCACAATCTAACCGTAGTAAACAATAATAACGCTTTTTTACAAGAGTGTAAAGTAGGGGAAGTGTTAAATATTCCTGTTGCTCACCATGACGGTAATTACTATATAGATTCTGACGGTTTGGCGGAACTTTATGCAAACGAGCAAGTATTGCTTAAGTATTGTGACAAAGACGGCAACCCTATAAGCATGAACGGTGCAGTTGACCATATCGCGGGTATTTGTAACAAACAAAAAAACGTATTCGGTCTTATGCCTCACCCTGAACGTGCAATGCAAGAACTTCTTGGAAGCAGTGACGGTGTTAGAATGCTTCAAGGTTTTTTCAAATAAATATTAAATTTAGGAAATGTTTTAAAAGGATGGTTAATATTATGTACAAAGTAGTTTTATCTCTCCTTTTTATAACACTTTTTTTTAATTTTTCTTATGCTCAAGTCGAGTCAGTTTCAACCGAAGAGAGTATATTTCAAGATATAAAGCCTTTGTCGGTCATAGACTTGAATCAATCTGAAGAAACAAGTAGCGTGAAATTGGATAGAAGCCAATTTGCGTTAAATCTACGAAGTGACCACAATATAATAGCTAGGTATGATAATTTTCCAAAAAAAGTATTTACCAAACAGCAATTTACGATAGTGCTAAATGCGACTATAGCAACAGATAGTTTTGATGAGATTTTGACTACCTTTGAGGGTGGTAACGGTTATGAAATAATTAATCCTGATTCAAAATGGATTTTAAATAGCAAAAGAACATTTCAAAATAAGTTTATAGTAAAAGTAAAAAACGAAAATTTCGTAATGCCTGATATTATAGTTTCTTTGGTTCAAGATATGTCAATAGTTGAAGAATATAAAATTGAAAAACCGGAAATAAAAGTATCAAAAGTCGGGCAACAAATAGAACACTTCTCTTCCGTAATAGCAAAAGAACTTACTTTGACGAGTCATATTACAAAACAATATGATAATAACACTCTTTTGACTATTATCGAGCTTGAGGGTATAGAATCGAATCTTAAGGATTTTAAACTAAAAAACTACCAAAAACAAGGTATAGAATCTTTAAGCGGTGATTTTGATAGAGAAAAGTTGGTTTATTTTATAATATTGCCTATACACGAGGAGACGCTTACTTTTAGTTATTATAATACACAAAGTTCAAAAATAGAGATTATTTCTAGCCCTATTGTCCATTCTGAGGAGATTGTTAGTACACAGACTGATTTAAATCCTCATAATAGTAATGTTTTATTATATAAAAGGATTGGAATAGGTGTGCTACTATTCTTCTGTGTTGTATGGCTATTATTTAAAAGAGATAAAATTGCTTTGCTTGTGACGGTAATCTGTGCTTTGTACTTGGTTTATGTTTATCTACCTAATAGAAACTTTTTATTACAAAAAGATACTAATGTTTTTATTTTGCCTACAAAAAGTTCAAGCGTATTTTTCAAAACCGACAGTGATGTTTATGTTGAAGTTTTAGATTCTCAAAAAGGGTATATTAAAGTATTATTACCTGATGATAAAATAGGGTGGGTTAATGAAGAAGATATTAGCAAAAACTAGAGGTATTTTATATATTATTCAATTTGCTATTACGGTACTTTGTATGATAATGCCGATGTATTTATTTAGAAATAAAAATCACTGGTTAAGACAAAAATGGGCTTGGTTGCAGATTAAGATTTTGGGTATAGATATAGAAGAAGTAGGTAATAGATGTGAAGATACGCAACTTTTTATTCTAAATCACCAATCCTTACTTGATATTGTGTTACTTGAATATTTGCATACCAAAGATATTGCTTGGGTTGCGAAACTTGAGATTGAGAAATTGCCCGTTTTTGGACATATTATCAAAGCTCCAAATATGATTTCAGTAAATAGAGAAGATAAAGCCGGACTTTTAAAGCTTGTCAAAGATGTTGAAAATAGGTTGGCAAGCGGCAGACCCGTAGCAATTTTCCCTGAGGGTACGAGAAGTAGCGGAACAAAAATGCTCCCTTTTAAATCAGGTGCAAAAATAGTAGCAAATAAGTTTGGTCTAAAAGTACAACCGGTTGTAATCCTCGGAAGTCGTCAAAGACTTGATTCCGTTAATCTAACGTCAATTAGCGGAAAAGTTAAAATTATATATTTAGAGCCTGTAATAGCTTCTAAAGATAGTGATTGGTTTAAAGATGCGGAAAAAAATATGAATGAGGTTTTTGTACAAGAGATGGCACAATGGGACGAAAAATGAGTCTTAGTTGGCAAACTATTATAGCGGTCGGGAGCGGTGGTTTTCTAGGTGCAATAGCAAGAGTTTATGTTACTTCTTTATCAAATCATTATTTGCCCCATACGATACCGTACGGGACTTTTATAGTTAATATTTTAGGTAGTTTTATAATAGGGGTGTTATTTGCTTTATTTACCCATTATACTTTGTCCCCTCATATCAAATCGTTTTTAACAACCGGTTTTTTAGGTGGGCTGACTACATATTCTACGTTTGCTATGGAGACTTTTTTTCTTTTTAACGTCTCTTTTTCTATGGCTTTGGTAAATATATCTATAAACTTATTCGGTACTATCCTAGCAGCCGGAGTAGGTTTTAAAATAGTTCAGAAATTTTTATAGCATCTGTCCCATAGGCTTTCCTATTATGTAGCCTTGAGCAAAATCAATACCTAAGTCATCTACATATTTTAGTTTTTGCTCACTATCTACAAACTCTGCTATGGTTTTGATACCTAGTTGTTTTGAAAGTGTTTGGATAGTTTGTAAAATAACCAAAGAATGGGTGTCGTCATTGCAAATATTTTTGATAAGCGAACCGTCAATTTTGATATAATCGATATATTGGCTGAGATTTATGATATGTGCAAAATTTGAATATCCGCTTCCAAAATCATCGATAGCTATTTTTACCCCTAGTTTTTCATACTTTTCATAAATCTTTCTACTACATCGTAATTATTCACACTCTCCGATTCAATAAGTTCTATTACTAGTCTATCTCCTATACCGAAATATTTAATCTCGTTTTTTAGGTATGATATAAACCGTCTTCAAACAAATCCAAAGTTGATATATTGATTGAAAACTCTATATTTTCTCTTTTCTCGAAATATGAAAATGCTTTGTGGATAACAACTTTTGTCAAGTCAATGTAATGTTTTGATACTTTAGCTATATCCATAAATTGGTAAGGTGATATTATCTCACCTTTGCTATTAAGTAATCTCATAAGTATTTCATATTTTTCTATTTGTTTTGTTTTATTATTCATAAT
>DYJR01000022.1 GCA_020723015.1 Arcobacter nitrofigilis
ATTGTAACAGATTGTGGCTTAATTATATTATGTTTATTATTTTAAATGGTATTAGTAAGAAATCCCTAATACACCAATATACTAATACACCAATAAACTAAATAATATGATAGACATTACCCTACAAACTTTCACCATAGCATTTTTGCTGACCCTTTTTGCAGGTCTGAGTACGGGGATAGGTGCAGCTATTGCATTTTTTTCCAAATTTAACAACGATAAAGTATTTTCCATAGGTCTTGAATTTAGTGCAGGAGTGATGATAGATGTATCTTTTGTGGAGATTTTTCCAAAAGCTCAAGATGCATTTAGTGCCACATATAGCGATACTATTTCACATGCTTTGGTTGTTTTCTTTTTTTTCGCAGGTATTGGACTTACAGCACTCATAGACAAACTTATCCCTACGGAAATAAATCCACACGAACTAAAAGCAGATATTCAAGATAAGATAAGTGAAGCAAGTCACAAAAACCTAAAACGTGCAGGATTATTTACAGCCATTGCTATAGCAATACACAATTTCCCCGAAGGATTTGCTACATTTGTAGCCAGTACGGAAAACTTAACACTCGGTATTTCAATAGCATTAGCCGTAGCTATCCATAATATACCGGAAGGTATGGCTATATCTTTACCTATTTATAGAGCCACAAAAGACAAGAAAAAAGCTTTTTTTATATGCTCTTTCATCAGGTATAGCAGAGCCTCTAGGTGCGGTTTGGGATTTTTGATATTATTACCGATACTTGGAGATATGGCACTTGGTGTTACATTTGCGACGGTTGCGGGTATTATGATTTATATATCGTTTAATGAGCTTTTGCCTACGGTTAGAGTTTATGGAAATTCACATACGGAAATATTGGGAACTACTTTAAGTATGCTTGTAATGGCTGTTAGTTCGATTGCTTTTAAACTAGCGTAAAATAAGAATTTTAAAAGAAGCCATTTCGAAAAGAAATGGCTACAGTAAGATGATTATCTAAAAGATCTCTCTCTATTGTTATCTCTTCTGTTATCTCTTCTGTTGTTGTCTCTATTGAAAGAACCACCACCTGTTTGTTCTTTTTCTCTAGCTTCATTAACAACTAAAGTTCTTCCTTGGAATTCTTTACCGTGTAGTTGCTCGATAGCAGTTTGTCCATCAGCTTTTGCACTCATTTCAACAAAACCAAACCCTCTTGATCTACCAGTCTCTCTATCTTTGATTATCTTAGCAGATACCACTTCGCCAAATTGCCCAAACAGGTCTTTAAAATCCATATCACTTAGATTGTAAGACAAGTTGCCAACATAAATATTCATCGTCGCCCTTAATTTTAATATACTAAGGTATCATAAAAGCATCTTATATAATCAAAGATAGAGACTAGCCCATTCTTTTCGTTATACTTCTGTTCTTTCCAATACCGAAGTTTAATTATATCATAAATTTAAGATTTTTATCATTTTTTTGAGTATTTTTAGTAAAATTTATACTTAATATGGTCAAACACCCCATAAAAAGGGTGTTATCATATTGTAATTTCTTTAATATCGGCTATTTCTTTAAAGGCAATGTAGATTAAACTAATAAGATTTTTTCTATTTTGTCTTATATTTAGGTTATCATGGTTTACGAAAACCTTATCAAAAAACATATCTAACTCAGGTTTTATACCAAAAAGTGCATCAAGATGGTCTTCATAATTATCATAACTATTCGATACTATTGCATTGTATTTTTTGTAGAGATTTTGTTCTTCATCTTGCTCAAATAAACCTTCATTGATCTCAATACGTCCGTTTGTATCAACATCTTTGATAATATTTGCAACCCTTTTAAATGTAGAGCTCACCTCTTTAAAATCACTGCTGTTTACTATCGCATTGAGAGCATTTACTTTACTTACTACTTTTGATATGTTTCTCTCATTTGTAGCAAGTACCGCTTTCAAAACAGATGGATTTACGTTTACTATACTTTGAAGTCTATCTTCAAAAAACTCCAAAACAAGTTTTTTATCAAGCTCTTTATAGTTATGAGACAACTCTTCTATCATTACGTCAATCTCAATATCAAATTTATATTCGTTTAGTATTTTTAGCACTCCAAAAGCGGCACGTCTTAGAGCATAAGGGTCTTTTGCACCTGAGGGTATCTTGCCTATACTAAACAAACCAAAAATAGTATCTATTTTATTAGCTAAAGCAACTATAGCACTAAATTCACTTGAAGGAAGTTCACTATCTACCCCGTCAGGTAAATATTGTTCTTTCAGAGCAAGGGCTATATTTGAGTCTATACCCAGTTCATTTGCATAGTAATACCCCATAAGTCCTTGAAGCTCGGTAAATTCGTAAACCATCTCACTCATAAGGTCAGCTTTGCCTAGATTGACCGCTTGTACCAAAGTATCTTTCGGCTCAAATTTCAACTTATCGGCAAGATATTTACATACCTTTACTTCTCTATCCGTTTTATCTTGTAGACTACCCAAACCGTCGGCAAACAACACAGACGATAATCTTGAAGTATCAAGACCTCTTTTTAAGTCATTTTCATAAAAGAACATAGCATCGGTAAGTCTTGGTTTAAGTACCCTTTCGTTTCCTGCTATTATCTTGCTAAATTCCGTAGTATTCGCATTTGTAACCACACAGAAATTATTTGCAAGTTTACCGTTTTTATGTACCGCAAAGTATCTTTGGTGCTCTTTCATAGATGTTATGATTACTTCAGGAGGAAGCTTCAAAAAACTTTCGCTAAATGTACCCAAAAGCGGTGTAGGATACTCCGTAATAGCTACTACTTCATCCAAAAGCTCTTCATCTATCTCTACTTTTACGTTATTTTTTGTTTCAAGCTCTTTTATAGAGTTCAAAATCATATCTTTTCTTTGCTCTTGGTCTAGTATAACACCTGCTTTTGATAATTTACAAAAATAATCACCCGCAAAATCAAAATAAACTTTGTCATAGCTTACCATTCTATGCCCGTAAGTAAAATTGCTTGATTTAATACCGAAAAGCTCACCCTCTACTACTTCATCACCAAGCATAATAGAAAGGCTTTTTATAGGTCTTATAAAGCTCTCTTTGAAGCTTCCCCATCTCATAGATTTACCGAAATTTAAAGAGGATATAAATTCATTTACAAGCTCGTTTAATATCTCTTTTGTAGGTTTACCGGATATTTGCTTTTCGTAAAAAAGAACTTCTTTGCCGTTTTGTACAGTAGTTTTTAGCTCACTTACTTCCACACCGCATTTTTTTGCAAAACCTATAGCTACATTTGTAGGTTCACCGTCTTTATACGCCATAGCAACAGGTGCTCCAAAAAACTCTTGCGTTGCATCATCTTGCTTTGTTTTAAACTCTCTATGCCATAAAACTAATCTTCTTGGTGTATAAAAAAAGCTAAATTCACATAAAAGATTGTTTTTTTGTAATATATCCGACCATTTTTTTTCAATATTAGGTAGTTCTTTCAAAAACGGAACAGCCGGAAGTTCTTCCACTAAAACTTCAATCAATAACGGTTTTATCATTTTCTTTTTTCCTTCTTTCAATCTCATCTAATTTATCTTGATGCTTTTTTACTTGCTGACGATTAAAACCGGCTATAAAAAAAGCTAACATTACGATAAACAAAATAAAAACTATCGTGTCTATAATTTCTTTCATCTTCTTAATCTTTTTTGTTGTGATTATACCAAAACTAACTTTTAACTAAGTTTGTTTTCAATATAATAAGGAACAAAATTTCAGTATCTAAAGGCAACCATGATGATTAGCTACGATTTAATAAAGAAAGTATTATTTAAGTTTGACCCTGAAACGGCTCACACTATTGCAGAAATTGGCTTAAGAGCTTTACCGAAGTGTTCTTTGGTAAATAACTACATGGTAGAAAAAAACTTCGTATTAAGTTCTAGTTTATCGCAAGAAATCTTTGGTATCAGATTTGAAAACCCTGTAGGGCTTGGGGCTGGATTTGACAAAAACGCTACTATGATAGAAGCTATGCCTGCATTAGGATTCGGTTTTACTGAGATAGGTACCGTTACACCTAAACCTCAAAGCGGCAACCCAAAGCCTAGACTTTTTAGATACCCTGAATATAACTCTATCCAAAATGCTATGGGTTTCAACAATGAAGGTTCTTATACTGTTTCTCAAAACGTAAAAAAAGTTTATCCTTTTTCTATACCTCTTGGGGTAAACATAGGTAAAAACAAAGTTACGGCAGAAATAGATGCAATGAAGGACTACGAATTACTTATTAGAAACTTCGAAAGTATGTGTGATTATCTAGTGGTAAATATTTCCAGCCCAAATACTCCAAACTTAAGAGATTTACAAAATGAAGAGTTTATCAAAAATACGTTTTATATGGCAAAAAGCATTACGAAAAAACCAATATTTCTAAAAATTGCACCGGATATGGACGCAAGTGTAGCAATAGACCTTTGTAAATGTGCAATAGAAAACGGGGCAGACGGTATAATAGCTACGAATACGACTATCGACTATTCGCTATTGCCAAATCCGCAAACTTTCGGTGGAATAAGCGGTGAAGTCCTAAAAGAAAAGTCTTACAATCTTTTCAAAGCTATTGCAAAAGAACTTTTTGGAAAAACGGTACTCATATCCGTAGGTGGAATATCTACCGCAGAAGATGCCTATGCTAGAATAAAAGCCGGAGCTAGTCTTGTTCAGGTTTATTCAGGGCTTATTTTCAAAGGTCCTTCTATGGTAAAAAATATTAACGAAGGTCTAATAGAACTTCTAAAAAAAGACGGTTTTTCAAATATAAGCGAAGCCGTGGGAATAGATTTAACTAAAAACTAATAATTATGGTATCGTTTCACGATAAATTTTAAAAGGATGAAGCAAAATGGTGAAAACTAATTGTATTTTTGTAAAAAATATTCAAAAATTATTAATTGTTAGTTTTTCATTATTAGTTATAAAAGGGGTTTTAATGGCAAATAGCCTACCGAAATATTATGAAACGACTTTGGACAACGGATTGCAAGTTATTGTAATACCTATGGACAACGGAACAAATGTAATTACTACGAATATTTACTACAAAGTAGGAAGTAGAAACGAAACTATGGGCAAGAGTGGAATAGCCCATATGTTAGAACATATGAATTTTAAAAGTAGCGACAACCTAAAAGCAGGTGAGTTTGACGAAATAATCAAAAAATTCGGTGGAGTAAATAACGCTTCAACAGGTTTTGACTATACAAAATATTATATCAAGTCAAGCTCGGGCAATCTTGATAAATCGCTTGAACTATTTAGTGAATTGATGCAAAACTTATCTTTAAAAGATGAAGAGTTCCAACCGGAACGTGACGTAGTGGCGGAAGAAAGACGTTGGAGAACCGACAATAACCCTATGGGATATTTGTATTTTAATCTATTTAACAATATCTTTACATATCATCCATATCACTGGACACCGATAGGATTTATGGAAGATATACAAAATTGGTCTATAGATGATATTAAAAACTTCCATGCTACATATTATCAACCGCAAAATGCCTTTATTTTAGTGGCAGGGGATATAGACAAAGATGAAGTTTTTGAAAAAGCAAAAAAACATTTTGCTAACATCAAAAATACTACACCTATTCCTGAAGTCTATATGAAAGAACCAAAACAAAGCGGTGAAAAAAGAGCTGTTATACACAAAGATTCAGAAGTAGAGATGGTTGCTATTGCTTATAAAGTCGGGGATTTTAAAGATGAGGACACCCCTACTCTTAATGCTATTAGCGAACTTTTAAGTAGCGGTAAAAGCAGTAGATTACATCGTGTACTTGTAGATAAAAAAAGATTGGTTAATACCATTTATGCATACAATATGGAGCTTAGAGACCCTGGCGTATTTTTGATTCTTGCCGTATGCAACGACAAAGTAAAAGCAAAAGATGTAGAAAAAGAGATACTTGCTATACTTAAAGATTTAAAAAAAGGTAAAATAAAACAAGAAGAGCTTGAAAAGGTCAAGATAAATACAAAAGCCGACTTTATATTTTCGCTTGACAACTCTTCAAGTACGGCAGATTTATTTGGTACTTATTTTGCAAAAGGTGATATAAAGCCACTTTTGGAGTATGAAGACCATATACAAAATCTAACTATAGAAAAAATCAAAGAAGTATCCAACAAATACTTCAAAAAAGAGAATTCAACAACTATAATATTAAAAAAAGGACAAGATGATGAGTAATATAACAGGTGCTATGACTGCTTTAGTAACACCTATTAAAAACGGTAAATTAGATACGCTAGGGTTTGAAAAACTTATAAAAAGACAAATAGCTCAAGGTATGGATGCAGTAGTACCCGTTGGGACTACGGGTGAGAGTGCAACTTTAACTTATGAAGAAGATAGAGAATGTATAGAGATAGCAGTAAGCGTATGTAAAGGTACAAACGTAAAAGTAATAGCAGGAGCCGGAAGTAATGCAACGCACGAAGCTGTAGAAACTGCAAAATTTGCACAAAAAATAGGTGCAGACGGTATATTATCGGTAACTCCTTATTATAACAAACCTACACAAGAAGGGCTTTACCAACACTACAAAGCAATATCTGAGTCTATAGAAATACCTGTAATGTTATACAATGTACCCGGAAGAACTGGAGTAGATTTACTTCCTAGTACCGTAGCAAGACTTGTAAAAGATGTAAAAAATATATATGCCATCAAAGAAGCTACCGGAAGCTTAGATAGGATAATAGAGCTTATGACACTATCACCTGAGCTTGTAGTAATAAGCGGTGATGATGCTACCGATTTACCTATGATGTGTGTAGGTGGGCAAGGGTGTATATCTGTGACGGCAAATTTAGTCCCAAATCTAAAAAACAAACTTATCCGTTTGGCTCAAGAGAAAAAACTAGAGGAAGCAAAAGTTCTAAACGAACATCTTTTTGAATTAAACAGAGTACTATTTTGTGAGTCGAACCCTATTCCTATAAAAGCGGCAATGTATATAGCAGGTTTGATAGATACCTTAGAATTTAGATTACCTCTAACTCCACCTTCAAAAGAAAATATGCAAAAAATTGAGCAAATAATAAAAAAATATGATATAATTTTATAAGGATTTTACATGAGCAATAAAGTTTTAGTAATAAGCGGAGCAACTAAGGGTATAGGTAAAGCTATAGCATATAGATTTGCCAAGGTTGGCATTGATGTAGCATTTACTTATAACTCCAATGAAGAAGTCGCAAAGGAGATAGAAGCCGATTTGTCAAAAACTTACGGTATCAAAGCAAAAGGTTATAAATTTGATATTTTAGAGCCTGATACATATAAAGATTTATTTGCACAAATTGACGAAGATTTTGATAGAGTTGATTATTTTATATCAAATGCTATTATATCAGGTCGATCTGTAGTCGGTGGTTTTGCACCGTTTATGAGACTAAAAACTAAAGGTCTAAATAATATATATACGGCTACGGTGTTGGCTTTTGTAGTCGGTGCTCAAGAAGCAGCAAAAAGAATGCAAAAAGTGGGCGGCGGTTCTATTATAAGCCTTAGCTCTACTGGAAATCTTGTATATACTCCAAACTATGCAGGTCATGGCAATAGCAAAAATGCCGTTGAAACAATGGTCAAATATGCCGCAGCTGAACTTGGCGAGTACAATATAAGAGTAAACTGCGTAAGCGGTGGACCTATTGATACGGATGCTCTTAAAAAATTTCCAAATTATGAAGAGATAAAATCTGAAGTTGTCAAAAGGAGTCCACTTTCAAGAATGGGTGAAGCTCAGGATCTTGCAGGTATGGCTTACTTTTTATGTACTGATGAATGTAGTTGGCTTACGGGACAAACTATAGTTATTGACGGCGGGACTACTTTTAATTAATATCAAGAAACAAAGGATCGATTCATGAATACTAAGTCTAAGATTGCGTTATCATTATTCAGTATAATGGTAGTTATATTTATTATTATGTTGGCAAACTTAATATATAACTTTAGAAACTATTCTATTAATACTGCAATCAACAAAGCCGAAACTATAGCCCAGAGCGTCAAGCACGGTTTAACGGCACATATGATAAACGGCATCATGGACAATAGAGAAGTATTCTTGAAAGAGATTGAAAATCTTCAAGGTCTTGAAGCTTTATGGCTAGTGCGTGGCGAGAATGTTATTAAACAATACGGTAACGGACTATTCAATGAAGGAATAAGAGACGATATAGACTCACACGTATTAAAAACAGGTAAAGGTCAAAATGAGTTACACGAATCAATACTTGGTTCTAGTACTCTAAGAGTAACTATACCTTATATTGCTACAAACACAGGTCCTATAGATTGTTTAAGGTGTCATGACGCAAAAGTCGGTGATACGCTTGGTGCTATATCAATGGTCGTAAACATAGATGACCTAAAAACTTACGGTGTTTCTTCTATTGCTTATGCCATATTAATATTATTTGTATTAATGATAGTTATTTTAGTGTTTGTTACTAGACTTATAGGACCTTATATTAATGTATTTGATTCCATAAAAGAAGTTATGAGTTCAGCTCAAGACGGTGACTACTCACATAGGGTTATAACTGAAAATCAAAAAGAGAGTAAAGAAGTAGCAAATTGGATTAACGGTCTTCTAGAAAAACTACAAACTACACTTGATGATATAGAAGCAAAAATACAGGTATTTATTACAAAACAAGAACATGATAAACACGAACTACCTGACCCGCTTATGGAAGTAAATAAAACGGTCACTAGATTGTCTGATATTTATAATTTCAGAAAAACTATAGAACATGATGAAGATATAAATACGGTTTATGAAAGGATTGCGGAAGTCTTGAGAACAAAAGTAGGTCTTGACGACTTTGTAATTATTGAAGCCGATAATGCTACACACACTACAAAAGAAGTATATATAGAAAAAATATCTCATTGTATAGCAAACGGTAATTGTAGAGCAGATAGAACAAACTCTTTGGTTGATTCTTGCCAATTTAAAAAACTTTGTTCAAAATTTAATGATGACAGTAAATGTTATCTATGTGTACCTTTTTCTATATCTAATGATTTAGATATTGTAGTATCTATTGTTACAGACGGTCCGAAGGAGCTTAAAGAAGTAAGAGCAAAATTACCTCTTATCCATGATTATGTAGATGCTGCCAAACCTGAGATAGTAGGTAAAAAACTAATGAATAGACTAGAAAAATCAGCTAGAACAGACCCGCTAACAGGTCTATTTAATAGAAAGTACCTCGAAGAATCTATCGATAAAATAGTATCTCAATCAAAAAGATCAAAAATAGCTTACGGTATTTTGATGGTTGATATTGATTATTTCAAAATGATTAACGATACTTACGGTCATGATGTAGGCGATGAAGCTATCAAAATAATAGCTCAAACATTAGTAGAAAACACTAGAGAATCTGATATCGTAGTAAGATTCGGCGGTGAAGAGTTTATTGTACTTTTATATAATTGTGACACAGGTTATATAAAAGAAATTGCAGAAAAAATAAGAATTGCGTTTTCAGCTAAAAAAATAAAAGCAGGTAACGGACATTTCAGTAAAACGATAAGTATAGGTTGTTCAATGTTCCCTGAACAAGGTGATACTTTCTGGAAATGTATCAAATATGCAGACTTGGCACTTTATAAAGCAAAAGAAAGCGGCAGAAATCAGGTAGTTCTTTTCCATGAGGAGTTACTACATGAAGAAAATTCATTAGAGGCTAATTATTAATGAATTTACCAAATACTCTTGCTCTTTTAAGAATAGCCATAGCACCTTTAATGTTATGGTTTCTTGTAGATAGGAATAACCCTATTTTTGCAGGATGGCATTTTAGTTGGTTTGATTATTTTGCGGGTCTTTTATTTGTAATTGCAAGTATTACCGACTTTTTTGACGGATATATAGCACGTTCTTGGAATCAAATAACTAAACTTGGCTCTATCTTAGACCCTTTAGCTGATAAAATGTTAATGCTTGCCAGTTTTTTAGGACTCATGGTTATAGATAGAGCAGATGTTTGGGCGGTATTTCTAATTCTGACAAGAGAATTCTTTATAACAGGTCTTCGTGTCGTGGCAGTTAGCGAAGGCAAGAATATAGCATCTTCTATGTGGGGCAAAAGCAAGACGGTTCTTCAAATGATAGCCATAGGTTTTTTGATAATGAACTGGCCTTTTGCAACGACTTTACTATGGCTTGCGGTAGCTATTACGCTATATAGCGGTTATGAATATATAAAAGAATATTTTAATTAATAACTAATGGTTAATAACTAATAATTGTTGAATTAGCTTTGCTCATAGATTAATTAATATTTGTGACGAAGTCACACCAAAGTTGTTAGTTGTTAATTATTAATTTTTTAGGGGTTTTCATTGGGTTTATTTACATTTATTATAGTATTGTCTTTATTGATTTTTGTCCATGAGTTAGGTCACTTTTTAGCAGCCAGATATTTTGGTGTAACCGTACATAAATTTTCTATAGGATTCGGTAAACCGATATATAGTAAAATGTATAAGGGTACTCGTTGGCAGGTTGCTATGATACCGCTAGGCGGTTATGTACAGATGAAAGGTCAAGACGATATGCAACCTGTCTCACATGAGTCCGGTGAAGATAGCTACAACCACAAAAAGCCTTGGCAGAGAATAGTTATACTTTTTGCGGGACCTTTTGCAAACTTCTTTTTAGCAGGTGTTTTGTATTTTTTTATAGCAATACTTGGAAGCAGTGCAATAGCACCCACAATAGGTAATATTGTAGAAAATTCACCTGCACAAAAAGCGGGACTTCAAGTAAACGACACTATTTTAGAGATCAACGGTATAAAAATAAAAAGTTGGGATGATTTGAGCAAAATCATAAAAGATTCTAATGAGCCTTTGAGATTTGTTATCTTAAGAGATAATAGGCAAAAAGCATTGACCTTATATCCTCAGATTATGGATTCTAAAAATATTTTCGGTGAAAACATAAGACAAAAAATGGTAGGCATAGCACCTGCCCCTAACGTAGTTACAGTTGAACACTCTCTTGACGAGTCAATAGTGTTTGCATTTGAAAAAACACTAGAAGCTAGCAAAATGATATTTTTGGGTCTTCAAAAACTACTTCAAGGGATAGTGCCGAGTAGTGAAGTCGGAGGAGTTATAACCATAGGTAAAGTTATATCAGATGCTAGTGAGGTAGGATTTGTGCCTTTATTAGCTATTACTGCACTTATTTCGGTAAATTTAGGAGTATTAAACTTACTACCTATTCCTGCCCTAGACGGCGGACATATTATGTTTAATTTATATGAAATGATAGTAAAACGTAAACCTAACGAAAAAATTCTTTTAAATCTTACAATAGGTGGTTGGGTAATACTTATGGGTCTTATGGGATTAGGTTTGTATAATGACATAAATAGAATGATGAATGGATGGTGGGGATAATGAATAAAAATCAAGCTATTAAAAACTTAGATGAGATTATAACAAATATTGAAAGTGCAAGACTTAGTCTAGATGCACACCATATAGTGCAACTTGTAGCAATTAGTAAATATCATACTACCGATGATGTCAAAACCCTATATGAATGTGGGCAACGTGCATTTGGAGAAAATAAAGTTCAAGATTTAAAAGAAAAATCAGAAGTCTTAGTAGATTTACCGATAAGTTGGCATTTTGTAGGACGCTTACAAACCAACAAAATAAATCAACTCATAGACCTAAACCCTGTTTTAATGCACTCATTGGAAAGTATAGAAATGGCTGAAGAACTAGACAAACGGCTAAAAGTAAAAAATAAAACTATGAATTGTTTACTTCAAATTAATAGTGCAAAAGAGGACACAAAAGCAGGTGTTATGCCTGAAGTTGCGGTTCAAACATATCAAAACATCAAAGGAAACTTCTCAAATATCAATCTCTGCGGTGTTATGAGTATTGGTGCACACACAGACGACGAGAATATAATAAAACAAAGTTTTAAAACTACAAAAGAGATTTTTGATCTCTTAAAACATGACGGTGCAACAATTTGTTCTATGGGTATGAGCGGAGACTATAAACTTGCTATAGAACTTGGTAGTAATCTCATTCGAGTAGGCTCTGCTATTTTTAAAGAGAATTAATGAAAAAACTTTTAATTTTTGATATGGATGGGACGTTAGTTGATAGTTCAGATGCTATTACAAATACTATCAACTACGTGAGAAGTCATTTTGACTTAGAAGCATTGGAAAAAACATATTTACTAGAAAATCTCAATAATCCACATATTAATAGTGCAGATTTTTTTTATAAGACTCCTACTTTCACAAAAAAACAAACGGAACTTTTTGAAGAACACTATTATGAAACTTGTACATACGACTTAAAACTTTATAACGGCATTTATGAAATGCTTGATATTTTGAGAAATGATTTTAAATTGAGCGTTGCCACAAATGCTAATAGCCTTTTTGCAAAAAAAATGTTAGCACATCTGGAAATTGAAAAGTTTTTTCATATGATAGTGGGTGCGGATATGGTAACAAAATCAAAACCCCATCCCGATATGATACTAAAAACCATAGAAGATTTACGCCATCAACAACAATCTATTTTAATAGGGGATAGTTTAAAAGACCTATATGCAGCACAAAATGCCAATATAGATGCAATAGTTATCAATTGGGGTTTTACAAAGCATAATGATAACGATATAACAACAAGTAAAAAACTTTTGGAAGAGATATATGCAAAATCAAATTTATCAAAATAATCTTATCTATGTAGAAATACATGATTCATATATACCATGGTTAAAGGTTTTCGACAAACAAGGACGGAAAGAATTTAGTGACTGTGATATAGATACCAGACTTGAAATAATAAGAGTTCTTGATGTAATAGAACGTGAAATGATAAAAAGTTTTAATCCTACAAAAATCAATATTGCTTCTTTCGGCAATTATTTACCGAAAGTACACTTTCATATAATGGCAAGATTTGAAAATGACGGTTATTTCCCGGAAAGTATGTGGGGAACAAAACAAAAAGAAAATACTACAACGATAACTAAAAGCACACTTGACGAGTTTTATACAAAACTATCAAGTCTGCTGTAAAATCTCAATGTGATTTTTTTGAAGACCCGCTAGTAGGCACTACTTTTATATAGCCGCTATCTTTTGCAACCTCTTCTATTTTCGTTTTCAGGAGATCAACTCTCCAGTTATGCCTTTTGGCAAAATTCTCTATCTCTTCTTCGCGTTGTTCTTCATTACAAAAAACGTAAATTCTTTTCAAAAAAGGTTTAGGGATTTGTATAGCTATTAATTGAAAGTAATTTTCCTTACAAGTTCTTGAGCAAAATGCTTTACTCATGGCTATCTTTTTACCACAAAATGGACAATGCGACATTAAAGCTTACCTTTCCAAAGTCAATAAAACAACTAACATATAGTTACATAACTCTTGACTTACCAACTTTTATAAATTTATATTTTTACCATCTCTACGCTTTATCTTGTAAAGCTTAGCATTAGCTACATCTCTTAGAAACTTAGGTTCTATTTCATGCAAAGCTATAATCTCAACTTCGCTACCATCCAAATACCAACCGTAGTCAGTTTCAATAATACGCTTATTCTTAAATAAGTTAACTAAGTTTTCTTTTGAAATTATAACCTCTTCTTGCAAAAATATCAACCCCTAAGCTAAATTAATAGATAAATTTGATAACAAATTTATCTATTTTTTGGTTCATCTATAGTGTAACCTTTATTTGAAAAGTTTTTAATGATATCATAATATGTTTTTTGTCTAATTTTATTAACTACGTTTCTCATTGTAAAGATAGACATTTTTTTGCCTCTCCAAACTTGTTCTTTAATAGTATCATAATCAGTTATATCCCCTCTTCTATCTAAAAGAAGTTTTAATAAACCGAATTCCAATTTAGTTAAATCTATATTCTCACCATTCTTTTTGAAGAAAAGTTGTCTATACTCATCAAAATATATACCTTTTGCAAACTCTACTTTATCGCCTCTTTTTGCTTGATTTAAACACATAATCACGGCAACTCTAAGCTCTGCCGGAGATATTGTTTTAGGTAACAGCATATAAGCCTCACAATTAACGGCATTTAAAATCATATCGTCATCTAAAACATCAGAAATCATCAATTTAGGTATTGTAGGCATAACAGCCTTCAAATGTTTTGCAAATTCTTGATAGTTAGGTATATTAGTATCAAGTATAACAATATCCGTAGGAGATATACTACCATCATTGTTAATATGTGGATTGTTTAGCTTTGATATAGCTTCAGACGAAGTTGAAGCAAACTTCGCATCTTTAAAATCTTGACAGAATGAGTTCAGTATTTTATTACTAGAATCAGCCGTAACTACCAACAAATTAGCATTTTTCAATTTTCTTAAACTTTTAGTTGTTGCCATAATATGTTCCTTTAACAATTTTTTTACATATCTTATCAAAAATTATTAAGTTTGTCAAATATTTCTGCCGTTATTTGTTATTTTTAAGTCACATTTCAGACACACGTGTCTTTTTACTTCAAATTACCCCAGTTTTTACTAATATTTAATTTTGCTTTCAAAGGAATATTTAACTTCCAAATATTTTCCATTATATCTATAATGTTTTTTGATATATCATCTATATATGCTTCTTTAACTTCAAATACCAATTCATCGTGAATTTGCAATAACATCTTACACTTGTCGTCACCTTTATAAATATTGTAAATTTTTAACATGGCAAGTTTTATCAAATCTGCAGCCGTACCTTGAAATACACTATTTACAGCTTCCCTTAAATATCCGGCTTTTTGCATTTGATTTGCACTTTCAAAATTAAAGTACCTTCTTCTTTTTAACAAAGTTGTTACAAAATCATTATTTAGAGCCTCTTCCTCAACAGATTTCAAATAATTTCTAACGGTTGGGAAAAGTGTAAAATAATCATCTATATATTTTTTTGCCGTTTTGTATTCTATTCCTAAAGTTTGAGATAGTTTTTTTGGTCCCATACCGTATATCAAACCGAAATTAATTGTTTTTGCTATATCTCTTTTTTCTTTGGCTTCGTCTTCTCCAAAAAGCTTTATTGCAGTTTGAAGATGAATATCTTGATTATTCCTAAAAGCATTTACAAGAGATTCATCACCGCTAAAATGTGCCAAAAGTCTAAGTTCTATTTGAGAATAATCAACGGACAATAAAACATATCCTTCTTTTGCTATAAAAGACTCTCTTATCTCTTTGCCTAATTCACTTCTTACCGGAATATTTTGTAAATTTGGATTTTTACTACTAAGTCTTCCTGTTGCCGTACCTGTTTGTAAAAAACTTGTATGAACTCTTTTATCGCTACTTTGTAAAGCAAAGTTTTGTAACGGTATCACATATGTTGAGTAAAGTTTATATACCTCTCTATATTCCAAAAGTTTTTCGATAATCTCATGTTCACCCTTTAACTCTTGTAAAACTTGTTCATTTGTGCTAAACCCTGTTTTGGTTTTTTTACCGCTGTCTAGCTTTAAGCGTTCAAAAAGTATATTTGCAAGTTGTTTCGTAGAATTTATATTAAACTCACATCCTGCACTTTGATATATGGAAGCCGTTAATTCTTTTAATCTATCATTAAACTTATTTTCAAGCTTTTTCAGAAAGTCGATATCCACTTTTATTCCGTTTCTTTCCATTTCCAACAAAACATATATAAAAGGAAATTCCAAGTTTTGAGCCAATTTTAATAATTCAGTATCTCTTTGTTCTAAAAGTTCTTTCAATTTAAAATACAATTTATATGTAATCAAAGCATCTTCCGAAGCATATCTACAAGCTTCAGACACATCTACATTCGCAAATATTTGATTCTTTGCTACAACATCACCGTAAGCAATCATTTTATGATTAAAAAACTCTTCTGCCATAGAATCTAAAGAGACAGATTGTCCAGGATTATAAAGCCACCCCATAACCATAGTATCTGCGAACAAAGGCATTTCTATATTAAAATTGTTTCTAATCACTTCATAATCGTATTTGAAATTTTGAAAAACGACTTTTTGCGATGCTAACATATTTACTGCAGTTTTTGCATCTTCTAGTGAAATTTGATTAGGAACACCTAAATATACGTGTCCGATTGGTACATAATAAGCCTTTATTGAATCAAAACAAAACGAAAAACCTACTATTTTTGCACTACTACTATCCAAAGATGTTGTTTCGGTATCAAATGATATTATAGAATCTTTCGGTATTGATTTTAAAACATTGAAAAGTTGTTCTTTATTATTTAGTAAAATATATTCAAAATCTACACTATTGGTACTAACGGGGGCTTGTGTTTTAAATCCAAGCCCGTTTGTATGCACTCTTTTTAAAATTGACGTTAAATCATATGCATTCAATTCATCTGAAATTTTAAGTATCGGATTTTCACAAGGCAATTCATATTCATGCAAATCTATAAAATCATACGCATCTGTTGCCAAAGTAACAAGCTTTTGACTAATATAAGCCATCTCTTTATTTTCCAAAAGCAAATTTTTCCATCTTGGCTTTGGAACTTCATCTATGTTTGCATATATGTTATCTACGGTTTCAAACTGTAGAA
The DNA here is from genome assembly GCA_020723015.1 of Arcobacter nitrofigilis. Taxonomy (GTDB): domain Bacteria; phylum Campylobacterota; class Campylobacteria; order Campylobacterales; family Arcobacteraceae; genus UBA6211. The sequence goes on from DYJR01000022.1 coordinate 16,664, forward strand.
TAAGTTCTTTTGCAGTTTTCTCCCCTACCCCTTTTACACCTGGTATATTATCTGTACTATCACCTAATAAAGACTGATACTGCGTAAAAAGTTTTGGTTTGATACCGTATTTTTCAATACATTTTTGCTCATTTATAATATCTTTTTTAATTGGGTCAAATAAAAATATCCTATCATCATCTATAAGTTGATATAAATCCTTATCGTGACTTACTATTCTAACCAATAAACCTTGTTCGCTTGCCCCTTTAGCGATAGATGCTATTATATCATCCGCTTCGTATCCTACTTTTGCTGCGGTTTTAAAACCCATTTTTTCTATCCACTCTATCGCTATTGGGAGCTGCCTTAATAAATCTTGAGGAACTTCTTGTCTATGAGCTTTATATTGCTCATATATCTCATTTCTAAACGTATTTCCTTTACTATCAAGGGCAAATACAAGATAATCTGTTTGAAAGTCTTTTCCTATATTTGAAATAAAATTCATAAAGCCCGTAAGAAGACCGGTAGGAAAACCGTTTTTTGCTTTTAAAGGCGGCAGTGCATAATAACTTCTAAATAAAAATCCAAACGTATCAATAATAGTCAAACTTTTCATAATATAAAACCTTTTTTAATAATCTTTATTGTACTATAATGTTGCATAAAAACTATTAAGTTACGGAAATAATATGAGTTCAGAGATAGAAAAACTTCAGCAAAGCAATAATGAACTTCGCGAAATCATAAACAATTCATGGGATGGGATAGGCATCATAGATGAAAATAGTAAATTTATTTATATCAACAACGCTTTTTCACCGATACTAGGTTATCCAAAAGAAGAAATATTAAAAAACCATTTTTATATCTTTATGTACGATGAGTTCAAAGAACCCTTTTTGAATTTAATAAAAAGTACTCTCAACGATAAATATTCAAATACTTTGGAATTAACTTGTAAAAGAAAAGACGGGAAAAACGTCTATTTATATGTTACTCTTTCAGCAATGCTAAATCAAAAATATTTTGTTATCAATGCAATAGACATAACCAAACAAAAATCAGACGATATGATTTTGAATGAATACGTCATATCCGCCCATTTTGATTTAAACGGTAATTATATAAACGTAAGTGATGCTTTTTTGTATATCACAAGCTATAGCAAAGAGAATATTATAGGTAAAACTTACGACTCAATTTTGGCAAAAAACAATAATATAATTGAGTTTAACGAGATTAAAAAAGCAATTTCTGCCCAGAACTATTTTTCACATAAAGTAGCCTTTGTCAAAAAAGACTCAAGCTTACTTTGGGTAGATGCCAAAATACAACCTGTACATAACAAGTACGGTGATACTGTTGGATATACGGCTTTAATGTTTGATATTACTCAAGAATTACTTTTGAGAGATAAAAATATCACATTATCCAATGAAGTTTCAAGTGCAAAATCTGAAATACAACAAAAAGATAAGATTTTAGCAGAACAAACAAAACTAGCCGTGATGGCTGAAACACTACAACTAATATCTCACGAATGGAGACAACCTCTTAATATAATATCTATCAAAGCACAAAAAATGGAACTTGATTTGAGTTTCGGTAATGATATTTCTCAAGAAGAGATGATTGAAAATCTTTTACAAATTAAGCAAAAAGCGGATGAACTATCTCAAACTATTGAAGAGTTTCAAAGTTTTATTAAATTAAAAGATTCTAAAGTTTTAACATCTCCAAAAGAGATAATCACAAAAGCAGTAACTATTTTTTCAAATTCATCTGATACCCATAATATAGATTTTATTAAAGATATTAAAAGCGATATTCAAATAAGTACTTACAAAAACGAGTTGGCAACCATTCTAGTCAATATTCTTACCAATGCAAAAGAGGCTATTTTACGTAATAATATCAAAAACGGCGTGATCAAACTTAAAGAGTATGTTCTGAATAATAATCTTGTTTTTGAAATAAGTGATAACGGTGGAGGAATTCAAGAAGATATTATGGATAAAATATTTGAACCGTATTTTTCTACAAAAGACGAAAAACATGGAGTAGGATTAGGTTTATATAGTTGTAAAATAGTTGTAGAAACCCATTTAAACGGCTCTATTGAAGCTAAAAATCATTCTAGTGGAGCGACTATAAAAATTTCTTTGCCGATTTAATATTTTTTTACGCAAATCTGAAAAAATATGTTAATATTCCGATTTGAAATCACTTCATAAAATCATAAGGAAACATAGTTGAGATACATAGTATTTGCTCTCATTTTAGCAGGATTATTCCAAATATTTTTTTGGATTACTCAAGACCACAAAGTAGTATTAACACAAGAGAACACTGAGGATACATTTCAGTCGTTATCATATTCACCTTTTAAAGGATATAATAAAGACCCTTTATCGGTAGAAGAAGTTGAAGCAGACTTAAAACTTCTTTCACAATACACAAAAAAAATAAGAACATACTCCGCTCAAGATACAATGTATGTACTTGAAGCATTGGATAGAGTCAAAGATATAAAATTAGATTTAGGTCTTTGGATGAGTGGCGACTATGATGCCAATGCAGAAGAAATTCAAAAAGCTATTCATATTTTACAGACTTACCCTCATCTTATTAATGCCGTAATAGTAGGTAATGAAACCCTTTTAAGAGAAGATTTAAACGTTGAAGAACTAAAGGCATACATAAAACTTATAGACGATGAGACTAACAAACCTGTCACAACGGCCGAGGTTTGGAATATATGGGTGGATTATCCAGAGTTAATTGACAGTATAGACTACATAACCGTTCATATTCTTCCATACTGGGAAAAAGTACCTGTGGAACAGTACAATACTTTTTTATTAGAAAAATATAATCTAATAAAAGAGGCATATCCTAAAAAAGAGATAACAATAGGTGAAACAGGATGGCCAAGTCATGGATATAACAATCATGATGCAATTCCTAGTATAAAAAATCAGGCTATAGTCATAAGAACATTTCTAAATATGGCAAAAGAAAACAACTGGACATATAATATAGTTGAAGCTTTTGACCAACCTTGGAAAGGTTATGAAGAAGGAAACGTAGGTCAATATTGGGGTATATTTAATTCCAAAAGAGAGTTAAAATTTCATCTCAGAGGTGAAGTTGAATTAAATAGAAACTGGTTGTATCAAATGATAGCTGCCATTTTAGTAGGTGCTCTACTCACTTTTTACGGACTCAAAAATCAAAGAGTTAATATTAATCATGCTTTAGCTTATGGAATTGCGGCTCAAGGTATGGCATTCGGTATCGTTATGGCTGCTACATATCCTTTTATCAACTATATGAATTTCGGTATGTGGGTAATGTGGGGTATGGGTACATTTTTGATGATACCGCTTGTTATTATTACTTTAGCTAAAGCCAATGAACTTTTTAGAAGTTCTATAGGTGTACCTCCAAGTAGATTGATACCTATAAATCTTAAATCAGACAACATACCTTTTGTATCAATACATGTTCCTGCATACAAAGAGCAACCACACGTTTTAGAAGAAACTTTACGTTCTTTAGCTGATTTAAAATATCCTAACTTTGAAGTTCTAGTAATCATCAACAACACACCTGAAGAATATTATTGGAAACCTATAGAAAAATTATGTGCAGAGCTTGGCGAGAAATTCGTATTTTTAAATATTACTTGTACAGGATTTAAAGCAGGTGCACTAAATGAGGCTTTGAAATACACAAGCCCAAAAGCTGAAATAATAGCCGTAATAGATGCAGACTACAAAGTACAATCTCCTTGGCTTGTTGATTTAGTTCCTTTATTCGATGACCCTAAAGTAGCTATAGTTCAAGCTCCACAAGACCATAGAGACGGTGAAGAATCTATAGTTAAAGCTGCAATGAATGCGGAATATGCAGGTTTCTTTGATATCGGTATGATTGATAGAAACGAAGAAAACGCAATAGTAGTCCACGGTACAATGGTGCTAGTCAGACTCAAAGCAATGCTAGAAGTAGGCGGATGGGGTACCGATACGATAGTTGAAGATAGTGAACTTGGTCTTAGATTATTTGAAGCAGGATATATTGCTCACTATACGAATAGAAGATACGGTCACGGGCTTTTACCTGATACGATAGAGGCATTTAAGACTCAAAGACACAGATGGGCGTACGGTGCTATACAAATACTCAAAAAACATTGGAGAGAGTTTAAACCGTCCTCAACGTCGCTTACACCTAGACAAAAACATAAGTTTATAACAGGATGGTTTTTCTGGCTAAGTGATGCTATGGGTCCATTAATGGCGATTATGAATATTATTTGGGTTCCCGTCATTATATTTGTAGGTGTTACGATACCTACAATTCCTTTAACTATTCCTATTATTACGGCATTTATAGTAAATATCTTACATACTTTTATTTTATATAGAATGAAAGTAAAAGCAACATTGAGAAATACACTATTAAGTTCTATCGCTTCGATGAGTTTACAGTTGATTATTTTCAAAGCCGTTTATGATGGATTTGTAAAAGACGGATTACCTTTTAAAAGAACTCAAAAGGGCGGTAAAGCTAAAAAGACTTCTACTAATCCTATTTTTTATGAAACAATTTTAGCAATTTTACTAATATTGTCTTTTATAGGTTTACTTATAGCAAATATGAAAAACGGTATTACCGAGATTTATGTATTTGCAGCTACGCTTTTAATACAAAGTATACCTTACATATCAGCTATAATCATGAGAATACTTGAGTTGTATTCTCAATCACAGGCTAACCGAAAATCCTAATAGCATTTTCTAAATCTTCTTTGGTATCTATACCAAAAGATTTAGAAACTACTTCTACCATAGATATTTTTAAACCGGCCGATATTGCACGTAACTGCTCTAGTTTTTCTATATTTTCAAGCGGAGCAGCCCCTAGCCTACAAAACATATTCAAACTTTTCTTGCTAAATCCGTAAATCCCTAAATGACCGTTGTATGTTGCGTCTAAATAATGGTCTCTATGATATGGTACTTTACTTCTTGAAAAATATATTGCATTAGAATTATCATCAAGTACAACTTTTACGTGATTTGGGTCATCTGCGAGTTCTGAAGATATTTTTTTGTGACAACTAACCATTGTAAAATCTTCTTTGTTGGATATTCCTTGTTTTATTCTTTCAATTACCTTTGATACTACTTCTTTTTCTATAAAAGGTTCATCTGCTTGAACATTGACGATTATATCATCATCTTTAAGACCTAAAATATTTGCACACTCATTAACCCTATCCGTCCCGCTTTTATGTTCATTTGATGTCATAATAGCCTTGATACCGTATTTTTGTGCAACTTCTACGACTTGATACGAATCTGTTGCTATAGCCACATCATCTAGCTCTTTTACTTGTAAAGCCGTCCTAATAACCATAGGCAAACCTAGTACATCTGCTAAAACTTTATTTGCAAACCTAGAACTATCCATCCTAGCCGGTATAATTATCATAAGTAAACCTTTTTTTTAAAATTGTTAATTAATATGTTAGTCTATCAAATAATCCCTTTGAAAACCAAGAATTTAAGGATTTAGATGATAGAATAATGAGATTATTTTATTATATCGGAAAATTATTATTGGAGAATAAGTTGCCAAAATTTAAATCTGAAGTGCAATTTTTTGACCTAAAAAATTATACC